>NZ_CAMPPP010000001.1:345000-650214 GCF_946901175.1 Pseudomonas sp. Marseille-Q5117 | reverse complement strand
CGCTCCCACGCCCGGATCAATCCCTCCACTCAGCCTTCCGATGTCGCCGGTGGATCAAGATCAAGAGCACTTGAGCTTGCGCTCATTGTTGAGTGGTGCGGCTTCGCCGCGGGCAGCTGCGCTGCTTTGCTTTTGCTTTTGCTTTTGTGGGAGCGAGCCTGCTCGCAAAGGCGGCCTGACAGCCGACCCATTTCTCGCTGGACGCGCTCGATCAAACTGTAGGAGTGAGCCTGCTCGCGAAGGCGGCCTGGCAGCCAACCCATCTCTCTCTGAAACCACTCGATCCCTGTGGGAGCTGGCTTGCCAGCGATAGCGCCCTCACATCCAACCAATCTACCGAATACACTCAGTTTCCATTGTGGGAGCGAGCCTGCTCGCGAAGGCGGCCTGACAGCCAACCCATCTCTCTCTGAAACCACTCGATCCCTGTGGGAGCTGGCTTGCCAGCGATAGCGCCCTCACATCCAACCAATCTACCGAATACACTCAGTTTCATTGTGGGAGCGAGCCCGCTCGCGAAGGCGCCCTCAAAGCCAACCCATCTCTCTCTGAAACCACTCGATCCCTGTGGGAGCTGGCTTGCCAGCGATAGCGCCCTCACATCCAACCAATCTACCCAATACACTCAGTTTCATTGTGGGAGCGAGCCTGCTCGCGAAGGCGGCCTGGCAGCCACCCATCTCTCTCTGAAACCACACGATCCCTGTGGGAGCTGGCTTGCCAGCGATAGCGCCCTCACATCCAACCAATATCTACCGAATACACTCAGTTTCATTGTGGGAGCGAGCCTGCTCGCGAAGAGGCCGATACATTCAACAGATGCATTGAATCATCAGACGCTTTCGCGAGCAGGCTCGCTCACACTTCAAGTCGGCTGGGCCTCAGCCCCGTGGCAACCGGACAATGGCGGTCAGCCCACCCCCCGGTGTTTCCTCCAGATTCAATTGCCCACCCAACCGCTGCGCGGCTTCGCGGGCGATGGTCATGCCCAGTCCTACGCCGCCGGAGTTGCGGTTACGCGAGCCTTCCAGTCGGTAGAACGGTTCAAACACGGCTTCACGCTGGTCCTCAGCAATCCCCGGCCCGTGATCAATCACCCGAATCAGCAATTCCTCACGCTGTTCCAACAGTTCAATCTGCGCCTGTCCGGCGTAACGCAGGGCGTTGTCCAGCAGGTTGTTGATGCACGAGCGCAGCGCCATCGGTTGTACTGGCAAAGGCGAGCAGTGGCCGCTGACCTGTACATCGGCGCCCTGGTCCTGGGCGTTTTCGCACAGCGATTCGACCAGCGCCTGCACGTCCAGCAACTGCAAGGCTTCGCTGGTGCGTTGTTCGTGCAGATAGGTGAGGGTGGCGTCGAGCATGCCGATCATGTCGTCCAGATCCTGGCGCATCTGGCTTTGCAGCTTGTCGTCGCTGATGTTTTCCAGGCGCAGTTTCAGGCGTGACAGTGGCGTGCGCAGGTCGTGGGAGACGGCGCCGAGCATGCGCGCGCGTTGCTGGACCTGTTCGCGGATGCGCCGTTGCATGAGGTTGAAGGTGTGCGCCGCTTGCCGGGCTTCGCGCGGGCCGGATTGGTCGAGGGGGTCGCTGTCGAGGTCTTCGCTCAGGCGCTCGGCGGCGTCGCTCAGGCGCTGGATCGGCCGGCTGAGCAGCTTGGCGCCGTACCATGCGGCAATCATCAGGGTGATGAACTGAAAGGTCAGCGGCACCACCGGCCCACCGAACCAAGGGCGTGCTTGCCTCGGTGGGTAAGCGGAGTCGTGCATCGGCGGCTGGCCGTCGATGTTCGTTGAGAACTCTGGCGGTGGTGGGGGCGGAGGAGGGCCGTAGAGCCTGAACCAGGCGAAGGCCAGCAGGTGCGCCAGGACAATCGCCACGAACAGCACCCCGAACAGGCGACCGAACAGGGTGTCGAAGCGCGCCTTCATCAACCGATGTCCCGTGCGTCGAACAGGTAACCCTCGCCGCGCACGGTCTTGATCAGTTGCGGGGCTTTCGAGTCGTCGCCGAGTTTCTGTCGCAGGCGCGAGACCAGCAGGTCGATGCTGCGGTCGAAGGCTTCGATCGAGCGACCGCGAGCGGCGTCGAGCAGTTGTTCGCGGCTGAGCACGCGGCGCGGGCGTTCGATGAAGACCCAGAGCAGGCGGAATTCGGCGTTGGACAAGGGCACTACCAGGCCATTGTCGGCGACCACTTGGCGCAGGACGCTGTTGAGGCGCCAGTTGTCGAAGCGAATGTTCGCGCGCTGTTCGCTGCGGTCGTCGCGCACGCGGCGCAGGATGGTCTGGATGCGGGCGACCAGTTCGCGCGGTTCGAACGGCTTGGCCATGTAATCGTCGGCGCCCAGTTCGAGGCCGATGATGCGGTCGGTGGGTTCGCAGCGGGCGGTGAGCATCAGGATCGGGATGGCCGATTCGGCGCGCAGCCAGCGACACAGCGACAGACCGTCTTCGCCGGGCAGCATCAGGTCGAGGACGATGACGTCGAAATGTTCCCCCTGCAGCGCCTGGCGCATCGCCGCACCGTCGGTGACGCCGCTGGCGTGAATGTTGAAACGGGCGAGGTAATCGATCATCAGCTCGCGGATCGGCACGTCATCATCGACGATCAGCGCGCGGATGCTCCAGCGCTTGTCGTCTTTGCTTTCATCCGTCACGGTTGTCGGGGTGTTGTGCATGGGGCTGTTCGCTGCCAGTGGTGGTTTCAGCATAGGCGTCCGGCCGGGAGGCGGGAAGTGCTGTTGTAAGGACGTGTTGCGCCGGGCGAGGCTAACCCGGGTGCGTGTTGCGGGCGTGTCGGTTGTGTATCGGAGTCGACACAATAGCCGCGCCGGCTAAGCTGATAACCGCCAGCGCGACGATTTACCTATCATCGGGTGCCGCGCTGCCGCCGGTTCCGCTACAATGCGCGCCGTTTTCGACCAGCCTGAGAGCCCATCCATGTCCGCCTGCCAGACTCCTATCATCGTCGCCCTGGATTTCCCCACCCGTGACGCCGCACTGAAGCTGGCCGACCAGTTGGACCCGAAGCTGTGCCGGGTCAAAGTGGGCAAGGAACTGTTCACCAGTTGCGCGGCGGAAATCGTCGGCACCCTGCGTGACAAGGGGTTTGAAGTGTTTCTGGATCTCAAATTCCACGACATCCCCAACACCACCGCGATGGCCGTGAAAGCCGCTGCCGAGATGGGTGTGTGGATGGTCAATGTGCACTGCTCCGGCGGTCTGCGCATGATGGCAGCCTGCCGCGAGGAGCTGGACAAGCGCAGTGGTCTGCAACCGTTGTTGATTGGTGTGACCGTGCTGACCAGCATGGAGCGCGAGGATCTGGCCGGTATCGGTCTGGATATCGAGCCGCAGGAACAAGTGCTGCGTCTGGCGGCGCTGGCCGAGAAGGCCGGGATGGACGGTCTGGTGTGTTCGGCGCTGGAAGCGTCGGCGCTGAAAACCGCGCACCCGTCGCTGCAACTGGTGACCCCGGGGATTCGCCCGGCCGGCAGCGCGCAGGACGATCAACGGCGCATTCTGACCCCGCGTCAGGCGCTGGATGCCGGTTCCGATTATCTGGTGATCGGCCGTCCGATCAGCCAGGCGGCAGATCCGGCGCAGGCGTTGGCGGCGGTTGTAGCGGAAATCGCCTGAACCTTACTGAAGATCCAACTGTGGGAGCGAGCCTGCTCGCGAAGAGGAAGTGTCAGTCGGCATCATTACCGACTGATCCACCGCTTTCGCGAGCGGGCTCGCTCCCACATTGGTTTCAGGCTGGCCTTAAACCTTCAACACCAACTTGCCAAAGTTCTCGCCGTTGAACAGTTTCATCAGCGTCTCCGGAAACGTCTCCAGCCCTTCAACCACATCTTCCTTGCTCTTGAGCTGCCCGTTGGCCATCCAGCCGGCCATCTCCTGCGCGGCGTTGGCGAACTGCGCGGCGTAGTCCATCACCACGAAACCTTCCATCCGCGCGCGATTGACCAGCAGTGACAGGTAATTGGCCGGGCCTTTGACCGCTTCTTTATTGTTGTACTGGCTGATCGCGCCGCAGATCACCACTCGCGCTTTCATGTTCAAGCGGCTCAGCACCGCGTCGAGAATGTCGCCACCGACGTTATCGAAGTATACGTCCACGCCTTTCGGGCATTCGCGCTTCAGACCGGCCACGACGTCTTCGGCCTTGTAATCGATGGCGCCGTCAAAGCCCAGTTCGTCGATGAGGAATTTGCACTTGTCGGCCCCGCCGGCGATGCCGACGACGCGGCAGCCTTTGATCTTGGCGATCTGCCCGGCCACGCTGCCCACCGCACCGGCCGCGCCGGACAGCACCACGGTGTCACCGGCTTTCGGTGCGCCGACGTCGAGCAGGGCGAAGTAGGCGGTCATGCCGGTCATGCCCAGTGCAGACAGATAGCGTGGTAATGGCGCGAGTTTCGGGTCGACCTTGTAGAAACCGCGCGGCTCGCCGAGGAAATAATCCTGCACACCGAGGGCGCCGTTGACGTAATCGCCGACGGCGAAGCCGGGATTGTTCGAGGCGATGACTTTTCCCACGCCCAGTGCGCGCATCACCTCACCGAGACCGACAGGCGGGATGTAGGACTTGCCTTCGTTCATCCAGCCGCGCATGGCCGGGTCGAGGGACAAGTATTCGTTTTTCACCAGAATCTGTCCTGCCTGTGGCTCGCCGACCGGTACTTCCTGATAAGTGAAAGTCTCGCGGGTCGCGGCGCCCACCGGGCGTTTGGCGAGCAGGAACTGGCGATTGGTCTGGTTGGTCATGACAGGCACTCGAATGGAATGAAGCCTTGTTGATAGCTCTTCAACGGCGATGTCGCAAGGTTGGCTGATACGGCGAATGCGAGTCGATCCAGTGCAGTGATGGTTACGCGGCGGGTTTCATCACTGCGGCGCATGCGCCGGTAAACAGCGATTGCATAGTGCTGACGTGCTTTCGCTGCCCTTGGCTATGCTGCGACGCCAACATCTCCCAGTTTTTTTGCATTCGAGGACATACCCATGAGCATGACGTTTTCCGGTCAGGTGGTTGTAATCACGGGAGCCGCCTACGGCATCGGCCGCGCGACAGCCCTGGCGTTTGCCGCCGAAGGCCTGAAAGTGGTGGTGGCTGACCTGGATGCGGCTGGAGGCGAAGGCACGGTGGCGCTGATTCGTACCGCCGGGGGCGAAGCGTCCTTCGTGCGCTGCGACGTGACGGTGGAAAGCGATGTAAAAAATCTGATGGATGAGGTGATCAATACCTACGGTCGTCTCGACTATGCCTTCAACAACGCCGGGATCGAAATCGAGAAGGGCAAACTCGCCGACGGTACGCTGGACGAGTTCGACGCGATCATGGGCGTCAACGTCAAAGGCGTCTGGCTGTGCATGAAGTATCAGTTGCCGTTGCTGTTGGCGCAGGGCGGTGGCGCGATCGTCAACACGGCGTCGGTAGCCGGGCTGGGCGCAGCGCCGAAAATGAGCATCTACGCGGCATCGAAACATGCGGTGATCGGCCTGACCAAGTCGGCGGCGATCGAATACGCGAAAAAGAAAATCCGCGTCAACGCAGTGTGCCCGGCAGTGATCGATACGGACATGTTCCGCCGCGCCTACGAAGCTGACCCGAAGAAGGGCGAATTCGCCAACGCCATGCACCCGGTCGGGCGCATTGGCAAGGTCGAGGAAATCGCCAGCGCGGTGCTTTATCTGTGCAGCGATGGCGCGGCGTTCACGACGGGCCACTCGCTGGCGGTGGATGGTGGCGTGACGGCGTTCTGAATGTTGCGGTTGTACAAGGAGCCCGCCTTCTCGCGGGCTTTTTTGTGTCTCGCGTTCTGAGACGTGAAACCGTTAAACAATGTGTATCAAATAGTTAGAACTGCCGCATTTGGCGGCGTTGTCGCACAGCCTCGGCGGCGCGGCTGTGATTTACTGCTGCCAGCAAAACGGACAGGAGTTTGCGAGCTCATGGAACTGAGAATTGACCGACAGGCAATGGTGCCGGTCGTGCAGCAGATTGTCGACGGAATGACTGACTGGATCGTGCAAAGCGGCATTCCGCCGGCCACCCGGTTGCCCTCCGTACGGCAAATCGCCCGGGGTAATCTGCTCAGCCAGTCGTGTGTCGTCGAAGCCTGCGAGCGCCTGGTTTCGCAAGGCGTATTGAGCACGCGTCAGGGCGCGGGATTCATCGTCGCGGCCTCGCCGCCGTTGCGCGAAACGGACTCGGAACTGGCAGTGTTCGAGGGCCGCCATGCGTGGTGCGATGAGGTGAGCGCTTCGACGGGTCGTCTGATATTGGGGCAAGGAGGCTTGCCGCCGAGCTGGCGTGAGCCCGACGACCTCAGCTACGCATTACGCGAGGTGGCGCGCACCGACATGGCCAGCCTGTTCAACTACAGCTCGCCGCTGGGCCTGCCAGCGTTGCGCGAGCAAATTGCCAAGCGCCTGAAACTGCTGCATATCGACGCCTGCAGTGCTCGGCTCATGAGTACCAGCGGTGCCAGTCATGCGCTCGATCTGATCGTGCGCACCCTGTTCAAGGCCGGCGACTGCGTGGTGGTGGAAACGCCCGGTTATGCACCGTTGTTTGACCTGCTGCGCCTGCACGGCGTACAGATGCTCGAAGTGCGTCGGACACCGAGCGGGCCGGACATCGACATGCTCGAGTCAGTGCTGCGTCAGTTTCGTCCCGCTGCCTTGTTCATCGGCAGCCATCACCACAATCCCACCGGCAGCTGCCTGACGCCTGCGGTCGCCCAGCGTATCGTGCAGTTGAGCAAGACCTACGACCTGCGCGTGATCGAAGATGACGTCTACGCTGATCTGCACACCGGCAGCGGTACACGGTTGGCGGCGCTGGACCATGGCGGCCGGGTCATTTATGTCGGCAGCTTCTCCAAGACTCTGAGCAGTTCGTTGCGGGTCGGCTTTGTTCTGGCTGACAGCGAACTGCTGAAGCGCCTGGCCGAGGTCAAGATGATCAGCGGCCTCGGCTGTTCGAGGCTGGCCGAGGCGGTGCTGGCCAGGCTGATGGCGACCGGTGCGTATCGCAAACTGGTGCAGCGCCAGCGCCAGCGCTTGAATGCCGATCGCGCGGCGGCCTTGCAGGCCCTGGAAGATGCCGAGTGGGAAGTGTTCGGCAAGCCGGTTGGCGGGTTGTTTATCTGGGCGCGGGCGCGAGTAAGCGATCAGGCGTCGGTGCGCAGGCAAACGCAGCACTACGGAATCGTATTGTCAGCAGCGGATGCCTTCAGCCCCAGCGGCGAGGCCGGCGATTGGCATCGCATCAATGTGGCCTGTGCCTGCGACCCGCGGGCTCGGCAGTTTTTTCGCAATACTTGCGCGGATCGACCTCCAGCATTCTGAAAACGACGCGGGCGTAGCTTTTTGCCATTATTCCGACGCCAGAGTCTTGTGCTGGTTCGAGCCCGTTGCGAATCTTCGGCAACAGACTTTGGCAGGGGACTACGCGCAATGATTTCGGCCGTGCAAGGACGTTTTGCCAACCTCGGTATGGCGAAAAAACTGGGTATCGGATTTGTGCTGGTCTTGCTGCTGACTGCATTGGTCGCGGCGATCGGTGTCTGGTCTCTGCAAACCATCAGCCTGCGTTTCGACGGCTTGAAGCAGATGTCCGCGCTCAACAGCGGCCTGCTCAAGGTGCGCCTGCTCGAGCAGGAATACGCCCTGCGCGGCAATCCGAAAACTGCCGATGCCTTGCGCGAAGGCGTCGATGGGCTGATCGCTCTTGCCGGCGAGCTCAAGGCACATTCCCCGGCCAATGTGCCGGTGATGAGCGATGTCGAGCAAGCCCTGGGCGCGTATCGCAAGGCCTTCGATGAGTTCGTCTCGCTGAGCCAGGCCAAGGACCTTGCGCTGGAGATGGCCAGTTGGTCGGTGTCCAGCGTGGCCAATAACCTCGACGTGTTGCAGAGCGGGCTGGCCGATGATGGCGCTTATACGTTGAAAGACACCGAGGGCAAGGACGGCGCGCAGTTCATCGAACAGGCCAATCAGGTCAGTCAGGTCTCGCGACTGATGCTGCAGGCGATGAACGAAGCGCGGGTGCGTCTGGATCAGAGCCGCAAGGGCGATGCCGACAATGCCAGCCAGGGCAACATCGAACAGGCCGCGCAAGCACAGGAGCAGGCCGAGGCGCTGAAAACCACGGTCAAGGACGAGGGCTATCTGACGGTGCTCAACGAAGTGTCGGGGCATATCGCCGGATTCAACGAGAAACTGGCTGAGTACACCGGTTTGCTGGCGCAAGAAAAAACGGTTTACGACCAACTGCATCAGCGCGCGGCGCAGGTGGTGGACCGGGTCAATCAGGCCTATGTCGCCGAAGATGCTTCGATGCAGGCAGAGCTGAAAAAGAATACGGTGTTGATCATTGGCTCTTCGGCGCTGGCCTTGTTGGTCGGATTACTCGCCGCGTGGCTGATCACGCGCCTGATCGTTGCGCCGCTGCGCAGTGTCATTCGTGTGGCGCAACAGATTGCTGCGGGTGATCTGACGGCGAAGGTCGAGGTGACGCGCCGCGATGAAATGGGTCAGCTGATGTTGGCGATGCAGCAGATGGCTGCCGGCCTCGGCACGATTGTCAGCGGCTTGCAGGCCGGGATCGAGCGCTTGGCCGGTTCCGCGCAATCGCTGTCGGCGGTGACCGAGCAGACCAATCTGGAGGTCAACAGCCAGAAGGAGGAAACCGAGCAGGTCGCCACCGCCATGAACCAGATGACCGCCACCGTGCATGACGTTGCGCGCAATGCCGAAGAGGCGGCGCTGGCGGCGCAGACGGCGGATGACAAGGTCGAGAGCGGCCAGCAGGTGGTGCGCCAGAGCATGGCGCGGATCGAGCAGTTGGCGGATTCAGCGACCTCGGCCAGTTCCAGCATCGAGAGCCTCAGTGCCGAGATCCAGAATATCGGCACGGTGCTTGAGGTGATCAAGAGCGTGGCCGAGCAGACCAATCTGTTGGCGCTGAACGCGGCGATCGAAGCAGCGCGGGCCGGCGAGCAGGGCAGGGGGTTTGCGGTGGTGGCCGATGAAGTGCGTGCACTGGCGCGGCGCACGCAGCAATCGACCGAGGAGATCGAGCGCTTGGTCAGCGCCTTGCGAGCGGCGGCGCAGTCGTCGGTGCAGCAGATTCGCAGCAGTGGCGAGCTGGTGAAGCTGGCGGTCAGTGATGCGTTGCAGACCGAGAGTGCGCTGGGGAGTATTGCGGCGGCGGTGTCGTTGATTCAGCAGATGAATCAGCAGATCGCGGCGGCGGCGGAGGAGCAGAGTTCAGTGGCGGAGGAGATCAATCGCAGTGTTACGCAGATTCGTGCGAGCGCGGATCACTCTTCCGTGGCCATGCGTGGGAATGCGGCTTCGAGTGTTGAGCTGGCGCAGTTGGGCGGGGAGTTGCGCTCGATGGTTGGGCATTTTCGGCTTTGAGTCTTGGCGGCCTTTGGGCTGACCAGGCTCTTGGGGTTTGGGTGAATATCCGCTTTTGCTTTTCTGTGGGAGCTGGCTTGCCAGCGAAGGCGGCCTGACAGCCGACCGATTTTTAGCTGAGAACACTGCTTCCCAATGTGGGAGCGAGCCTGCTCGCGAAAGCGGTCTTCAATTCACCTCCTCTTTCAAGTCGCCCACAAAAAAGCCACCAATAACGGTGGCTTCTTTATCAGTATTCCCGACTCAGTCGTAAATCACTTTCTTCTTCCAGTCCGCATCCGCTTCGACATCCTTCAAACCGGCAGTCAATTGGTTCTCTTCACCTTCAACCGGGGCAATCTTGTCCATGACCTGGGCATTGGCACGGGCAAGGAGTTTTTCCAGGTATTGCAGTTGCTCGGCATACATCTGCGGGTCCTGCTGTTTGCGCAGATATTGCACGCCGCGTTCGAAGGCGAGACGGGCCTGGCCGGGTTGGTTTTGTTGCAGGGACTGTTGGCCGAGGTTGTTGAAGAATTCGATGTGCAGCAGCACGAGGATGTGGCGCACTTCGCGAATCCACTGCTTGGCCTCGTTCGGTGGCAGGAAACCGTCGTGGGCGGCGCGGGTGATCTGGCCGTGCAGGGCTTCGAGGAGGAAGCGCACGTCTTTGGCTTTGGCTTCAGTCAGGATCGGTGCCGGCGGGTTGTTGACCGGGATCGATTCGCCTTGGGCCACCAACGCGTTTAGTTCGGTGATGCGGGCCTTGGTGGTTGCGCTGGTTTTTTCCAGATTGAGCAGGCGCTGGCAGACGTTGAGTTCCAGGCGGGTCAGCAGTAGCTTGAGCGCAGGGGTCATGAACTGGCCGGGGAAGGTTTCGGTCAGTTCGCCGCAGCGGCGCAGGCGGTCGTTGAGTTCGACTTTGGTGCGGGCCTTCTCCAGTTTGTTGTTTTCCACCACATGGTTCATGTAGCCAATGGCGATCAGAATTGCGATCCCGGCTACGACTAGCAGGGTGATCATGAGTGGTGTCACCGGTAAGACCTCTTTATAGGGTTCGCATGCGAGTGTAGTGGCTGGGCATTTAGGCGCCTAGCGCCGCTCGACGGGTTTGATCGGCTGTTGCAATCTGTATCGGCCGCCAGCTGTATAGATGAATGCTGGCGCTTGATGTGCAGATTGCCATCACTGTGCGGTGGACTATAACGCCTTGGCGAGTGGCGGAATATAGGCGTCAGGTTTCGGACGACGGAAAAGCCCTACGCGGCCCGTAATCCAGGTCGAAGTCATTGATTTAAATAAATTTATATCAGGGGGTTGACGACCCCTCAATCCATCCATAGAATGCGCGCCACTTGCAGCGTAAAGCACACAGCGAAACGCGGCAGGGAGTGAATGTTGTAGTGTGTCCCCTTCGTCTAGTGGCCTAGGACACCGCCCTTTCACGGCGGTAACAGGGGTTCGAGTCCCCTAGGGGACGCCAATGCGGGAATAGCTCAGTTGGTAGAGCACGACCTTGCCAAGGTCGGGGTCGCGAGTTCGAGTCTCGTTTCCCGCTCCATTTTTAAACAGCAGTGCTTTCGGGCGGTGCTGAGTGAAACCAGAACCAAGTCTTCGGATGCGGATCTGGACACCGAAACACACACCATGTGTTCCGGGTAGCGTGTCCCCTTCGTCTAGTGGCCTAGGACACCGCCCTTTCACGGCGGTAACAGGGGTTCGAGTCCCCTAGGGGACGCCATTTGCGGGAATAGCTCAGTTGGTAGAGCACGACCTTGCCAAGGTCGGGGTCGCGAGTTCGAGTCTCGTTTCCCGCTCCAATTTCACAAAAACGCCGATCAGTGATGATCGGCGTTTTTGTTTGTGCGCGTTTTGTACCTGCCGCGCTCTGTTACAACTTTCCTACAGCGATTCCGTGAAACTCGGAAGCAGCCGACAGCCAGCGCAGGATCAATTCTGAGATAACGACGCCGTCCCTGGCTATGACGCCAGCACCGGCCAGTCGAATCTGAGGATCTCATTCAATGTTTCAAAAAACTGCCACTGTTGGCGCGTTGCGAGAAATACGGGCCACCGTCTGGCTGGCGTTGCCGTTGGTCATCGGGCATGTCAGTGCCGGGCTTATCGCCTTCGTTGACAACCTGATCGCCGGCAACCATGGCACCGATACCCTGGCGGCAGTGACTTTGGGCACTGCGTTGTTGTGGCTGCCGATGCTGGTGCCGATCGGTACGCTGATTGCGCTGACCGCTTCGGTCGCACGTTTGCACGGGGCGGAACGGATAAGCGAAATCGGCCCGGTTTTTCGTCAGGCACTGTGGTTGGCGCTGTTCATGGGGCTTTTGATGTTCGGATTCCTCAGTGTCGCTCCCGCACTATTGGCACCGGCGGGGATTGCGCCGCAGATGATTCCCGGCGCGCAGGACTTTCTGCACGCGGTGCGTTGGGGTAGTCCGGCGCTGACCTTGTTTTTCTGCATGCGCTATCTGTGCGAAGGAATGCACTGGATGCGCCCGACCATGGTTTTGAGCTTTGGTGGTTTGCTGTTGCTGGCGCCACTGGGTTACGTACTGACCAATGGCAAGCTGGGTTTTCCGGAGTTGGGCGCTCAAGGCCTTGGCATCGCCTCGGCATCGATGATGTGGCTGCAGGCCCTGCTGTTTGCCGGGTACCTTTGGCACTCCAGGCGGTTGGCGCATTTGCAATTGTTTTCCCGCTTTGATCTGCCGTGTCGCGCCGGCATTCTGGAATTGTTGCGTGTCGGGGTGCCTATTGGTATTGCGATTCTGACCCAGGGCAGTCTTTTCATCGTTACCTCTTTACTCATCGGCCGACTCGGTTCGACGTATCTAGCGGCGCATCAGATCGCAGTCAATCTCGCGCAGCTGTGTTTCATGATCCCGGTCGCCGTCGCCGAGGCGACAACCGTGCGGGTCGGTCACGCGCTGGGCCGAGGCGACTTCAGGGCGTTGCGGCGGGCGGCTTACGCAGGCTGTGCCATCGTTCTTGTCACCCAGAGTTTTTCGGTGTTGGCCATGCTTTTGGGAAACCAGATGATTGCCGGCTGGTACAGCTCGGATCTCGCAGTCACCGCGCTGGCTTCGACGCTGCTCCTCTACGCTGCGGCTTTGCAGTTTCCAGATGGCTTGCAGATGCTCGCGGCGGGAGCGTTGCGAGGTTTGCAGGACACGCGAATCCCCATGTGGCTGGCGATCTTCTGCTATTGGGGAGTAGGTCTGCCGCTGGGATGCCTGATGGCGTTTGGTATGGACTGGGGGCCGCAAGGGATATGGGCAGGGCTCATCACTGCGTTGACGCTGGCGACGGTGTTGATGGGATGGCGCTTCGTCCACCGCAGCCGGGAAGCGACCACGGTCACGCAATGAAAGAAAGGCCCGAGGGTGCATACCCTCGGGCCTTTCTTTACCACCGGGTTGAACCGATATTCAAAGCTTCGGCAACTGCCCGACACGCCCCATCATTTCCGTGACGATCTGCAGATCCAGCAGGAACTGATCGACGGTCTTGAATTCGCCATCGGTGTGGCCGGTGTATTTGGCCTCAGGTCGCGCCAGGCCGAATTGCACGCCGTTCGGCAATTCGTGAACCGACGTCGCACCAGCGGAAGTACCGAATTCCGACTTCATGCCGAGGTTTTCGCTGGCTACGGCAAGCAGCGCCTTGACCCACTCACCCTCGGGGTTGCGATACATCGGTTCGGCCACTGAGTAGTCGAACGCCACGGCCACGTGAGTCTTCTTGCTCCAGGCGTCCAGCTTTTCGGCGATCTCAGCCTTGAGCTTTTCCGGAGACTTGCCCTTCGGTACGCGCAGATTCACCGCCAGTTTGAAGGTTTTGTCATCCTCACCGACGTAGGTCAGCGAGGTGGTCAGTGGCCCCATGAACGAGTCGGAGAAGCCCACGCCGAGTTTTTTGCCCAGGTAGTCCAGGCCCCAGTTGTCATCGGCATAACGCGCGGCATCGGTGAACTGGTTGTGCTTGAGCGCGACTTTGCCGTCCAGGCTGTTGATGAAGCTCAGCATCCGCGCGACCGGGTTGACGCCGGACTCTGGTTCGGAGGAGTGCGCAGAAACCCCCGTCACGGTCAGTTTGACGTCTTTGCCATCAACCTTTGCCGCGACTTCGAAATCGCCGCCGTTGGCCTTGGCATAAGCGTCGCCGGCTTTTTGCAGACTGGCGGCGAGCTCGGCTGGCTTGTCGGTTACCAGTGTGACCACCGAAGCGGACGGAATCTGGTTGGTCGCTTTGCCGCCGGTCATCGAAATGATTTCCGCACCGTTGCCTTCACCTTTGCGTTTGGCAAAGTTGGCCATGACGGTGCCGTAACCTTTTTCGGCGATCACCACCGGATAACCGCCGTCCAGCGCCATGTTGTAGTTCGGCGTCGGGTTGCGTTCGAAGTAATAAGGAATGGCATCGCCGCTGGTTTCTTCAGTGGTGTCGACCAGCAACTTGAAGTTACGCGCCAGTGGCAGTTTCTCGTCCTTGATCACTTTCATGGCGTACAGCGCCACGACGATAGCGTTCTTGTCATCCTCGGTGCCGCGACCGTACATGCGATCGCCAATCAGCGTGACTTTGAACGGGTCGAGTTTGGTGCCGTCCTTCAGCACCCAGTTTTCCGGCGTCACCGGCACCACATCGGCGTGGGCATGAATGCCGACGACTTCGTCGCCTTTGCCGTCCAGAGAAATTTCGTAGACACGGTTATCGACATTGCGGAATTTCAAACCGAAGGATTCGGCGAGTTTCTGGATCTCGCCGGCAATCTTGATGAATTCCGGGTTGTCGTGTTGCTCCACGCCGTCCTTGCGGAAGGTCGGGATCTCGACGAGTTGGCGCAGGGTTTCCAGCGCGGCCTTGCCATATTTCATGCGGGTATAAATGCCCAGCAGACGGTGAATTTCATTCTGCTGTTCGGCGTTCAGAGTCTTGTTGTCGAGGAAGGCGCTGATGGACGGGTTGAGCTTATCCGTCTTGGCCAGATTGCTTTGCGCCAGGCTGCCAAGGAAGCTGCGGAAATCCGTCAAGCTCTTGCCGTCGAAGGATTTCAGGATTGCCGCGCTTTGCTCGGCAGTGATGTTGGCTTGTGCGGCGCTGGTGAACGCTGTGAGGCTGGCCATGACGAGCGTGGCAGCGGCCAGTTTTTTCAGGGAAAAGACCATGTAACAGGCATTCCTTTGCTAGAGATTGGGAAAATATGTCTGACGCTTGCGGCAGAAACATTTTGCAACCTACCACCATGAGCAGGTGAAGAGGGAGTCACAAACTTGATCTGTCGCACAGAAATGCAAAAGAGGCGCACAAATGAAAAAGTCCCGGTAACTGATACCGGGACTTTTTTGTGCGAGTTACATCGACAGCATCAGGCGTCCGGCGAACAGAATCAGAATGACGCCCATGCTGCGCTCGAACCAATGTCCGAGGCGCATGAACAGCAGGCGCACTTTGTTGCTGGAGAAGAACAGCGCGACGATCACAAACCACAGCGCGTTGACGAAGCACATCCACAATCCATAGAGCGCCTGAATCTGCAGCGGTGTGCTGGCGCTGATGATCGTGGTGAAGATGGCCAGGAAAAACAGCGTGGCCTTGGGGTTGGTCGCGTTGGTCAGAAAACCGGTGCTGAATGCCTTGAACAGTGATTGTTCAACCAGCGGCTCATCGGCGGTTTTTTCGCCTTCGACGCTGCTCTTCGGTTTGCTGCGGATCAGGCTGACGCCCAGATAGAGGATGTAAGCCCCACCGACCACTTTGGCCACAGTCAGCAGCCACGGCGTGGTGTGCATCAGGGCGCCGACGCCGAGCAGGGTATACAGCACGTGCACGGAGATTCCCGCGCCGATGCCCAGCGCAGTGCAGATGCCGACGAGCCGGCCGAAGCGCACGCTCTGGCGGATGGTCACGGCGAAGTCCGGACCGGGTGCAACCACGGCGAGAAAGTGGATGGTGGCCAATGCGAGAAATTCGCCCAGGTAGTTGGAAAGCATGTCAGCTCCAGAAAGTCAGAGGGGAGGCATTGCCGCGATAGCCGACAAAGAACGACAGGCTCAAACGCGGGTCGGCCACGCCCGGGGTTACCGAGTGCATGCGCCGCGAATTGAACATGATGAAATCGCCGGGCTGCGGTCGTACTTCGAGGGCGGGCGGCCCCAGCAGTGACGGCTCGATGCCATAACTGTCGCCGCGCATTTCGTCGAATTGATCCGGGGTGATGTGGTCATTCCACATCTGCAAGGCGCCACCCTCGGTTGGCATGTTCAGGTAGACGTTGCAGGCAAATTGCGCCTCGAGACTGCGCGCCTGAAAACTGTCCGGGGCGTCTTTGGCGAAGATGTCGTGATGGGCAAGAAAGCACACGCCGGGTTTGACCACGCGCGACAAGCCGACATACATCTTGCGCCCGTAAAGATTTTCCAGATGCGCGCCGGCGGGCCAGGACTCGTCGAGCATGCAGCGCAGGGTGTCGATTGGCGAGGAGTACGGCGCGCAGCGCTGGCGCAGTTCGTCGATGTTGCGGGTGGCGCGTTCGAAGTAATCCTCGATCAGCAGCGGCTGGTTTTCCGCCTCGTAGAAGGCCATGCCGATGCGGCCGATGCTCGGTGCGTTGATGTAGCCTTCAAAGCCCGGAGCGAGAATCTTGTCACCGATTTCGATCGCCAGCGGCTCGGGTAGAAAGCGTTTGACGCGGATGGCGAGGACTTCTTCGTTGGCCAGTTTTTTTATGCACGTCTCATCGAGACGCTCGGCGTCTAGCATCATTTGTTTTAGGTCCATCTATCGATAGTCAACGGAACCGGCGAATGCGGTTCCCCGGCGTCGGACGCTGCGCGATGGCAGCGTCCGAAATGCTCAATCCACGCTGTAGTGGACGGACAGCGTGCCTTTCTTCTGCGAAAGCGACGCGATCGTGACTGTGCCCAGATCCTTCAGGCTGCGTACGTGGGTGCCACCGCAGCCATAAGCTGGCAGGTCACCAAAACTGATTTCCCGCGCGCCCTCGCGCAGCGAGGTCAGGCGCGGCAGATCATGTTCGATCCACTGCTCGATACCGGTTTGTACGGTTGGCGCATCGACTTCTTCTGCGCCATCGCCCGGCTTGAATTGCACCCGGCCTTCGTCCGGCCAGTGGTGCGCCTTGATCGGCATCCAGCCCATGGCCTGAATGAAATGACCGATCAGGTGCCCGGCCGAGTGCATGCGTGTGTTGAAGCGGCGGCGTTCTTCATCGATGCGGATGACGGTCATGCCCAGCGGCAGCGGGCGATCGACGAAATGCACAATGCGCTCCGCTTCCTGCACCACGCGCGACACCCGGCTTTCACCGATCCAGCCGGTGTCGCAAGGCTGACCGCCGCCCTGGGGGTGAAACAGGGTGGCGCGCAGCACTACGGCGAATTCGTTCTCGTGGGGTGTGCAGTCGAGGACTTCGACATTCGCCTTGAGGTCGTCACTGTGAAAAAACAGGCGAAGCGTCATATTCCATGCCCTGATCGAAGTTCTGTTTTTATTATATGAATCGTGCAATAACGTGATAATCCGTTCGAACATCAAAGGACTTGTGCGTCGTGAGCATCAATCTTCCGCTGCCGCTGTTGGGTGAAATGGCGATTTTCGTCAAGGTTGTCGAGACCGGCAGCTTCTCCGAAGCGGCGCGGCAGATGGGTTCCTCACCCTCGGCGGTCAGCCGCAGTATTTCCCGCTTGGAAAAGGCGTTGGCCACGCGCTTGCTGCAACGCACCACACGCAAACTGCGCTTGAGCGATGGCGGTGAAGAGGTGTTCAAGCGCTGCCAGGAAATGGTCAGCGCGGCCAGGTCGGTGATGGAAATCAGCGGCCAGTTCACCCACGAAGCCGAAGGTCTGGTGCGGGTCAGTGTGCCGAAAGCGGTGGGGCGCTTTGTGATTCATCCGCACATGCCGGAGTTTCTGCGCCGCTATCCCAAGGTTGATGTGGAGTTGCTGCTGGAGGATCGTCAGGTCGATCTGATCGATGATCATGTCGATCTGGCGATTCGCATTACTGATCGTCCACCAGCGGGTCTGGTCGGGCGGCAGTTGCTGACCATCGATCATTTGCTTTGCGCCACGCCGCAATACCTGGCGGAACATGGCACGCCGACGCATCCTCACGATTTGCTCAATCACAGTTGTATTTATCTGGGCGAAACGCCGAGCGATGCACGCTGGAAGTTCAAGAAGGGCACTAAGGCGGTGACGGTCGGGGTGCGTGGGCGTTATGCCGCCAATCACACGGGCGTGCGCTTGGGGGCGGTGTTGCAGCACATCGGCATTGGCAGTCTGCCGTATTTCACGGCGCGTTACGCGTTGGAGCAGAAGTTGATTGTGCAGGTGTTGCCGGACTGGACGTTTCTTGCTTCCTATCATGGTGGGTTGTGGTTGCTGCATTCGCCGACGCGTTATCTGCCGCCGAAGTTGCGGGTGTTTATTGATTATCTGGTGGAGTGTTTGCAGAAGGAGCCGACGTTGGGTAGGCCCGGGAAGTCGGTGGGCGGGGGCAATTTGGCTGTGGCGTATGAGCTGCCGGAGAGTGAGGGGTTGCTTTGAGGTTTTTTTGGTGGGACTTGGCGGCCTTGGGGCCGACCAGGTTCTTGAGGTTTTGGGTGAATATCCGTTTCTGCGGGTGTTGCTTCTGGCGGTTTCGCCCTTACGGCGAGTCACTTTTTCAGACGCCAAAAAGTAACCAAAACGCTTGCTCCTGCGTTCGGCCCTCGCAGGCTCGGGTTCCCTCGCTGCGGGATCGATCCGGGCGCAGCGGCTACGGTTTGCTTCGCTGCACCTCCTTCCGCTGTGTACGACTGCGTCGTACGGTCGCTGCGCTCCCACGCCCGGATCAATCCCTCCACTCAGCCTTCCGACGTCGCCTGTGAATCAAGATCAAGAGCGGTACTCGAGCTTGCGCTCATTGTTTTGAGTGGTTAGGAGCGGGAGGTGTCTGGCTTTGGTTTTGTAGTGGATTTTTCCCTCACCCCAGCCCTCTCCCCAGGGAGAGGGAGCCGATTTTTTGGCTTTTCGAAATCTCATTCGACTCGGTAATTCAGGTCGACTTACCTCGTCCAAACAGCGCGGTCAGTCCCCTCTCCCTCCGGGAGAGGGCTAGGGTGAGGGTGTTTTTGATCTTGAAAAAAAGGCCCGCATGGAATTTCCATGCGGGCCTTTTCATTTCCGTTTGAATATCAGTGCTTGCTGTCCTGCGCAGACATGGCCAGCAGTTGTTTTTCCTGGTTCCAGTCGAACGGTTCGTCGTTCTGTTCGGCTTCGTAGCGGCGTTCTTCGAGGGCCTGGTAGAGGTCGATTTCTTCGTCGGAGAGGTAGTGCAGGCAGTCGCCGGCGAAGAACCACAGCAGGTCGCGCGGGATCAGGTGGGCGATTTGCGGGTAGCGGCTGATGACTTGGGTGAGGATGTCCTGGCCCAGGTATTGGCTTTCGATAGGGTCGATCGGCAGGGAGGCCAGCAGTTCGTCGAAGCGCTCGAGGAACAGGGCATGGCTTTCTTCGGGCACTTGTTCGGCCTCACCTACGGCGACCAGGATACTGCGCAGGTGGTCGAGCAACACGAGATGATCGGCAACGACGTTGGACACGAGATAAGTCCTCAAGAGCAAAACGGGCGCGGGAGTATAAAGCCCTCGCGCCGTTTTTTCACATAAACCGGGATCAGCGGACTTTGCCCGCTGCCTGGGTCAGTTCCTCTTTGGCGAAATCATCGACGTCGATCACCTTGCGGCGGGCCGCTTCGGCGTCGCGCAGGCTTTGCGCTTCGACGGCTTGCAGCACGCCGGCTTCCAGCGCGGCATCGATGGCGTGTTCGCCGGCTGCCGGTTTGACCTGCCCGCTTTTCAACGCGGTGTGGAGTTTTTTGTGCAGCGGTTGCGCGGCGTTAAGCAGGTCGCTGGCGTGTTGCAGCGCGCCCACGGCATCGTCCGCCGATTGCGGGCGGTAGCAGCCGGCGAGCAGTTCTTCCAGGGCTGGATCGCCTTTGGCGCGACCGATGACCGCAGCGACTTCGGCGCCGAGTTTGTCCGATGGGCCTTTGTGACGGCGCCCGAACGGGAAGACGATGACCCGCAGCAGGCAGCCGAAGACTTTGTTCGGGAAGTTGCTCAGCAGTTCATCCAGCGCGCGCTCCGACTGGCCGAGGCTTTCTTCCATGGCCCAGCGGAACAGCGGCTCCATGTACGCCGGCGAATCCAGGTCGTGATAGCGCTTGAGCGCTGCGGAGGCCAGATACAGGTTGCTCAGTACGTCGCCGAGGCGCGCCGACAAACGTTCGCGGCGTTTCAGTTCGCCGCCCAGGAGCATCATGCTGAAGTCGGCGAGCATGGCAAATGCGGCGGCCTGACGGTTGAGCGCGCGGAAGTAGCCCTGACTGATCCTGTCGCCCGGCGCATGTTCGAAGTGACCAAGGCCGAGGTTCAGCACCAGTGTGCTGGCGGCATTGCTGACGGCAAAACCGATGTGCTTGAGCAACAGGCCGTCGAATTCCCTGAGCGCCTGATCCTTGTCCTCGCGACCGGCCAGGGCCATTTCCTTGAGCACGAATGGATGGCAGCGGATCGCGCCCTGACCGAAGATCATCAGGTTGCGCGACAGGATGTTCGCGCCTTCGACGGTGATGAAGATCGGCGCGCCGTTCCAGCTGCGGCCGAGGTAGTTGTTCGGCCCCATGATGATTGCTTTGCCGCCGTGCACATCCATGGCGTGGCTGATGCATTCGCGGCCGCGTTCGGTGAGGTGATATTTGAGGATCGCCGACAGCACCGATGGTTTTTCACCCAGGTCCACCGCGTTGGCGGTGAGCATGCGGGCGGCGTCCATCATCCACGCGTTACCGCCGATGCGCGCCATGGCTTCCTGGATGCCTTCGAACGCGGACAGCGGCACATTGAATTGCTCACGAATCTGCGCGTACTGACCAGTGACCAGACTGGTGAACTTGGCCGCGCCGGTGCCCACGGCTGGCAGCGAGATCGAACGCCCGACGGACAGGCAGTTCATCAGCATCATCCAGCCTTTGCCGAGCATTTCCTGGCCACCGATGAGGTAGTCCAGAGGAATGAACACGTCCTTGCCGGAGTTCGGGCCGTTCATGAACGCGGCGCCCAGCGGCAGGTGACGACGACCGATTTCCACACCTGCGGTATCGGTCGGGATCAGCGCCAGGCTGATGCCGAGGTCTTCCTCTTCACCGAGCAGGTGATCCGGGTCATAAGCCTTGAATGCCAGGCCAAGCAGGGTCGCTACCGGGCCGAGGGTGATGTAGCGCTTTTCCCAGTTCAGGCGCAGGCCGATGACTTCCTGTCCTTCCCACTGGCCTTTGCAGATGATCCCGGTGTCGGGCATCGCGCCGGCGTCGGAACCGGCCAGCGGACCAGTAAGGGCGAAGCACGGGATATCGTCGCCACGGGCCAGGCGCGGCAGGTAGTGATTACGTTGTTCATCGGTGCCGTAATGCAGCAGCAATTCGGCCGGGCCGAGGGAGTTCGGGACCATCACGGTAGAGGCGAGGTCGCCGCTGCGCGTCGCCAGTTTCATTGCCACTTGGGAGTGAGCGTAGGCGGAGAAGCCTTTGCCGCCGTATTCCTTGGGAATGATCAGGGCGAAAAAGCCGTGTTCCTTGATGTGCGTCCAGGCCTCGGGCGGCAGGTCCATGGACTGGCCGATCTGCCAGTCGCTGACCATCGCGCAGAGTTCTTCGGTCGGGCCGTCGATGAAGGATTGTTCTTCTTCGCTCAGTTGCACTTTTGGATAGGACAGCAGTTTGTCCCAGTCGGGCCGGCCGCTGAACAGCTCGCCGTCCCACCACACGGTGCCTGCATCGATCGCGTCGCGTTCGGTCTGCGACATCGGTGGCAGGGTTCTCTGGAACCAGTTGAACAGCGGCGCGGTGAAGTGCTTGCGACGCAGGTCAGGCAGCAACAATGGCGCGGCGACCACCGCCAACAGGACCCAGAAGACAAACAGCAGCCAGCCCGGCGCGTGACTGAAAATCCCCATGGCGACCAGATAGGCCGCAACGATGCCCAACGCGGGCAGCGGGGCGATGCGTCGATGGGCGAGATACGCCACGCCGACGATCAAAACCAGTATCCACAACAACAGCATATTCAGTCCTCCGTGAACCAAGGCAAATCGACCCTCCAGAGCTTAGACGGCATCTGCAAACAAGGGTGGTCAGAGCATGGTGATTGAAATCGTGGGAAACCCCGGATGGTTTTCGTAGGTTCGGTGGGCACCACGTGTGGGAAATCGTTCGTTGCTGCGCAGCTTTGCTTTCAGGTTTGGCCGAAACGTCGTTATCTCTGTGCTCAGGCTGTCGCTAGACTCGTGACTCATCCAGGAGATTGCCGTCATGCACGAGTATCTGAGCCCCGGCCGCTTCATCGATAGTGACCACCCGGAGGTGGTGGAGTTCGCCGAGCGGCATCGCGGCGCCAGTAATGAGCCGCGTGAGCAGGCGATCAGTCTGTATTACGCCGTGCGCGAGGCGGTGCGCTACAACCCGTACACCTTCAGCCGTGATCCGCAAACCCTGCGCGGCAGTTACGCACTGGCAGCAGGGGAGAGTTACTGCGTGCCGAAAGCCACGCTGCTCGCCGGTTGTGCCCGGCATTGCGGGATTCCGGCGCGAATCGGTCTGGCCGATGTGCGCAATCATTTGTCGACGCCGCGTCTGCTCGAGTTGCTGAAAAGCGATGTGTTTGCCATGCATGGCTACACCGAGCTGTTTCTCGACGGCCGCTGGGTCAAGGCGACGCCAGCGTTCAACCAGCAACTGTGCGAGTTGTTCAACGTCGCAGCGCTGGAATTCGACGGCATCAATGACAGCGTTTTCCACCCGTTCAACCGTGACGGCGCGCAGTTGATGGAGTATCTGCTCGATCACGGCCAGTTCACCGACGTGCCGGAAACCTTCTTCTTCGAGCACCTGCAAAAGTGCTATCCGCATCTGTTCAGTGAGCAACTGCCGGTGCTGCTGGGCGATATGCAGGCCGATTTGAGTCGCACCTGATCCGGCGTATGCTGGCCGTCCACTCATATGCAAAGAGGCGGTCATGCTGAAGATCTGGGGACGGAAAAATTCATCGAACGTCAGAAAGCCCTTGTGGGCTGCCGAGGAGCTGGGCCTGGCTTATGACGCCATCGATGCCGGCGGCGCGTTCGGTGTGGTCGACACGCCCGAGTACCGCGCGATGAACCCGAATGGCCGGGTGCCAGTGATCGAGGATGACGGTTTCGTGCTGTGGGAATCCAACGCGATCGTCCGCTATCTGCTGGCCAAATATGCACCGGACAGCGCTTGGTATCCGGCAGATGCGCAAGCCCGCGCCACGGCGGACAAATGGATGGACTGGACCACGTCGAGTTTCGCCGGGCCGTTTCGCACGGTGTTCTGGGGTGTGCTGCGTACGCCTGCGGAGAAGCAGGACTGGAAGGCGATCAACGCCGCGATCAAGGAATGCGATGAATTGCTGAACATGGCAGACCATGCCTTGATCAGCCAGCCTTATCTCTCCGGCAATGACATCGGCATGGGCGACATCCCGCTGGGCAGCTTCATTTATGCCTGGTTCGAAATGCCCATCGAGCGCGCCCCGCAACCGCATCTGCAAGCGTGGTATGAACGCTTGAAACAGCGTCCGGCCTACCAGAAAGCGGTCATGACCGCGTTGACTTGATAATTACTATCGACACACTTGACTGTACTTGTGCGGCGGCGGCAAGCACCATTGCGAACTTGCGCCGCGGTTGTTTCCCTCGCCGCCCGCCCTTATTTACTTCTTTCCTTCCTTCTTGGTGCGTAAATCCGATATGAGTTCCGCTCTGTCCATCCGGCAGCTAACCAAAACCTACGGCAACGGGTTCCAGGCCTTGAGTGGTATCGATCTGGACGTCGCCGAAGGTGACTTTTTCGCCTTGCTCGGCCCCAACGGCGCCGGCAAATCCACCACCATCGGCATCCTCTCGACCCTGGTCAACAAGACCAGCGGCACCGTGAATATTTTCGGCAATGACCTGGACAAGAACCCGGCGGCGCTCAAGCGCTCGATCGGCGTGGTGCCGCAGGAATTCAACTTCAACCAGTTCGAAAAGACCTTCGACATCGTCGTGACCCAGGCCGGCTACTACGGCATTCCGGCGAAAGTCGCCAAGGAACGCGCCGAGCAGTACCTGACCCAGCTCGGCCTGTGGGACAAGCGTGATGTGCCGTCGCGTTCGCTGTCCGGCGGCATGAAACGGCGTTTGATGATCGCCCGTGCGCTGGTGCATGAACCGCGCCTGCTGATTCTCGATGAGCCGACTGCGGGCGTCGATATCGAACTGCGCCGTTCGATGTGGACCTTCCTCACCGAGCTGAACCAGAAAGGCATCACCATCATCCTGACCACGCATTATCTGGAAGAGGCCGAGCAGCTGTGCCGCAACATCGGCATCATCGACCACGGCACCATCGTCGAAAACACCAGCATGAAAAAGTTGCTGGGTCAGTTGCATGTGGAAACCTTTTTGCTCGACCTGAAGAACGACTTGAGCGCGGCGCCGCAATTGCTCGGCTACCCGGCCCGATTGCTCGACGGCCACACCCTGGAAGTGCAGGTCGACAAATCCATGGGCATCACGGCGTTGTTCACCCAGTTGGCGCAGCAGAACATTGAAGTGCTGAGCCTGCGTAACAAAACCAATCGCCTCGAGGAGTTGTTCGTGTCCCTGGTGGAGAAAAATCTGTCGAAGGTGGCGGTATGAGTTCCGAGTTCGGTCCCAACCTCGTTGCCCTGCAAACCATCGTCTACCGCGAGGTCAAACGCTTCATGCGGATCTGGCCGCAGACCCTGCTGCCGCCGGCGATCACCATGGTTCTGTACTTCGTGATCTTCGGCAACCTGATCGGCCGGCAGATCGGCGACATGGGTGGCTTCACCTACATGGAGTACATCGTGCCGGGGCTGATCATGATGTCGGTGATCACCAACTCCTACGGCAACGTGGTCTCGAGCTTCTTCGGCAGCAAGTTCCAGCGCTCGATCGAAGAGTTGATGGTCTCGCCGGTGTCACCGCACACGATCCTGATCGGCTTCACCATTGGTGGTGTATTGCGCGGTCTGGCAGTGGGTCTGATCGTGACGATTCTGTCGCTGTTCTTCACGGATTTGCAGGTGCATCACCTCGGCGTGACCATTCTGGTGGTGGTACTGACCGCGACAATCTTCTCGCTGCTGGGCTTCATCAACGCGGTGTTTGCGCGCAACTTCGATGATATTTCGATCATTCCGACCTTTGTGCTGACCCCGCTGACTTACCTGGGCGGCGTGTTCTACTCGATCACTTTGCTGCCACCGTTCTGGCAGACCGTGTCGCTGGCCAACCCGGTGCTGCACATGGTCAACGCCTTCCGCTACGGCATCTTGGGTGTTTCGGATATCCGCATCGGCATCGCCATTACCTTCATGCTGGTGGCGACCGTGGTGCTGTATCTCGGCTGTGCGCGGTTGCTGGTGAGTGGGCGCGGGATGCGTACCTGATCCCGACCGCGTCGCTTTCTTCGCGAGCAGGCTCGCTCCCACACTGGAATGATGTTCTCTGTGGGAGCGAGCCTGCTCGCGAAGGGGCCAGCCCGGACACAACAAAAAACGGCCTCCCATCGCGGAGGCCGTTTTTGCATTCATTTCTGCCGACTTTTCTTGCGCCGCCGCCATTGCCGCGCCACCCACCAGCGCCAGTACAGCATCACCAGAAAGTAGGCGAGAACGCCCAGCACCAGACCGACGACCACCGAACCCAGCAAAAACGGCTGCCACAATGTCGACAGCTCACCGCTGATCCATTCCCAGGTCAGCTCGTCCGGCAGATGCCGCGCCGGCACATCCATCAGGAACGCTCCGGCCTGGTAGGTGCAGAAAAACACCGCCGGCATGGTGATCGGATTGGTCAGCCAGACCAGGCTCACCGCGATCGGCATATTGCCGCGCACCATCACCGCCAATGCCGCCGCCACCAGCATCTGCGCGGGTATCGGCAGGAATGCCGCAAACAGGCCGACCGCCATCGCCCGGGCGACCGAATGGCGGTTGAGATGCCAGAGGTTCGGGTCATGCAGCAACGTGCCGAGAAAGCGTAAGGACTTGTGTTCCCTGATGCTCGTCGGGTCGGGCATGTAACGTTTGAATAAGCGCCGGGGCATAAGGCTTCTCGGTCGGTTAAGGCGGCAAGTATGTCTGGATTCTACGAACCGCCCATTCAGACTTTGTGACAATTGTTGACGACGGTGGTGCCGCACACCCGCTATGCCTAAGGAGGGGACTCTCAAGGACGGGCATATGCGCACAGGGATGATGGCGCTGGCAGTCGGTCTGCTGGCCCCGGTTTTATTGCCGGCCTTGCCGCCGGTCGGCTTGCTGGCAGTGCTGCCAGTGGTGGCGCTGATGCTGCTGCCGTTTCGCAGCTATCCATTGGCTTTTTTGCTGTTTGGTTTCACGTGGGCTTGTTTCAGTGCGCAGTGGGCGCTGACTGACCGCTTGCCACCGGGCCTGGACGGCGAGACCCGTTGGCTTGAAGGACGAGTGGTCGGCTTGCCGCAACACAACGATGGCGTGGTGCGTTTCGAGCTGGCTGATGCGCGTTCACGCCACGAAAAGCTGCCGTCGCTGCTGCGCCTGGCCTGGTACGCCGGGCCGGCGGTGAATAGTGGTGAGCGTTGGCGTCTGGCGGTGAAATTGAAGCGCCCGAGTGGCTTGCTCAACCCGGACGCCTTCGATTACGAGGCCTGGCTGCTGGCGCAACGGATCGGGGCGACCGGCACGATCAAGGATGGCCAGCGCCTGGCTGAGGCCCGGTATGCATGGCGCGACGGCGTCCGCCAGCGCCTGCTGGCGGCCGATGCGCAAGGACGAGAGGGCGCGCTGGCGGCGCTGGTGCTTGGTGACGGTTCAGGCCTCAGTCGCGAGGATTGGCAGGTGCTGCAAGACACCGGCACCGTGCATTTGCTGGTGATCTCCGGCCAGCACATCGGCTTGCTCGCCGCAGTGATGTATCTGCTGGTCGCCGGGCTGGCGCGTTTCGGAATCTGGCCGTTGCGCTGGCCATGGCTGCCGTGGGCGTGCGGCCTGGCCTTCACGGCGGCGCTGGGTTACGGCCTGCTCGCCGGTTTCGATGTGCCAGTGCAGCGCGCCTGCGTGATGGTGGCGCTGGTGCTGCTGTGGCGCCTGCGTTTTCGCCATCTTGGTGCGTGGTGGCCGTTATCGCTGGCGTTCAATGGCGTGCTGCTGTTTGATCCACTGGCCAGTTTGCGTCCCGGCTTCTGGCTGTCCTTCGCGGCGGTGGCAGTGTTGATCTTCACTTTCGGCGGGCGGCTGGGGGCCTGGCGCTGGTGGCAGACCTGGACCCGCGCGCAGTGGCTGATCGCAATCGGCTTGTGTCCGGTGTTGCTGGCGCTGAGCTTGCCCATCAGCGTCAGCGGGCCTGTAGCCAATCTGCTGGCCGTTCCGTGGGTCAGCCTCGTGGTGTTGCCGCCGGCATTGCTCGGCACGCTATTGCTGCCCGTGCCTTATGTTGGCGAGGGACTGTTGTGGCTGGCCGGTGGTTTGATCGACTGGCTGTTTATCGGGCTGGCGCTGATTGCCGGGCAATGGCCGGCGTGGGTACCGGCCGCCATTCCATGGTGGGCGTTGGTCCTGGGCAGCCTTGGCGCGATTTTATTGCTGTTGCCCCGTGGCGTGCCGATGCGTCCGTTGGGCTGGCCGCTGCTGTTGCTCCTGGCATTGCCGCCTCAAGAGCGAATAGAAGAAGGGCGGGCCGATGTCTGGCAACTCGACGTCGGGCAAGGCCTGGCCATCCTCATCAGCACCCGCCATCACGCGCTTCTCTATGACGCCGGCCCGCGTTTCGGCGAGTTCGATCTCGGCGAGCGGGTGGTGCTGCCAGCGTTACGTAAACTCGATGTGCAAGCGCTCGATTTGATGCTGCTCAGCCATGCCGACGCCGATCACGCTGGCGGCGCCCGGGCGGTAATGCAGGGATTGAAGGTGCACCGCGTGGTCAGCGGCGATGTGCCAAACCTGCCGCCGGAGCTGAACGCCGAAGCCTGCGCAAGTGGCGAACAATGGCAGTGGGACGGCGTGCGGTTCCAGCTCTGGCAATGGTCGGCGGCAGATGACAGCAACCAGCGCTCCTGTGTCTTGCAGATCGAGGCCAACGGCGAACGCCTGTTGCTCACTGGCGATATCGACACTCACGCCGAGCGCGTTCTGCTCGACAGCCCGCTGGCCGTGCCGACGCAGTGGCTGCAATCGCCACATCACGGCAGCCGCAGTTCATCATCGATGGCGCTGTTGAAAGCCTTGCAGCCGGAATCAGTGCTGATCTCCCGCGGTCACGGCAACTCGTTCGGTCATCCGCATCCAACCGTGCTTGCGCGCTACCGCAAGCAAGGCCTGCGCATCTACGACAGCGCCGGGCACGGTGCCATTCATCTGCAACTGGGCAGCTTCAAACCGCCGTGGACGATGCGTCAACAGCGGCGTTTCTGGCGCGATCCGCCCGTCCCGGGCCGTTGATCGGTGCCAGCATGGGTGCCACCTCACGGTCGTCGGGGCGGCGGGTCTTAATCGCGGATCGGTATGGTAAAGTGGCGCACTTTTTCGAGGGGACTGTCACTGTGTGGGAATTGGTCAAATCCGGCGGCTGGATGATGTTGCCGATCATTCTGAGTTCCATCGCGGCCATGGCGATCGTTGCCGAGCGCCTGTGGACACTGCGCGCCAGTCGCGTCACCCCCGAGCATCTGCTGGGTCAGGTCTGGGTCTGGATCAAGGACAAGCAGCTCAACAAGGAAAAACTCAAGGAGTTGCGCGCCAACTCGCCGCTGGGGGAAATCCTCGCCGCAGGCCTGGCCAATTCCAAGCATGGTCGCGAGATCATGAAAGAGTGCATCGAAGAGGCCGCCGCGCGGGTCATTCATGAACTCGAACGCTACATCAACGCACTCGGCACCATCGCCGCCATGGCGCCGTTGCTCGGCCTGCTCGGCACCGTGCTGGGCATGATCGACATTTTCAGTGCCTTCACCGGGTCCGGCATGACCACCAATGCTTCGGTACTGGCCGGCGGTATTTCCAAAGCGCTGATCACGACCGCAGCGGGCCTGATGGTCGGGATTCCAGCGGTGTTCTTCCACCGGTTTTTGCAGCGCCGCATCGACGAGCTGGTGGTCGGTATGGAGCAGGAAGCGATCAAACTGGTGGAAGTGGTGCAGGGCGACCGTGATGTCGATCTGGCCGAGGGCAAAGCGTGAAATTCCGTCGCAAGCCCCGGGAAACCGTAGACATCAACCTCGCGTCGCTGATTGACGTGGTGTTCATTCTGCTGCTGTTTTTCGTGGTCACTACCACTTTCACTCGGGAAACCCAGTTGCGCGTGGATCTGCCGGAAGCGGTCAGTGGTTCGCCAGCCGAAGATCAGCAGGTCAAACAGCTGGACGTCGCCATCAGTGCCGAAGGCGTGTTCTCGGTGAACAACAAGATTCTGCCGAAGAATGATCTGGCGACGCTGATGGAAGCCATGCAGAAAGAATCCAACGGCGACACCAACATGCCGCTGTCGATCAGTGCCGATGGCAAGGCCCAGCATCAATCGGTGATCACCGCCATGGACGCGGCCGGCAAGCTCGGTTTCAGCCATCTGCGCATGACCACGGTCGAGGCGGCGCCGAAATCCTGATGAGCCTGTCTGATCGCCTGCTCGCCGCGTGGTATCAGGGGCATCCGGCCCTGACGCTGCTGCGGCCGCTGGAAATGCTGTATCGCCGCGTGGTGATCAACAAGCGTCAGCGCTTTCTCGACGGCGAAGGTGAAATCTACCAATCGCCCGTGCCGTTGATCGTGGTCGGCAATATCACCGTCGGTGGCACCGGCAAGACGCCGATGATTCTCTGGCTGATCGAACATTGCCGACGCCGTGGACTGCGCGTCGGCGTGGTCAGTCGCGGTTACGGCGCCAAACCGCCGCAACTGCCGTGGCGGGTTGAGGCCGAGCACAGCGCCGAGATTGCCGGTGACGAGCCGTTGCTGATCGTCCAGCGCACCGGCGTGCCGCTGATGATTGATCCCGATCGCAGCGCCGCCGTCAAAGCCTTGATTGCCAGTGAGCCACTGGACCTGATTCTGTCTGACGACGGCATGCAGCATTATCGTCTGGCGCGGGATCTGGAGCTGGTGCTGATCGATGCCGCACGGGGCCTGGGCAACCAGCGCTGTCTGCCGGCCGGGCCTTTGCGTGAGCCGGTCGAGCGCCTGCAAAGCGTTGATGGCGTGCTGTTCAACGGTGCCCTTGATGATCGCGACGATGGTTTCGCCTTCCGCCTGCAACCCACGGCCCTGGTCAATCTGCGCAGCGGCGAGCGTCAGTCGCTCGAGCATTTCCCGCCCGGGCAAGCGCTGCATGCGGTGGCCGGGATCGGCAACCCGCAACGTTTCTTCAATACCCTCGAAGCGCTAGACTGGCGGCCGATCACCCATGCATTTGCCGACCACGCCGAGTACAGCGTGCAGGCGTTGAATTTCACCCCGTCATTGCCGTTGGTGATGACCGAAAAGGACGCGGTGAAGTGCCGTGCCTTTGCTGCTGCCGACTGGTGGTATCTGGCGGTCGATGCCGTGCCGTCGCCAGCCTTCGTGGCCTGGTTCGACACCCAGCTGATGCGCCTGTTGCCGGATCGTCTGCTGCCTTAACTCTTTTATTTCTGGGAATGTTCATGGACACCAAACTGCTCGACATCCTCGCTTGCCCCGTGTGCAAAGGCCCGCTCAAGCTCAGTGCCGACAAGACCGAACTGATCAGCAAGGGCGCCGGCCTGGCCTATCCGATCCGCGACGGCATCCCGGTGATGCTGGAAAGCGAAGCGCGCACCCTGACCACCGACGAGCGTCTGGATAAATGACCACAGCCTTCACCGTTGTCATCCCGTCGCGGTTCGCCTCGACCCGTCTGCCGGGCAAGCCGTTGCTGGATATTGCCGGCAAACCGATGATCCAGCATGTCTGGGAACAGGCGAGCAAAAGCAGCGCGACCCGCGTCGTTGTTGCAACTGACGATGCACGCATCGTCGAGGCATGCAAAAGCTTTGGCGCCGAAGTGGTGCTGACCCGTGAAGATCACAACTCCGGCACTGATCGTCTGGCCGAGGTCGCAGCGAAACTCGGTCTTGCGCCTGATGCGATCGTGGTCAACGTCCAGGGCGATGAGCCGCTGATTCCGCCGAGTGTGATCGATCAGGTCGCCGCTAACCTGGCCGCTCACACCGAAGCGCGCATGGCCACGCTGGCTGAACCGATCGAAGACGTGGAAACCCTGTTCAACCCCAACGTTGTGAAGGTTTCCAGCGATATCAACGGTCTGGCCCTGACGTTCAGTCGTGCAACTTTGCCGTGGGCTCGCGATGCATTTGCCAAGAGCCGCGAGCACCTGCCGGAAGGCGTGCCCTATCGCCGCCACATCGGTATTTATGCCTATCGCGCCGGGTTCCTCCACGACTTCGTGAGCTGGGGGCCGTGCTGGCTGGAAAACACCGAATCCCTCGAACAACTGCGTGCCTTGTGGCATGGCGTGCGTATCCATGTTGCCGACGCGCTGATCGCGCCGCCGACCGGTGTCGACACCGTTGAAGACCTTGAGCGGGTTCGTCGCCTGCTGGGGGCCTGATGCGCGTTCTGTTTGTGTGCCTGGGCAACATCTGCCGTTCGCCCACCGCTGAAGGCGTGTTGCGCCACAAGTTGCGTGAAGCCGGGCTGGCGGATGTGGTCGAAGTGGCCTCCGCCGGCACCGGTGACTGGCACGTCGGCAACCCGCCGGACAAGCGCAGCCAGGCGGCGGCGAAACTGCGCGGTTATGACTTGTCGACGCAACGCGCGCAGCAGGTCAGCCGGGCCGATTTCGCCAGCTACGACCTGATTCTCGCCATGGACAACAGCAATCTGCGCAATCTCAAGGCCCTGCAGCCGTCCACCGGCAGAGCCGAGCTGGATCTGTTTTTGCGTCGTTATTCCGGGCTGGTCGATGAAGTGCCGGATCCGTATTACGACGGTGATCAGGGTTTCGAGCAGGTGCTCGATCTGATCGAAGCGGCCTGCGACCAGTTGCTGATCGAAGTGAAGGGCCGTTTATGAGTTTGCAGGTCCAACCGCAAGTATCGTTGCAGGCCTTCAATACGTTTGGCGTCGATGTGCGCGCGCAGCTGTTTGCCGAAGCCCACAGTGATGACGATGTCCGCGAAGCGCTGGCCTATGCCGCGTCCCATGACGTGCCGTTGCTGGTGATCGGCGGCGGCAGCAACTTGCTGCTCACGGCGGATATTGCGGCGTTGGTATTGCGCATGGCCACGCGCGGCATCCGCGTGCTCAGCGACGATGGCAGTCGCGTGGTGGTCGAGGCGGAAGCGGGCGAACCGTGGCATCCGTTCGTGCAGCACACGCTGGCCCAGGGTTTTGCCGGGCTGGAAAACCTCAGCCTGATTCCCGGCACCGTCGGCGCCGCGCCGATGCAGAACATCGGCGCCTATGGTGTCGAGATCAAGGACGTGTTTACCGGCCTGACTGCGCTGGATCGCGAGAGCGGCGAGCTGCGGGATTTCAGCCTGGAGCAGTGCAATTTCGGCTACCGCGACAGTGTGTTCAAGCAGCAGCCGGGACGTTGGCTGATCCTGCGGGTGCGCTTCAAGCTGGATCGCGCAGCGCACCTGCATCTGGAATACGGCCCGGTCCGTCAGCGCCTGAGCGAGCAGGGCATCGAGCAGCCGACGCCCAGCGACGTCAGCCGCGCCATCTGCAGCATCCGCAGCGAAAAACTGCCGGACCCGGCGGTGCTCGGCAATGCTGGCAGCTTTTTCAAGAATCCGCTGGTGCCTGCCGCTGTGGTCACGCAGATCAAAGCGCAGCACCCGGATCTGGTGGCTTACCCGCAAGCGGACGGGCAGATGAAACTGGCCGCTGGCTGGCTGATCGAACGCGCCGGCTGGAAAGGTTTTCGCGACGGCGATGCCGGCGTGCACAAGTTGCAGGGGCTGGTGCTGGTCAACTACGGCACGGCCACCGGCCTGCAACTGCTCGACCTGGCGCAACGTATCCAGAAAGACATCGCCGAGCGCTTCCATGTCGAACTGGAAATGGAGCCCAATCGGTATTGAAGCAGCTGCAAGTTTCAAGCTTCGAGCGGCAAGCTGCGCTGCGTCATGAGCTATCAGCCGCTCTTGCTTGCAGCTTGTAGCTAGAAACTTGCAGCTAAAAAGCCCTGTATAAGCAGGGCTTTTTTGTTAATGCTGGGTTAACTTAGCCGCCTAACGATATCAATTATTTGCTCCACCCAAGGCGCGGTTGCGAGCTGCAATCTGCGAGCGAATCAGACGCGCCTTCACTTTGAGCTTGCAGCTTGCAGCTTGCCGCTAAGATGTAACCCATAACCACTAAAAAATATGCGGGCGTGCCCATGATTACCCTGAAACTCAACGGTCAAGACCACTCCCTCGATGTCACCGAAGACATGCCGCTGTTGTGGGCGATTCGTGACGTCGCCGGTTACAACGGCACCAAATTCGGTTGCGGCATGGGCCTGTGCGGCGCCTGCACCATCCATATCGACGGCTTGCCGGCACGCAGTTGCATCACGCCGATCGGCTCGGTGATCGGCCAGAACGTCACCACCATCGACAATCTCCAAGCCGACCCGGTAGGCAAGGTCGTGCAGCAAGCCTGGCTCGACAGCGCCGTGGCTCAATGCGGTTATTGCCAGGGCGGGCAGATCATGTCGGCCACCGCTCTGCTGAAAACCAACCCGAACCCGAGCGACGAGCAGATCGAAGAAGCCATGGTCGGCAACATATGCCGCTGCGGTACTTACAACCGGATCAAAACCGCGATCCGCCAGGCCTCCACCCAACTGAAGGGGGTGAAGGCATGAGCCGCGTCCCGAATGATTTCGCCCTGAGCAACCTCAGCCGCCGTGGTTTTCTCAAAGGCGTCGGCGCCACCAGCGCGCTGGTCCTCGCCGCGAGCTGGGGCTGGCAGGATGCGTTGGCCGATGACGCTGCGAAGAAATTTGGCGCCGACGGCATGCCCAATGGCTGGATCGACGATCCCAAGGTCTACGTGAGCATTGCTGCCGATGGCAGCGTCACCGTGGTGTGCAACCGTTCGGAAATGGGCCAGGGCGTGCGCACCAGCCTGAGCATGGTCGTTGCCGATGAACTCGAGGCCGATTGGGCTCAGGTCAAAGTGCAGCAGGCGCCGGGTGACGAAGTGCGCTTCGGCAACCAGGACACCGATGGTTCGCGCAGCATGCGTCACTGGTACGAGCCGATGCGTCGTTGCGGCGCCGCCGCGCGGACCATGCTCGAACAGGCCGCCGCTGCGCAGTGGAAAGTGCCGGTTGGCGAATGCCATGCGCAACTGCACAAGGTCATTCACAAACCGTCCGGCCGTGAACTGGGCTACGACGAACTCGCCGCTGCGGCCAGTGCGCTGGCAGTACCGGCGCGTGACAGCCTGCGTCTCAAGCAGCCGTCGGAGTTTCGCTACATCGGTAAGGAAGGCACCAAGGCCATCGACGGTGCCGATATCGTCAATGGCCGCGCAGTGTACGGCGCCGACGTGCATTTCGACGGCATGCTCTACGCCACTATCGCTCGCCCGGCAGTGTACGGCGGCAAGGTCAAAAGCCTCGATGACAGCGCCGCGCTGAAAGTCCCCGGCGTGCTAAAAGTCATGCAGATCGAAGGCCGGCCGTTGCCGTCAGAGTTCCAGCCACTGGGCGGCGTTGCGGTTGTGGCCAGCAACACCTGGGCGGCGATCAAGGGTCGCGAGGCGCTGAAGATCGAGTGGGATGACGGCCCGAATGCCAGTTATGACTCGATTGCCTATCGCAAGGAGCTTGAAGCCGCGTCGCTGAAGGCCGGCAAAGTGGTGCGCAACACCGGTGATATCGACAAGGCCTTGAGCGGCGCCGCCAGCACGCTCGAAGCCTCGTATTACCTGCCGCACCTGGCGCAGGCGCCGATGGAACCGATGGTTGCTATCGCCCGTTACAAGGACGGCGTGTGCGAAGCCTGGGCGCCAAGTCAGGCACCGCAGGTCACCCGTGAGCGCATCGCCGAGCGTCTTGGCGTGCCGTTCGAAAAGGTCACCTTCAATGTGACATTGCTGGGCGGTGGTTTCGGGCGCAAGTCGAAACCGGACTTCGTCGTTGAAGCGGCAATTCTCGCCAAGGAGTTTCCGGGCAAGGCTGTACGGGTGCAGTGGACCCGCGAAGACGATATCCACAATTCGTATTTCCACACCGTGTCGGCGGAATATCTCAAGGCGGGTATCGACAAGAACGGCATGCCGTCCGGGTGGCTGCATCGCACCGTGGCGCCAAGCATCACCGCGCTGTTTGCGCCGGACATGAACCACGAAGCGGCGTTCGAGCTGGGCATGGGCTTTACCAATATGGCCTATGCGATTCCCAACGTGCGCCTGGAAAACCCCGAAGCCAAGGTACACACGCGGGTCGGCTGGTATCGCTCGGTGTCGAACATTCCTCACGGCTTCGCGATTCAGAGCTTCGTCGACGAACTGGCGCACAAGGCCGGGGAAGATCCGCTCAAGTACCAGATCAAATTGCTCGGCCCGGACCGGCAGATCGATCCACGCACCTTGAGCGAAGAGTGGAATTACGGCGAATCGCCCGAGCGTTACCCGATCGACACCGGGCGCATGCGTACGGTGCTGGAAACTGCCGCCAAGGCCGCCGGTTGGGGGCGCAAACTGCCCAAGGGCCGTGGCCTCGGTCTGGCGGTGCATTACAGCTTCGTCACCTATGTGGCGGCCGTGATCGAAGTCGAGGTCAAGGACGACGGTTCGCTGATCGTGCACAAGGCCGACATCGCCGTGGACTGCGGGCCGCAGATCAACCCTGAGCGCATCCGTTCGCAGTTCGAAGGCGCGTGCGTCATGGGCTTGGGCAACGCTGTACTCGGCGAGATCAGCTTCAAGGACGGCAAAGTCCAGCAGGACAACTTCCATATGTACGAGGTCGCGCGCATGTCGCTGGCGCCCAAGAAAGTTGCGGTGCATCTGGTCACGCCGCCGGGTGACGTGCCGTTGGGTGGCGTTGGTGAGCCGGGTGTGCCACCGATTGCCCCGGCGCTGTGCAATGCGATTTTCGCCGCCACCGGCAAGCGCATCCGCAATCTGCCGGTGCGGTATCAGTTGCAGGGCTGGCAGAAGGCGCAAGCGTAATGGACAGCGTCGATCTCAACGTCCTGCGCAGCGTCCTCGAGTGGCGCCGCGCCGGACAGCGGGTGGTGCTGTTCAGCGTGGTGCAGACGTGGGGCACCGCGCCGCGCTCGCCCGGCGCCATGCTCGCCTTGCGCGAGGACGGCGTGGTGATCGGTTCGGTGTCAGGTGGCTGTGTCGAAGATGACTTGATCGCGCGGCTGCACGACGGCCACATTGCCACCGATGGTCCGCCAGTGCAGATGATTACCTACGGCGTGACCCGCGAGGAGGCCGCGCGTTTCGGCCTGCCTTGCGGCGGCACCCTGCGCCTGACCGAAGAGCGCGTTGGTGACCCAGCGTGGGTCGCCGAGCTGCTGCAGCGTTGCGAAAACCATGAAATCGTTGCCCGGGAACTGCACATCGAAACCGGCGAGGTGCGGCTGGCTCCGGCGAGCAAGTCCGATTCGCTGGTGTTCGACGGCAAGACTCTGCGAGCGATTTATGGTCCGCGCTGGCGCTTGTTGCTGATCGGTGCCGGGCAGTTGTCGCGCTACGTCGCCGACATGGCGCGGCTGCTGGATTTTGAAGTGCTGATCTGCGATCCGCGCACCGAATTCGTTTACGGCTGGGAAGAGCAGCACGGCCGTTTCGTCCCCGGCATGCCGGATGAGGCTGTGCTGAACATCCAGACCGACGAGCGCACGGCGATTGTCGCCTTGACTCACGATCCACGCCTGGACGATATGGCTTTGCTCACCGCGCTCGACTCGCCGGCGTTCTACGTCGGCGCGCTCGGTTCGCGGGTCAACAGCCAGAAGCGCCGGGAAAATCTGGCTCAGCTAGGCTTGTCGCAAGCATCGATTGATCGCTTGCACGGGCCGATCGGCCTGCACATCGGCAGTCATTCGCCGGCAGAGATCGCCTTGTCGTTGCTGGCGGAAATTGTCGCGATCAAGAACGGTGTGGAGCTGAAACAGAAAAAACCGCTGGAGGGTGCATGAGCCAATCCATCGCAGTGATTGTGCTGGCGGCGGGCGAGGGCAAACGCTTTCGCCAGATCGCCGGCCCCGACAAAGACAAATTGCTCGCTGACTGCACCGGGCGCGACGGCGCGGTGCGCTCGGTCATCGAGCAGGTGCTGGTGAACCTGCCGGCCAGTCTCGACAAGCGCGTGCTGGTCACCACCGAGGCTCGACCGCAGGCGATGCGCATGGCCCAGGCTTATGGCTGCGACGTGGTGTCGATCGAATTGACCGGCATGGGCGACAGCATTGCCGCAGGTGTTGCCGCTTGCCCGGAGGCGGATGGCTGGTTGATTGTGCTCGGCGATATGCCGTTTATCTTGCCTTCGAGTATCGAGCGAGTGGTTGCGGCGATGGCTGATGACGCGGTGAGCGTGCCGGTGCTGGATGGCGAATTTGGCCATCCCGTGGGGTTTGGTCGTTCGTTTGGCGCGCAATTGCAGGCGCTGACCGGCGATCGTGGCGCACGGCCGTTGTTTGCGCAGGGGCGGGTGGTGGAAGTGGCGGTGGATGATCCTGGCGTGTTGTGGGATATCGATGTGCCTGAATCTTTGGGATTTCCTCGTTCCTGAGCCATGTTGAAATCCCTTGTGGGAGCGAGCCTGCTGGCGAATGTGATGGTTCAGTTACATGAATATTGTCTGACCCAGCGCTTTCGCGAGCAGTCTCGCTCCCACAAAGGTTGCGGATGATGCTGGAATTTCAGGCATAAAAAAGCCCCGCCAGGCTTTCACCAGGCGGGGCTTTTTAATGGCTTCAGGAATTACACGAGTGGTTTAGGCTCGTGCTCTTTTTCCTGAGCTTCTTCGCGCTGTTCAACCGCGTCCTGAACGGAGCGTGGTGCTTCAGCGATCACCGATTCTACCGTTGCTTCTTCCGCGACCGGGGCAGGAGCTGCCTCGGTCACTTCAGCTGCAGGGGCCGGTTCGGCAGGCACAGGGGCCGCAGCGGCAGCCAGTTCGGCTTCCTTCTGCAGACGCTCGGCTTCACGCTTGCGACGACGCACTTCACGCGGGTCGTTTGGCGCGCGGCCGTTCGGCGTCAGGGCGCTGACCGGAGCCGGCGCTTCAACCACTGGCGCTGGCGCTTCGACTGCGGCTGGTGCTTCTTCAACCTGAGCTTCGGCAACCGGAGCTTCAACTACTGGTGTCGGCGCCGGCTCTGCTGCTGCAACTACTGGCTCGGAAACCATGGCTTGCGGCACTTCGGCTTCAGCGACTGGCGCTGGGGCTTCGGTGACGGCTGGCTCGGCAACCCAGTTGAACGCAGTCTGCTCTTCGCGAACTTCACGCACGGTTTTGGTCACGTTTTCGCTGACGGTTTCTACCGCTGGCTCAGTGATGGCCGTTGGTGCTTCGACGACAGCTTCCGGTTCGGCAGCCGCTTCAACCTGAGGTAGAGCTTCGCGGACCGGAGCGACTTCGATTTCCGGTGCAGCAGTCACTTCCACTGGTGTCGTGGCTTCGACAACCGGCGCTTCGACTGGAGCGGTTTCCAGTGTGGCGGCGGTGGCGCGTTCAGCCTGCTCGTGGGCTTGGGCTTCTGCCGGAGCGCTGATGGTGCTGCTGGCAACGGCGGCGGTGACGGCCAGGCCAGCGGCCAGATCGGCAGTGCTTGGCTCGCCAGCGTTTTCAGCGGACTCGGACTCTTCCGAACCTTCGATCACGTTGCCGTTGGCATCACGTTGACGCTCGCGACGGTTGCTGCGACGACGCTGGCCACGGGAGCGACGACGTGGACGATCGCCTTCGGCGTTGTCCTGACCGTCTTCCGGCAGTTGCTCTTCGTTGTTGCTGTTCACTTCTTCTTCAGCGACGGCAGCAGCGGCCTGCTCGGCACGCGGTTGACGCTCTTCACGCGGCGGACGCGGAGCGCGTTCTTCGCGTGGCTGACGGGCCGGACGCTCTTCAGCGGTCACGGCAGCAACGGCTGCGGCTGGCGCGGCGTCCAGTGGCTCGCGCAGTTCACGCACGCGTTCTTCACGCTCGCCACGCGGCTTGCGATCTTCACGTGGGGCACGCGGTGCACGTTCTTCACGCGGGGCACGTGGTGCGCGCTCTTCGCGGGCTACCGGCGCTTCGCTGCGGGTTTCACGCGGCTCGCGGGCTTCACGTGGCTGGCGCTCTTCGCGCGGCTCGCGTGGTGCGCGCTCTTCACGTGGAGCACGTTCTTCGCGCGGCTTGCGTTCTTCATCGCGACGACCGTTACGGTTGCGGCTCTGCTGGCGACCGTTGCGACGCTCTTCGTTGCGGGCAGGACGCTCGGTGGCAGCCGGTTTCGCAACCGCGACCGGTGCGGCTGGCTCTTCCTTGGTGGCGAACAGGCTGACCAGCGACTTCACCAGACCCTTGAACAGGCTTGGCTCAGGCGCGGCAACCGGTGCAGGAGCAGGTGCGGCAGGGGCAACTTCAGTCGGCACCGGTGCGTTGGCACGGGCCGGCGCAGTCTTCACTGCAGCTTCCTGGCGAACCAGAGTGCGAGTCGCAGCGGCTGGCTGGACTTCTTCGACTTCGGCAGCGGCGGCAGCGATTTCGTAGCTGGACTGGTTGGTCGCGGCTTCCGGGCTGTCGTCACGCAGGCGCTGAACTTCAAAGTGCGGCGTCTCGAGGTGATCGTTCGGCAGAATGACGATACGGGCACGGGTGCGCAGTTCGATCTTGGTGATCGAGTTGCGTTTTTCGTTGAGCAGGAACGCAGCGACCGGGATCGGCACTTGCGCGCGAACTTCGGCGGTGCGGTCTTTCAGGGCTTCTTCTTCGATCAGGCGCAGAATGGCCAGCGACAGCGATTCAACGTCACGGATGATGCCGGTGCCGTTGCAACGCGGGCAGACGATGCCGCTGCTTTCGCCCAGCGATGGACGCAGGCGCTGACGGGACATTTCCAGCAGGCCGAAACGCGAGATGCGACCGATCTGCACGCGGGCACGGTCAGCTTCCAGGCATTCACGGACTTTTTCTTCCACGGCGCGCTGGTTCTTGGCCGGGGTCATGTCGATGAAGTCGATGACGATCAGGCCGCCGATGTCGCGCAGGCGCAACTGACGGGCGATTTCTTCGGCGGCTTCAAGGTTGGTCTGCAGGGCGGTTTCTTCGATGTCGCTGCCCTTGGTGGCGCGCGCCGAGTTGATGTCGATGGACACCAGGGCTTCGGTCGGATCGATGACGATGGAGCCGCCGGAAGGCAGTTCAACGACGCGCTGGAACGCGGTCTCGATCTGGCTTTCGATCTGGAAACGGTTGAACAGCGGCACGCTGTCTTCGTACAGCTTGATCTTGCTGGCGTACTGCGGCATCACCTGGCGGATGAAGGTCAGGGCTTCGTCCTGGGCTTCAACGCTGTCGATCAGCACTTCGCCGATGTCCTGGCGCAGGTAATCGCGGATGGCGCGGATGATCACGTTGCTTTCCTGGTAGATCAGGAATGGCGCGGAGCGATCCAGCGAGGCTTCTTTGATGGCGGTCCACAGTTGCAGCAGGTAGTCGAGGTCCCACTGCATTTCTTCGCTGCTGCGGCCCAGGCCGGCAGTGCGCACGATCAGACCCATGTCGGCCGGAGCAACCAGGCCGTTCAGCGCTTCACGCAGTTCGTTGCGCTCTTCGCCTTCGATGCGACGGGAGATGCCGCCGGCACGCGGGTTGTTCGGCATCAGTACGAGGTAGCGACCGGCGAGGCTGATGAAGGTGGTCAGGGCGGCGCCCTTGTTGCCACGTTCTTCTTTCTCGACCTGAACGATGACTTCCTGGCCTTCGCTCAGGACGTCCTTGATGTTGACGCGGCCTTCGGGGGCTTTCTTGAAGTATTCGCGGGAGATTTCTTTGAGGGGCAGGAAGCCGTGGCGCTCGGAGCCGAAATCGACAAAGGCAGCCTCAAGGCTTGGTTCGATGCGAGTGATACGGCCTTTATAGATGTTGGCCTTCTTCTGCTCGCGTGCACCGGATTCGATGTCCAGGTCGTAGAGGCGCTGGCCATCTACCAGTGCAACACGCAACTCTTCGGGTTGAGTTGCGTTAATCAGCATTCTTTTCATGTAGTACCGTCGGTTTCCGGGCTGCCGGAAACGGCGTTCGGCACACACGACTTCTCACGGTCGGTGTCAGGTGCGTCGGGAGTGGTTGGCCATTCCCGTGTCCAGCGATGTGCGGCCAATTGGGCCGATACCGCGACGTACGCGTCCTGCTTGCTGTGGCTACTTAAGCACTCAGTCAGGAGGAGGAATCAACCAGCGGCTGTGGACGAGATGAAGCGTCTTGATCAAAGCTTGTTGCTACACAGTCCGGCGGTTGTGCATCTCCACCCTACACGTATCCCTGATAATTCGGGTGCTGCCGCGCGCAGAATCCGCAGCGGGTTGGCATTTACCGTGAGCTCCGAAAGGGGAGGTCACGCATCATGGCTAATTCAGGCGATGTTTCCGAAGCAATCGCTCGGGGTCATTTGCAGTCGACTGCACTTTGTGAACTGGCCTTGAATGTTGCCTGCCGGGCGAGTGAGAACTCTGCTCGGCGGTGTAATTCAGGCCTCATGTCACCTGCGCTCGTTACAACCGCAAACTCCACCGTTACGTAGCGAAAGCCCCGTAGGACGGCCTCGCGCCCTGGTGAATTGCGTTGGTCAGGGCCGGTCTTTGACCGTGGTTCCGCTGTCCAGGCCGCTTTTGGCGGCGTTCGCGACTATAGCAGCAATGATTAAGTGCTTCAATTCCATAAAAATTGTTATCATCCGCGGCATGACAACTACTGCCCCTTCGACTCCAGGCGTTCAACTGCTTGAAGTCTCGCCGGAGTATGCCGGCCAACGAATCGACAACTTTCTCCTCGCCCGGCTCAAAGGCGTGCCCAAGACCTTGATCTACCGCATTTTGCGCAAAGGCGAAGTGCGTGTGAACAAAGGTCGGATCAAGCCCGAATACAAGCTGCAGGCCGGCGACATCGTGCGCGTGCCGCCGGTTCGCGTGCCTGAGCGCGACGAACCGGTGCCGCTGGCCCAAGGGCTGTTGCAGCGCCTGGAAGCCTCGATCGTCTTCGAAGACAAGGCCCTGATCGTGATCAACAAGCCCGCCGGCATTGCGGTTCATGGCGGCAGCGGGCTGAATTTCGGCGTGATCGAAGCCTTTCGTCAGCTGCGTCCCGATGCCAAGGAGCTGGAGCTGGTTCACCGTCTCGACCGTGACACCTCCGGCCTGCTGATGATCGCCAAAAAACGCAGCATGTTGCGCCATCTGCACGAGCAACTGCGTGGCGATGGCGTCGACAAGCGCTACATGGCGCTGGTGCGTGGCAACTGGGCAACCTCGATCAAGCAGGTTCGCGCACCGTTGCTCAAGAGCAATCTGCGCTCCGGCGAGCGCATGGTCGAAGTTAACGATGAAGGCAAAGAAGCCCTGACGCTGTTCAAGGTGCTGCGCCGCTTCGGCGATTTTGCCACCATGGTCGAGGCGAAACCGGTTACCGGTCGTACCCACCAGATTCGCGTGCACACCTTGCATGCTGGCCATTGCATTGCCGGTGACAGCAAGTATGGCGACGAGGATTTCACCAAGGAAATCCGCGATCTGGGTGGTAAGCGCCTGTTCCTGCACGCCTACATGCTGACCGTGCCGCTGCCCGACGGCGGCAAGCTGAATCTGCAAGCGCCCGTCGACGAAATGTGGGCCAAGACCGTGGAGCGATTGAGTGCGCCCATCTGATTACAAAGTGCTGATTTTCGACTGGGACGGCACCCTTGCCGATTCCATTCATCGGATCGTCGAGGCGATGCACTCGGCGTCCGGGCGTTCCGGTTTCGAGCTGCGCGATGACTTCGCCGTCAAAGGCATCATCGGTCTTGGCTTGCCGGAAGCGATTCGCACCCTGTATCCCGAAATTAGCGACGCAGAGATGCTCGCGTTTCGCGAGTACTACGCCGATCACTACATCGCTGCCGAAGCCGTGCCTTCGCCGCTATTCGAGGGCGTGGTCGAGTCGATGGCATCGTTTCGCGAGCAGGGTTATCACCTGGCGGTAGCGACGGGCAAAAATCGTCGCGGTCTGGATCGGGTGCTCAAGGCCAATGGCTGGGAAGATTATTTCGATATCACCCGCGCTGCCGATGAAACTGCCAGCAAGCCACACCCTCTGATGCTTGAGCAGATTGTCAGCCACTGCGGCGTACGCCCGGAGCAGGCGTTGATGGTCGGTGATTCGTCGTTCGATCTGCTGATGGCACGCAACGCGGGGATGGATTCGGTGGCGGTCAGTTATGGCGCGCAATCGATCGAGTCCCTGCAACAGTTCGAGCCGCGCCTGTCGATCGACCGTTTTTCTCAATTGCACGCCTGGCTGGGTCAGCGGGCTTAATACGTTTTTGCTGGGGTAGATGGCATGACCGACGAATGGAAAGCACCGGCCAAGGCAAGTGCCGACGACGGTGACGCGAAAAGCTGGAAGCTGTTGGAAAAGACTTTGCTGGCCGGTGTCCAGGAGCAGCGTCGGTCGCGGCGTTGGGGATTTTCTTCAAGCTGCTGACGTTTGTTTATCTGTTTGTTGCTCTGCTGTTGTTCACGCCGCTGATGGACATGGAAAAAAGCGCCACCCGCGGTCCGAACTACACGGCGTTGATCGAGATCGACGGAGTGATCGCCGACAAGGAGCCGGCCAGCGCTGACAATATCGTTGGCAGCCTGCGCGCGGCGTTCGAAGACAAAAAGGTCAAGGGCGTAGTCCTGCGCATCAACAGTCCGGGCGGCAGTCCGGTGCAGTCCGGTTATGTCTATGACGAGATCAAGCGTCTGCGTGGCCTGCACCCAGAGATCAAGCTCTACGCAGTGATTTCCGATCTTGGTGCTTCGGGCGCCTATTACATCGCCAGTGCGGCGGATCAGATCTACGCTGACAAGGCCAGTCTGGTCGGCTCGATCGGCGTGACGGCGGCGGGTTACGGTTTCGTCGGCACCATGGAGAAACTCGGCGTTGAGCGTCGCACCTACACCTCGGGCGAGCACAAGGCATTCCTGGATCCGTTCCAGCCGCAAAAGCCTGAAGAAACCGCATTCTGGCAAAGCGTGCTCGACACCACGCACAAGCAGTTCATCAACAGCGTCAAGCAGGGTCGTGGTGATCGCCTGAAGGACAAAGAGCATCCTGAGCTGTTTTCCGGGCTGGTCTGGTCGGGTGAGCAGGCGCTGCCGCTGGGTCTGATCGATGGCTTGGGCAGTGCCAGTTCGGTGGCGCGTGATGTGATTGGCGAGAAGGAGCTGGTGGACTTCACCGTGCAGGAATCGCCGTTTGATCGCTTCTCGAAAAAGCTCGGCGCCAGCGTGGCCGAGCAGTTGGCGATGTGGATGGGGTTCCACGGGCCGTCGTTGCGGTAAGACGTTTGAAGGTCGAAAGATCGCAGTCGGCGGCAACTCTTGCACGGATCGGTGTAGGAGCTGCCGAAGGCTGCGATCTTTTGCTTTTAAGGGATTTGCACGCCTTCGACCAATAACATATCGGTCAGGCGAATCAGCGGCAGGCCGATCAGGCTGGTGGCATCCGGGCCTTCGGTCGATTGAAACAGGCTCACGCCCAGTCCCTCGGCCTTGAAGCTGCCGGCGCAGTCGTACGGTTGCTCGATGCGCAGGTAACGTTCGATGCGCGCCGGATCCAGCTGACGCATGTGCACGGTAAACGGCACGCAGTCGACCTGGCATTGCCCGGTCTGGCTGTTGAGCAGCGCCAGACCGGTCAGGAAGGTCACGCTCGCGCCGCTCGCCGCCATCAATTGCTTGCGAGCCTTCTCGAAGGTGTGCGGCTTGCCGATGATCTGTTCGCCGAGGACGGCGACCTGATCCGAGCCAATGATCAGATGAGCAGGGTGGCTGTCCGCCAGGGCGCGGGCTTTTTCCTCGGCGAGGCGTTTGACCAGATCGATCGCGGACTCGCCCGGGCGGTGGCTTTCGTCGATGTCCGGCGAGCTGCAGACGAACGGCAGGTGCAGGCGGGCGAGCAATTCACGGCGATAAGTCGAGCTTGAAGCGAGTAATAAAGGCAGCATGGACGTCTCCTGAGGCAGGTGCGGATTCTAGCGGAGGCGCGCAAGTGACGGACAGGGCACAATTTCCTTTGACATGGGTGGGTGCATCCCTATAATGCTGCGCCTATGTTGAATGACCCGATTCCACCTCACGTTGACCCGCGCAAATTGGCTGACCGTGGCACCACCCTTCAAGGTGAACTGCTGCTGGCCGATTTGAAGAGACTTTGCGACCCGCTTTCCGACGATGTCGGTACGGTGCAGGCCAAATTCGTTTTTGAACGAGATGAACGTAAGTCTGTGGTCATCCACAGCTTTATCGACACCGAAGTCAAAATGGTTTGCCAGCGTTGTCTTGAGCTGGTCACCCTGCCGATCCACAGCGAATGCAGTTACGCGGTGGTGAAGGAGGGTGCGAATACCCAGTCGTTGCCGAAAGGTTATGACGTGCTGGAACTGGGCGAAGATCCATTGGATCTGCAGTCACTGATCGAGGAGGAGCTTCTGCTCGCCTTGCCCATTGTGCCTGCTCATCATCCGGAAGAATGCCAGCAGCCGGCGGGAGCAGATGAGCCCGAACCGAGCGAGGACGAGGTAACGCGGTCCAACCCGTTCAGTGTATTGGCGCAGTTAAAGCGTGACCCAAACGTTTAGGAGTTAATCAATTATGGCTGTTCAGCAGAACAAAAAATCCCGCTCTGCCCGTGACATGCGCCGTTCGCACGACGCTCTCGAGGCTAGCACCCTGTCTGTAGAAAAAACCACTGGTGAAGTTCACCTGCGTCACCACGTATCGCCAGAAGGCGTATACCGTGGCCGTAAAGTGATCGACAAGGGCGCTGACGAGTAATCACTTGTCTGCTCAAGTCATCGCGATTGACGCAATGGGCGGGGACTTCGGTCCCCGCAGCATTGTTCAGGCCAGTCTCGCTTGCCTGTCTGCTACACCCTCGCTGCACCTGACCCTCGTCGGTCAACCCTCCCTTCTTGAAGAACTGATCCACGGCCAGTCGGCTGCCGATCGCGCGCGCCTGACGATTGTTGCGGCGAGCGAAGTCATCACCATGGATGAAAAACCCGCTCAGGCCCTGCGTGGCAAGCCGGATTCGTCGATGCGTGTGGCCCTCGAACTGCTGCGCGATGGCAAGGTGCAGGCCTGTGTCAGTGCCGGCAATACCGGTGCGTTGATGGCCTTGTCGCGTTTCGTGTTGAAGACATTGCCCGGCATTGATCGGCCGGCCATGGTCGCGGCGATTCCGACGCAGACCGGTTATTGCCAGCTGCTCGATCTGGGCGCCAACGTCGATTGCAGTGCCGAGCACCTGTTGCAGTTCGCGGTGATGGGTTCGGTGGCCGCGCAGACCTTGGGTATCGCCCGTCCGCGTGTGGCACTGCTGAACATCGGCACTGAAGACATCAAGGGTAATCAGCAGGTCAAACTGGCCGCCACGCTGTTGCAGGCGGCGCGCGGGATCAACTACATCGGCTTTATCGAAGGCGACGGCTTGTACCGCGGTGAGGCCGACGTGGTGGTGTGTGACGGCTTCGTCGGCAACATCCTGCTCAAGTCCAGCGAAGGTCTGGCGACGATGATTGCCGCGCGCATCGAGGCCCTGTTCAAGAAAAACCTGGCGTCTCGCGCAGTGGGTGCCTTGGCACTGCCGTTGATGAAACGTCTGCAGGCTGATCTGGCCCCGGCGCGACATAATGGCGCAAGCTTTCTCGGCTTGCAGGGCATCGTTGTGAAAAGTCACGGATCGGCCGGGGTGCAGGGCTTTCAGAGTGCCATTCAACGGGCGCTGATCGAGATTCAGGAGAACCTGCCCGAGCGTCTCCACGGTCGTCTGGAGGAACTGTTGTCTTAGGCGTTTTCGTCGGACAATGCTTAAATGTGACCGCCCGGTTCAAAGGGCCATCCAAACTGTCAGTTTCTGGCGTCCCCAACGGGGCGTTATTTTCCGACGACAAGATCATTAGGGGCTTGTTACATGTCTGCTTCCCTCGCATTCGTCTTTCCAGGACAGGGTTCGCAGTCCCTCGGCATGCTGGCCGAGCTGGGCGCGCAACATCCGCTGATCCTCGAAACCTTTCAAGAAGCCTCTGCTGCGCTGGGCTACGACCTGTGGGCACTGACCCAGCAGGGCCCGGAAGAGCTGCTCAATCAAACCGACAAAACCCAACCGGCCATTCTGACCGCTTCGATCGCCCTGTGGCGTCTGTGGCTGGCCGAAGGCGGCGCGCGCCCGGCATTCGTCGCCGGCCATAGCCTGGGTGAATACAGCGCGCTGGTCGCTGCCGGCAGCCTGAGCCTGGCTGACGCGGTCAAGCTCGTCGAGCGCCGTGGTCAGTTGATGCAGGAAGCGGTGCCGGCCGGGCAGGGCGGCATGGCCGCGATCCTCGGCCTGGAAGATGCCGACGTGCTGGCTGCCTGCGCCGAAGCGGCGCAAGGCGAAGTCGTCAGCGCGGTGAACTTCAACTCGCCGGGCCAAGTGGTGATCGCCGGTGCCAAGGCGGCCGTCGAGCGCGCCATCGAGGGTTGCAAGGCCCGTGGTGCCAAGCGCGCCATGCCGTTGCCAGTGAGCGTGCCGTCGCACTGCGAGCTGATGCGTCCGGCTGCCGAGCGCTTCGCCGAATCCATCGCCGCCATCGACTGGCAGGCGCCGCAGATCCCCGTGGTGCAGAACGTCAGCGCACAAGTGCCGGCCGATCTGGAAACCCTCAAGCGCGACCTGCTCGAACAGCTCTACAAGCCAGTGCGCTGGGTTGAATCGGTACAGACTTTGGCCGCCAAGGGCGCGACCAATCTGGTCGAGTGCGGCCCGGGCAAAGTCCTCGCTGGCCTGAACAAACGTTGCGCCGAAGGCGTTTCGACTTCCAATCTCAATACCCCAGACGCCTTCGCTGCCGCTCGCGCAGCGCAGGCCTGAATCAGGAGAAACTTGCATGAGTCTGCAAGGTAAAGTTGCACTGGTTACCGGTGCAAGCCGCGGTATCGGCCAGGCCATCGCGCTGGAACTGGGTCGTCAGGGCGCCATCGTTGTCGGCACCGCGACCTCCGCGTCGGGCGCCGAGCGCATTGCCGCGACCCTGAAGGAAAACGGTATCCAGGGCGCCGGTTTCGAACTCAATGTCACCAGCGACGAATCGGTCAGCGCCGTGCTGGCAGGCATTCAGGAGCAGTTCGGTGCGCCGGTGGCGATTCTGGTCAATAATGCCGGCATCACCCGCGATAACCTGATGATGCGCATGAAAGACGACGAGTGGTACGACGTGATCGATACCAACCTGAACAGTCTGTATCGCCTGTCCAAGGGCGTTTTGCGTGGCATGACCAAGGCGCGCTGGGGTCGAATTATCAGTATTGGCTCGGTGGTGGGTGCCATGGGCAACGCCGGCCAAGTAAACTATGCAGCCGCCAAGGCCGGTCTGGAAGGTTTCAGCCGGGCGATGGCGCGTGAAGTCGGTTCGCGTTCGATTACGGTCAACTCGGTAACCCCAGGGTTCATCGACACCGATATGACCCGCGAGCTGCCTGAAGCACAGCGTGAAGCCTTGCAGACGCAGATTCCGCTGGGTCGTCTGGGGCAAGCTCAAGAGATCGCGTCCGTGGTCGCTTTTCTTGCATCCGACGGTGCGGCATACGTTACCGGGGCTACAATCCCGGTGAACGGTGGGATGTACATGTAAGTAAAATGTGACGGATTGCTTCAAAAAAATGTCATACGAGCTGTCTAAAATCCGTTATAAAGCTGCAATCTATTTATAGGCAGAGGGCCGCAGGGTTTGAGGAGTGAAGCTTTCAGTTGAAAAACTGAAAAGGCTTTCTATACACTTACCCACTGGCCAGCTGCCTGAATTTGTCCATTAGGAGTGAAAACAAGGTATGAGCACCATCGAAGAGCGCGTCAAGAAAATCGTTGCCGAGCAACTGGGTGTTAAAGAAGAAGAAGTGGTCAACACCGCTTCCTTCGTAGAAGACCTGGGTGCCGACTCCCTTGACACCGTTGAGCTGGTGATGGCTCTGGAAGAGGAATTCGAGACCGAAATCCCTGACGAAGAAGCTGAAAAGATCACTACTGTACAAGCTGCAATCGACTACGTTACCAGCCACCAGGCGTAACAGTTTGTAATCGTTGCTTGCTGTCATGGAAAAACCGCACTGCCATCATGGCGTGCGGTTTTTTCTTTAGGCCTGATGCAAAGTCGTCATTTGAAAAAGGAGAGTGCTGTGTCGCGTAGACGCGTCGTAGTCACCGGTATGGGTATGTTGTCGCCACTGGGCACGGATGTGCCGAGCAGTTGGCAGGGCATTCTGGCTGGCCGCAGTGGCATTGGTCTGATCGAACACACCGACCTTTCTGCCTATTCGACCCGCTTCGGCGGTTCGGTCAAAGGCTTCAATGTCGAGGAATACCTGTCGGTCAAGGAAGCGCGCAAGCTCGACCTGTTCATTCAGTACGGCCTCGCCGCAGGCTTTCAAGCCGTGCGCAACGCCGGTCTGGAAGTCACCGATGCCAACCGTGAACGCATTGGCGTGGCCATGGGTTCGGGGATTGGCGGTCTGACCAACATCGAAGAGACCAGCCGCACCCTGCACGAGACCGGTCCACGACGGATCTCGCCGTTCTTTGTGCCTGGCTCGATCATCAATATGATTTCCGGTTTCCTGTCGATCCATCTGGGCGCACAGGGACCCAACTACGCCATCGCCACCGCGTGCACCACCGGTACGCACTGCATCGGCATGGCCGCGCGCAACATCATGTACGACGAAGCCGACGTGATGATTGCCGGCGGTGCGGAAATGGCCGCCTGCGGTCTGGGCATGGGCGGCTTCGGCGCGTCCCGTGCGCTGTCGACCCGCAACGACGAGCCGACTCGTGCCAGTCGTCCATGGGACAAGGGTCGTGACGGCTTCGTCCTGTCCGACGGTGCCGGCGCTCTGGTTCTTGAAGAACTGGAACACGCAAAGGCTCGTGGCGCGACGATCTACGCCGAGTTGATCGGTTTCGGCACCAGTGGCGATGCGTTCCACATGACCTCGCCACCCGCCGATGGCGCCGGTGCCGCGCGCTGCATCACCAATGCCCTGCGCGACGCGAAGATCAATGTCGATCAAGTGCAGTACATCAACGCCCACGGCACCTCGACCCCAGCCGGCGACCTTGCCGAAGCCAACGCGATCAAGTCGGTGTTCGGCGATCACGCCTACAAACTGGCTGTCAGCTCGACCAAGTCGATGACTGGCCACCTGTTGGGTGCGGCGGGCGCGGTCGAAGCGATCTTCAGCGTGCTGGCAATCAACAGCCAGGTGGCACCGCCGACCATCAACCTTGATGAACCGGACGAAGGCTGCGATCTCGATTTCGTCGCGCACACCGCGCGTAACATGGACATCGATGTCGTGCTGTCCAACTCCTTCGGTTTTGGCGGCACCAACGGCACGCTGGCGTTCCGTCGGTTCGCCGGCTGATGGACAGCTGGGTCGACGGTCAACCGGCTGACGCGCTGTCGCTGAAAGATCGCGGCCTGGCTTACGGCGATGGTCTGTTCGAGACCATTGCCGTGCGCAGTGGACAGCCGGTCCTGCTGGATCGACACCTGACGCGCCTGGCCGATGGCTGCGCGCGTCTGGCCATTGCGACCGACCTCGAGCTGGTTCGCCATGAGCTGCTCAGCTATGCCGCTGCGATGGGCGAGGGCGTGCTCAAGCTCATCCTCACGCGTGGCGACGGCTTGCGCGGTTATGCGCCCGATCCTGCGGCGCAGGGCCGACGCATTCTGCAAGGCAATCCGCCGGCGGCTTATCCTGCTGCCCATGCCGAGCACGGCATCCGCCTGTTTCCCTGCAACACGCGTTTATCTACGCAGCCGTTGTTGGCCGGGCTCAAACATCTGAATCGACTGGAACAGGTGCTCGCCCGCGCCGAATGGCAGGACAGCGAGCATGCCGAAGGCTTGATGCTTGATCAGGCCGGGCGCGTCGTTGAGGGCGTGTTCAGCAATATTTTCCTGGTGCGCGACGGTGGCTTGATCACGCCCGACTTGAAGCGCTGCGGCGTCGCTGGGGTGATGCGCGCGGAAATTTTGTTTCAGGCCGAGTCGCTGGCCATCCCCACGCAAATCGCCGATATCCGCCTCGAACAGCTGCAATGGGCTGATGAAGTGTTTGTCTGCAACAGCGTTTATGGCGTCTGGCCGGTACGCGCCTGTGCTGCACTGAGCTGGCCGGTTGGCCCGCTCACCCGTAAACTGCAAACCATTGCCCGCGCGCTACTGGATGCTTGATTCGTGAGACGTAAACTTTTGCTGCTGCTGGAAACCGGACTGGTTCTGGCAGGGCTGCTGTTGGGCGCCAGCGCCTGGAAAATTCATTCGGCGCTGGAACAGCCCCTGAACATCCCGCAGGAACAACTGCTGGATGTGCCGAAAGGCTCTACACCGACCCGTACCTTCCTTGAACTCGAAACCGATGGCGTCATCAAGGACGCGTTCTGGCTGCGCGTCTACTGGCGCTTCAATCTTGCCGGCACGCCGATTCACAGCGGCGAATACCGCATGCAGCCGGGCATGACCGTCAACGGTCTGATCGAATCGTGGAAGCGCGGCGACGTGGTTCAGTACAGCCTGACCCTGGTCGAAGGCTGGACTTTCCATCAGGTGCGCGCCGCCCTGGCCAAGGACGACAAGCTCGAGCAGACCCTCAATGGTCTGAGCGACAGCGACGTCATGGCGAAGATTGGCCACAAGGGCTTGTTCCCCGAAGGCCGGTTTTTCCCGGACACCTACCGCTTCGTACGTGGCATGTCCGATGCCGAGCTGTTGAAGAAAGCCTTTGACCGTCTCGACGAAGTGCTCGCCAAAGAGTGGGCGCAACGTTCTGCCGATGTGCCTTACAGCGAACCTTATCAAGCGCTGATCATGGCCTCGCTGGTCGAGAAAGAGACCGGCGTTCCGCAGGAGCGCGGGCAGATTGCCGGCGTCTTTGTACGGCGCATGGCGCTGGGCATGCAGTTGCAGACCGATCCGACGGTGATTTATGGCCTCGGTGATCGCTACACCGGCAAACTGACCCGCGCGCATCTGAAAGAACCGACGCCCTATAACACTTACGTGATTCCCGGTTTGCCACCGACGCCGATTGCGATGGTCGGGCGCGAAGCGATTCATGCTGCGCTCAACCCGGTGGAAGGCAGCAGCCTGTATTTCGTCGCCCGTGGCGATGGCAGCCATGTGTTCTCCGATGATCTGGATGCGCACAACAACGCGGTGCGCGAATACCAGCTCAAGCGCCGTGCCGATTACCGTTCCAGCCCGGCACCAGTAACCGCGCCCGCCACCGATGAGGCTATCCCGGCGGCCTCGCCGAATACCGCGCCCGAGGCGCTGCCGCAAGTGCCGCCGCAAGAACCTGCGCCAGCCCCGGAACCGGACGCCGCTGTACCGCAGAACGCGCAATGACTTTGATAAAGGACTGCCTGTGACTGGCTTGTTTATTACCCTGGAAGGCCCGGAAGGCGCGGGCAAGAGCACCAATCGCGAATACCTCGCCGAGCGCCTGCGCGCCGCCGGTATCGAAGTGCTGCTCACCCGTGAGCCCGGCGGTACACCGCTGGCCGAACGGATTCGTGATGTCCTGCTGACCCCGGCCGACGAAGTGATGCATCCGGACGCCGAGCTGTTGCTGGTGTTCGCCGCGCGCGCCCAGCATCTGGCCGAGGTGATTCGCCCGGCGCTGGCCCGTGGCGCTGTGGTGCTGTGTGATCGCTTCACCGACTCGACATACGCCTATCAGGGCGGCGGTCGTGGTTTGTCGCTGGAACGCATCGCCACCCTGGAAACTTTCGTGCAGGGTGACTTGCGGCCCGATCTGACACTTATTTTCGATCTGCCCGTAGAGATCGGTCTGGCCCGCGCCAGTGCCCGTGGCCGACTGGATCGTTTCGAACTCGAAGGCCGGGCGTTTTTCGAAAACGTGCGCAATGCGTTCCTGAAGCGCGCCGAAGCCGACCCGTCGCGTTACGTGCGCATCGATGCCGGTCAGCCATTGGCCAAGGTCCAGCAATCGCTGGACACCTTGTTGCCGAATCTGCTGGAGCTGGCCCGTGGCTGAGGCCTATCCATGGCAGGACAGCCTCTGGCAGCAACTGGCCGGACGCAGTCAGCATGCCCACGCGTATCTGCTGCACGGTCCCGCCGGTATCGGCAAACGTGCTCTGGCCGAACGCTTGATGGCCAGCCTGCTGTGTCAGCGTCCTACGCCTGAGGCGTGCGGCGAGTGCAAATCCTGCTTGCTGCTCAGGGCCGGCAGTCATCCGGACAATTACATCCTGGAGCCGGAAGAGGCGGACAAGGCGATCAAGGTCGATCAGGTTCGTGATCTGGTCAGTTTCGTTGTGCAGACCGCGCAGCTCGGCGGGCGCAAGGTGGTGTTGATCGAGCCGGTCGAGTCGATGAATATCAACGCTGCCAACGCCTTGCTCAAAAGCCTTGAAGAACCGTCCGGCGATACGGTGCTGCTGTTGGTCAGTCACCAGCCGAGCCGTTTGTTGCCAACCATCAAGAGCCGTTGCGTGCAGCAGGCCTGCCCGCTGCCGGGCGAGGCGATGAGCCTGCAATGGCTGGCCCAGGCGCTGCCGGATTGCGCGGAAGAAGAACGCGTCGAACTGCTGACGCTGGCCGCAGGTTCGCCGCTGATGGCGGTCAGCCTGCAATCGCAAGGTGTGCGTGAACAACGTGCACAAGTGGTCGAAGGCGTGAAGAAATTGCTCAAGGGCCAGCAATCGCCGACGCAACTGGCGGAAGAGTGGAAAAGCATTCCTATGCTGCGCCTGTTCGATTGGTTCTGCGACTGGTCGAGCCTGATCCTGCGCTATCAACTGACTCAGGACGAAACCGGCCTCGGCCTGGCCGACATGCGCAAGGTCGTGCAGTACCTGGCGCAGAAAAGCGCGCAGGGCAAAGTGCTGGATATTCAGGACTGGATTCTCGCCCAAAGGCAGAAAGTGTTGAGCAAGGCCAACCTCAATCCGGCGCTTTTGCTGGAAGCATTGTTGGTGCAATGGGTGGGATTGCCTGGTCAAAGATAAGAATGTGTACCTAGACTCTGAAGATCAGCAGTGGAGGTGAACATGATTGAACCTGTCAGCCCGGGGCCGCGTAACGGCATCTTGTCCCTGACCATCAAGGACAAGTCGGTGCTCTACGCCGCCTACATGCCGTTCATCAAGAATGGCGGACTGTTCATTCCGACCAACAAAAGCTACCGGTTGGGCGACGAGGTGTTCATGCTGTTGCACCTGATGGATGAAGCGGAAAAAATTCCCGTCGCCGGCAAAGTCGCCTGGATCACCCCCAAAGGCGCACAAGGCAATCGCGCCGCCGGTGTCGGCGTGCAGTTCAACGATGGCGACGATACCGCGCGCAGTCGCATCGAAACTCATCTGGCCGGAGCGCTGAAATCCGACCGTCCCACTCATACGATGTAAGTTGCAGTCCTTTTTATGCTCGTAGATTCCCATTGTCACCTTGATCGTCTCGACCTCGCCGCCCATGACGGCTCGCTGGATGCCGCTCTCGCTGCGGCCCGCGAGCGTGGGGTCGGACATTTTCTGTGCATCGGCGTCAGTGCCGACAACGCCGCCGACGTCAAAGCTCTCGCCGAGCGGTATGCCGATGTTGATTGTTCGGTCGGCGTGCATCCGCTGGATGTTCAGCCGGGCGCGGCACCGGCGCTGGATTGGCTTCTGCACGAACTTGATCACCCGAAAGTGGTGGCGATCGGCGAAACCGGTCTCGACTATCACTACGAGCCGGAAGCTGCCGAGTTGCAGCAGGAGTCGTTTCGCCTGCACCTGCAAGCGGCGCAGCAGACCGGCAAACCGGTGATCATCCACACCCGTGGCGCCCGTGCCGACACCCTGGAACTGCTGCGCGAAGCGGCGTTGCCTCAGGCCGGTGTGTTGCATTGCTTCACCGAAGACTGGGACATGGCCAAAGCGGCACTGGACATGGGCTACTACATTTCCCTGTCGGGCATCGTCACGTTCCGCAATGCCGACGCCTTGCGTGATGTGGCGAGCAAAGTGCCGGCCGATCGCCTGCTGGTGGAAACCGACTCGCCGTACCTGGCGCCGATCCCGTATCGCGGCAAGCCGAACCTGCCGCAGTACGTGCGCGAAGTGGCGGAGTTTCTGGCGATGCTGCGTGGTGAGAACTACGAGCGCTTTGCCGAGCAGACCACAGAGAACTTCAAGCGTCTGTTCCCGCTGGCGAGTGTTAAATCTGCCGTATGACGGCTGGCCAAATCGCAGGCAAAAAAAACCCGGGTTCTGGGGGGTGAATCCGGGTTAAGACCATTAGGAGTAAAACAAAGGCACGCGGTCCGTTGGTACCTTTACCGGCGCGACACTTGGGGGAGATGTCGCCCGACAGTTCAAGTATTGATCAGTCTGGCGTGCAGTCCAGTGAGCCGGTCGGGATTTTTAAACAAATTTGGAATACGTTTGCTTCAGTTGAGTTCTCATTGCACCCGAATCGTTCTCGAAATGAACAAGAAACACAGATTTGGTCGATGAACCGTGCTTTTTTGCGCAAGTTAGGCATAATACGCGGCTTCGAATTTTGACCCTTCAGACCTTTTTCTTATGCATAAAGAACCTCGTAAGGTCCGTGAATTTCGTCGCCGCGAGCAGGAAATTCTCGATACCGCGCTCAAGCTGTTCCTCGACCAGGGTGAAGACAGTGTCACCGTCGAGATGATTGCTGATGCCGTGGGTATCGGCAAAGGCACGATTTACAAGCACTTCAAATCCAAGGCGGAGATCTACTTGCGCCTGATGCTCGACTACGAGCGCGATCTGAACGAGCTGCTGCATTCGGCGGATGTCGACAAGGACAAGGAAGCGCTGTCGCGCGCCTACTTCGAATTCCGCATGCGCGACCCGCAGCGCTATCGCCTGTTCGACCGTCTCGAAGAGAAAGTGGTCAAGGGTAATCAGGTGCCGGAGATGGTCGAGGAGCTGCACAAGATCCGTGCCTCGAACTTCGAACGCCTGACCCTGCTCATCAAGGGCCGTATCAGCGAAGGCAAGCTCGAAGACGTGCCGCCGTACTTCCACTACTGCGCATCCTGGGCGCTGGTGCACGGCGCGGTGGCGCTGTATCACTCGCCGTTCTGGAGCAATGTGCTGGAAGATCAGGAAGGCTTCTTCCAGTTCCTGATGGACATCGGTGTGCGCATGGGCAACAAGCGCAAGCGCGACCCGGAAACGCCGAGCACATAAGTCATTCAGCGGGCTGATTGCGCCGTGTTTTCGCAACATGGCGCAATAGCACAGGAATATACTCAGGCATAGGGCTTGCTAAAACCTGATTTCTCAGTCAAGTTTTACTCGCTCGATTTTCTTTCGCCGGAGTGTTTCATGATCGTTGACCGTCAAGGCAGGCGTTTTCGCAATCTGCGCATCAGCCTGACCTCTGCCTGCAATTACGCCTGTACCTACTGCGTGCCCAACGGCAAGCGGTTGGTCGCTGCGCAGGATGAACTGTCGGCCGAAGCCATGGCGCGCGGCGTCGAATACCTGATCGAAGCGGCCGGCATCGAGCGCCTGCGCATCACTGGCGGCGAGCCACTGGTCAGCCCCAAACTCGAATCGTTCATGACTGCCGTCGGCCAGATGGGCCTCGACGACATCAGCCTGACCACCAACGGTCAACTCCTCGCGAAAAAACTGCCGCTGCTGGTCGATGCCGGTCTGCGTCGAATCAACGTTTCCCTCGATACTCTCGATGCCGCGGCTTTTCGCAGCATCGCCCGTGGCGGCGATCTGGCCAGCGTGCTCGATGGCATGGATCAGGCTGCCGCCGCCGGGATGAAGATCAAGGTCAACATGGTGCCGTTGCGCGGGCAAAACCTCGATCAGGTCATGCCGCTGCTTGATTACTGTCTGGAGCGCGGCTTCGAACTGCGCTTCATCGAGCTGATGCGCATGGGCCACCTGGCCAAGGATTCCAATGCCTTCCTGCAGCAGTTCGTCAGCCTTGAGCAGTTGCTCGGCCTGATTGGCGAGCGCTATGAATACGCCCAGACCGACGCACCGGTGGACGCCACGGCTGTGCGCTATGCGATTCCCGGTCGCGGCAATTTCGGGGTGATCGCCAACGAAAGCGTGCCGTTCTGCCGCACCTGTTCGCGCTTGCGCCTGTCATCGACCGGTTGGCTGCATGGCTGCCTGTCGTCGAGCAACCGCCACTATGTCGGCGATCTGCTCGACAAGCCGCGCCACCAGGCTTTGCCGGCGCTGCAACGTTTGCTGGTCAAGGCGTTGGGTGACAAGCAGGAGGTGGCGTTCTCCGGTGGTGCGACCGTCATGAAGATCATTGGCGGTTGAAGAACCGCTTTCGCGAGCAGGTCGAATCGTCGCACCGTCGCTCCCACATTTGGAATGCATTTCAATTGTGGGAGCGAGCCTGCTCCGAATGCCTCTATCACTGAATTTGCCGAGCTGGCGCAAAAGCTGCATCCAACGGCCATTCGCCGGTTTTCCGACACCGGCTTCTGGAGGAATAGGATGCGTAGCCTGGTTTTGCTGCTGGCCGTTTTGGCGCTTGGCGGCTGCATGAATGTCAGCGATATGGCCGAAGGCACTCGTTATCACATGAGCGATGCGGGGCTTTTGGACCATAGCGACAGCCGCCGGGTGAACAATCTCCGCATTCAGCCGGACTCGTTCATCTTCATCGCCCAGGGCGCGTTCGCGCCACCGGGTGGTTCCTATCCACGGCCGAATGTGGTCGCCGAAGAAGCCTTCAAGGGCTTTGTCGAATACTTCCCGATGGTCCGCCGCGCCCGTGCGCCGGAAGGCCTCGATCAAGCCATGGGCGAAGCCCGTGATGCCGGCGCGCATTACCTGCTCTACACACGTTTCGCCAAGGCTGACGACCGCATCGGCAACTCCGACGAGTGGCTGGATCAGGAAGCCGTGGATCGCCTCGGTATCGACGGCGGCGTGATTCAGATCATGTTGATCGAGACCAGCACCCAGTATTTGATTGATACTGCACGGATCAAGAGTCGTGGCGGTTTACTGACGTTCCATGACTCCAAACCCGAAGACCTCATCGGTCCGCCACTGGCGCAATACGCACGCAGCCTGCTGGGGATCGGCGACCAGTAATCAAGGAGTACGCCATGAGTGACCCGCAAACAGCCAATGACCTGCTGGGGCAGATCCCCAAGACCAAAGGCCTGCCACCGGTGCATTTGTGGAACCCGGATTTCTGCGGTGACATCGACATGCGCATTGCCCGCGACGGCACCTGGTACTACCTGGGTACGCCGATCGGGCGCAAGCCGATGGTCAAACTGTTCTCCACCATCATCCGCCGCGACGGCGATGATTACTTCCTCATCACCCCGGTCGAGAAGGTCGGGATCAAGGTCGATGATGCGCCGTTCGTAGCGGTTGCCGTGGAAGTGCAAGGCGAGGGCGAGGCGCAGGTTTTGCGCTTTACCAGCAACGTCGAGGAAACCATCGAGGCGGGGGCAGAGCATCCGCTCCGTGTCGAGATCGATCCTCAGACCCAAGAGCCTGCGCCCTATGTGCATGTGCGCAGCAACCTTGAAGCGCTGATTCACCGCAATGTGTTTTACCAGTTGGTGGAACTGGCGGTGAGCCGCGAGATCGATGGTCAGCGCTGGTTGGGCGTGTGGAGTGGCGGCGAGTTCTTTCGCATCGGCCTGGAACCCTGACACAACATCAAAATGTGGGAGCGAGCCTGCTCGCGAATGCGCTGTATCAGTCGGTAGCAATGTTGACTGACACGACGCTTTCGCGAGCAGGCTCGCTCCCACAAAGGTTTGTGCAAGCTGAAAAAAATCCGATTGACTGTTATTCGTATGATGATTAGCGTAGGCACCCATCGCGATTCGCCTTGAGGTGTACATGTCCAGCAGCTTTCATGCGTCGACCGTTGACTGGCTGGGCAGTTGGATTGCTGCCGGTCAGGTCAAGCCGGGGCAGACCATCAAGGTCGAGGCGGATCTGGGCGAACAGCTTGGTGTCAGCCGCACGGTGATTCGCGAAGCCATCAAAACCCTCGTCGCCAAGGGCATGCTCGAAGTCGGGCCGAAAGTCGGCACGCGGGTGTTGCCGGTACGGCGCTGGAATCTGTTCGATCCGCAAGTGGTCGGTTGGCTATCGCGCAACGGCTTGCCGGAAAACTTCGTCGATGACCTGCTGGATTTGCGCCGCACCATCGAGCCGATGGCGGTGCGCTGGGCCTGTGAGCGCGCAACGCCGGAGCAGATCGAAGCGGTGCAACTGGCTTTCAATGCACTGGAGCGTGCGGTCGACAGTGGCATCGATTACAACCGTGCCGACCAGGCCTTCCACGAATGCATCCTGGCCGCCAGCCATAATCAGTTCATCGAACAAATGGTCCCGGCCCTCGGCGCGTTGCTGGCGGTGTCGTTCGAAGTCTCCGCCGCCGACCCCGATGAACTGCGCCGCACCTTGCCGATCCATAAAGACATGGCCGATGCCATCGCCGCGCGCGATTCGACCCGTGGCGTGTGGGCGTGCATGACCTTGATCGACAACGCCGACCTGGCGATAAAACGCTTTTACCCGAAAGTCATGGCGGACCGCAAAGCCAGCTGAAACCCAGCCTCCTGTATGAAAACAACAAGAACATAAAGGATTCCAGATGACCTGCACCGCCCTGACCCAACATCGCGCGCAACTCGGCGAGGGCCCGTTCTGGGATGCGCCGACCCAGGCGTTGTACTGGGTCGATATCGCTGGCAAACAAGCGTTGCGCCTGATCGGTCAGAACGTGCAGATCTGGCAGATGCCCGAGCACATCTCCGCCTTCATTCCCTGCGCCAGCGGCGATGCGCTGGTGACATTGAGCAGCGGTGTCTACCGCCTCGATCTCGATTCACCCGGCCTCGAGCCACGCTTGACGTTGTTCTGCGTTGCCGACCCGCAACCGGGCAACCGCCCCAACGAAGCCCGTTGCGATGCCTTGGGTCGGTTGTGGTTGGGCACTATGCAGAACAACATCGGCGAGCACGGCGAGGATCTGCCGCTGGTGCGCCGTTCCGGTGGCCTGTTCCGTATCGATCCTGATCAGCGCGTGACACCGCTGCTGCTCGGTCTGGGCATTCCCAATACCTTGTTGTGGAGTGAGGACGGCACCACGCTGTTGTTTGGTGAAAGCCTCGACAGCACGCTCAATCGATATTTCATCCGCACCGACGGCAGTCTCGATGCGCCGCAGGTGTTTTACTCGTCCGATCAACACGGCGGCCCCGACGGCTCGGCGATGGACGCCGAAGGCTACGTGTGGAATGCACGCTGGGACGGCAGTTGCCTGTTGCGCCTGACGCCGGACGGGCAGGTGGACCGCAAGATCGATCTGCCGGTCAGTCGCCCGACCAGTTGCGTTTTCGGTGGCGAAGACCTGAAAACCCTGTTCATCACCAGCGCGAAGAGTCCACTGAATCATCCATTGGATGGCGCGGTGCTGAGCATGCGCGTCGACGTTGCAGGAAAACTCTGTACGCGTTTTGCTGGCTAGATCCCAAAATATGGGATGCAAAATTATATATTGAGATTATTTGGCGGTCGGGTTTATAGTCGGCTCCAGCAGTAACACGCACTCACACTTAAAAAGAACAAAACAGGTGAAGTGATGCAGCGAATTCTTGTCGCCCGCGCAAGCGGGATCCGCCTTTCGTCGCGGCTTGATGCCGTCGGCGACGCTTGCCTGTTTGTTTTCCCCAGCCGTCAGAACCGGACATCGACCGATGCCCGTTTTTTTTTGCGCCTGCGTGCAGGAGGCCTGAGCCATGGCTGAAGCGCTGACATTGCCACCAGTGCCGGCGCCGCCGAAAGGCGAGCGCCTGAAAAACAAGGTCGTGCTGCTGACCGGGGCCGCTCAGGGCATCGGCGAAGCCATCGTTGCCGCGTTCGCCTCGCAGCAAGCCAGATTACTCATCAGCGATATCCAGGCCGACAAGGTCGAGCAGGTCGCCGCTCACTGGCGCGATCAGGGCCATGACGTACAGGCGCTCAAGGTCGACGTATCGAATCAGCAGGATCTGCATGCCCTGGCCCGACGCGCCGTGGAATTGCATGGCCGCATCGATGTGTTGGTCAACTGCGCCGGGGTCAATGTGTTCCGCGATCCTATGCAGATGACCGAAGAGGACTGGCGCCGCTGCTTTGCCATCGATCTGGACGGCGCCTGGTATGGTTGCAAAGCCGTGCTGCCGCAGATGATCGAGCAGGGCGTCGGCAGCATCATCAACATCGCCTCGACGCATTCCAGCCACATCATTCCCGGCTGCTTTCCGTACCCGGTAGCCAAGCACGGCTTGCTCGGCCTGACCCGTGCACTCGGCATCGAATACGCGGCCAAAGGCATTCGCGTCAACGCCATCGCGCCGGGCTACATCGAAACGCAGCTGAACGTCGATTACTGGAATGGCTTTGCCGATCCGCATGCCGAGCGTCAACGCGCCTTTGACCTGCACCCGCCCAAGCGCATCGGCCAGCCGATCGAAGTGGCAATGACCGCGGTATTTCTGGCCAGCGATGAGGCACCGTTTATCAATGCTTCGTGCATCACCATCGATGGTGGTCGCTCGGTGATGTACCACGACTGAATAAAACGGATTTCCAGCGCTGAACTACGCTTGAAATCCAATCATCATACGATATGACTATTTTCAAACAGCTTCACTGAGAACACGCTTCAACGCTTTTCAAACCTTGCTCAAAAAAAATAACAAGGAGTCATCTGATGAAACGTCGTTTCGGGATTCGTACCCTGTGCAGCACTGCCCTGGCGGTCACTGCGTTCAGCCTGAGCAGTGCGCTGCTCGCCGCCGACGCGGTGAAGATCGGTTTTCTGGTCAAGCAGGCCGAAGAACCGTGGTTCCAGACCGAATGGGCTTTTGCCGAAAAAGCCGCCAAGGACAAAGGCTTTGAACTGATCAAGATCGCCGTGCCGGATGGCGAGAAGACCCTTTCGGCGATCGACAGCCTGGCAGCCAACGGCGCCAAGGGCTTCGTGATCTGCCCGCCGGACGTGTCCCTCGGCCCGGCCATCATGGCCAAAGCCAAGATCAATGACCTGAAAGTAATTGCCGTCGACGACCGTTTTGTCGACGCCAACGGCAAATTCATGGAAGACGTGCCGTACCTGGGCATGGCCGCGTTTGAAGTCGGCCAGAAGCAGGGCGCCGCCATGGCTGCCGAAGCGAAGAAGCGTAACTGGGACTGGAAGGACACCTACGCGGTGGTCAACACCTACAACGAACTCGACACCGGCAAGAAGCGCACCGACGGTTCGGTCGATGCCCTGAAGAAGGCCGGCATGCCTGAGGACCACATCCTTTTCGCCGCGCTGAAAACCCTCGACGTACCGGGCAGCATGGACGCCACCAACTCGGCGCTGGTGAAACTGCCGAGCGCGGCGAAAAACCTGATCATCGGCGGCATGAACGACAACACCGTGCTCGGTGGCGTGCGCGCCACCGAAGCGGCCGGTTTTGCCGCGAGCAACGTGATCGGCATCGGCATCAACGGCACCGACGCCATCGGCGAATTGAAAAAGCCTAACAGCGGCTTCTTCGGTTCGATGCTGCCAAGCCCGCACATCGAAGGCTACAAGACCGCCGAGATGATGTACGAGTGGATCACCGCCGGCAAAGAGCCGCCGAAGTACACCGCCATGGATGACGTCACCCTGATCACCCGAGAAAACTTCAAGCAAGAGCTGGAAAAAATCGGCTTGTGGAACTGAGGCAGCGACGGCCCGGGCAGCCGGGCCGTTTTTCGGTGTGAAGAGGTGGCTTTATGCACGCGCAAGTACAGACACAAGAACAACACAGCGCCAGCGGCAGCCTGCGCTTCAACGGGATCGGCAAGACCTTTCCCGGCGTGAAAGCGCTCGACGGCATCAGCTTCGTCGCCCACCCCGGCCAGGTTCATGCCCTGATGGGCGAGAACGGCGCGGGCAAATCGACCCTGCTGAAGATTCTCGGTGGTGCTTACATTCCGAGCAGCGGCGAGCTGCAGATCGGCGAGCAGGCGATGGCGTTCAAGTCCACCGCCGACAGCATCGGCAGCGGCGTCGCGGTGATTCACCAGGAACTGCATCTGGTCCCGGAAATGACCGTGGCCGAGAATCTGTTTCTCGGTCATCTGCCGGCCAGTTTCGGCCTGATCAATCGCAGTGAGCTGCGCCAGAAAGCCTTGAATTGCCTGAAAGGCCTGGCCGACGAAATCGATCCGCAAACCAAGGTCGGACGCTTGTCGCTGGGCCAGCGGCAATTGGTGGAAATTGCCAAAGCGCTGTCGCGCGGCGCCCACGTTATCGCTTTCGACGAACCGACCAGCAGCCTCTCGGCACGCGAGATCGATCGCTTGATGGCGATCATCGGTCGTCTGCGCGACGAAGGCAAAGTGGTGCTCTACGTGTCCCATCGCATGGAAGAAGTCTTCCGTATCTGCGACGCCGTCACCGTGTTCAAGGACGGCCGCTACGTGCGTACCTTCGATGACATGAGCCAGTTGACCCACGATCAACTGGTGACCTGCATGGTCGGCCGCGACATTCAGGACATCTACGATTACCGCCATCGCCCGCGCGGTGCCGTGGCGCTGAAAGTCGACGGCCTGCTCGGCCCAGGCCTGCGCGAGCCGATCAGTTTCGAAGCGCACAAAGGCGAAATCCTTGGCCTGTTCGGGCTGGTCGGGGCAGGGCGCACCGAGCTGTTTCGCCTGCTCAGCGGCCTGGAGCGCAACACCGCCGGCCGTCTCGAATTGCGCGGCCATGAGCTGAAACTGCGCTCGCCCCGTGACGCGATTGCCGCCGGCATTCTGCTCTGCCCGGAAGATCGCAAGAAAGAAGGCATCATCCCCCTGGCCAGCGTCGCCGAGAACATCAATATCAGTGCCCGTGGTGCGCATTCCGGGCTCGGCTGCCTGATTCGCGGCTTGTGGGAAAAGGGCAACGCCGACAAGCAGATCAAAGCCCTGAAAGTAAAAACCCCGCACGCCGGTCAGCAGATCAAGTTCCTTTCCGGCGGCAATCAGCAGAAGGCCATTCTTGGCCGCTGGTTGTCGATGCCGATGAAAGTCCTGCTGCTCGACGAACCGACCCGTGGCATCGATATCGGCGCCAAGGCCGAGATCTACCAGATCATTCATAACCTCGCCGCCGACGGTATTTCGGTGATCGTGGTGTCCAGCGATCTGATGGAAGTGATGGGCATTTCCGACCGCATCCTGGTGCTGTGCGAAGGCGCCCTGCGCGGCGAAGTCAGCCGCGACCAGGCCAATGAATCCAACCTGCTGCAACTGGCTTTGCCACGCCACCGCGCTGACGGCGTGGCGAACTGAGAGGTAACTATGATGACTACGCAAAACGAAACCCTGCCGACCGAGCGCAAACCGCTGGACCTGCGGCGCTTCCTCGATGACTGGGTCATGCTGCTGGCGGCGATCGGCATCTTCGTCGCCTGCACACTGCTGATCGACAACTTCCTCTCGCCGCTGAACATGCGCGGTCTGGGTCTGGCGATTTCCACTACCGGTATCGCCGCGTGCACCATGCTTTATTGCCTGGCATCCGGGCACTTCGACTTGTCGGTGGGCTCAGTGATCGCCTGTGCCGGCGTGGTCGCGGCGGTGGTGATGCGTGACACCAACAGCGTGTTTCTCGGCGTCAGCGCAGCACTGGTGATGGGCCTGATCGTTGGTCTGATCAACGGCATCGTGATTGCCAAGTTGCGCGTCAATGCGTTGATCACGACGCTGGCGACCATGCAGATCGTTCGCGGTCTGGCCTATATCTTTGCCAACGGCAAAGCGGTCGGTGTTTCGCAGGAATCGTTCTTCGTCTTCGGTAACGGCCAGCTGTTCGGTGTGCCGGTGCCGATCCTGATCACCATTGTCTGCTTCCTGTTCTTCGGCTGGCTGCTGAACTACACCACCTACGGGCGCAACACCATGGCCATCGGTGGCAACCAGGAAGCGGCGTTGCTGGCGGGTGTCAACGTTGACCGGACCAAGATCATCATCTTCGCCGTGCATGGTTTGATCGGTGCGCTGGCGGGTGTGATTCTGGCCTCGCGGATGACTTCCGGGCAGCCGATGATTGGTCAGGGTTTTGAACTGACGGTGATTTCTGCCTGCGTATTGGGCGGGGTTTCGCTGAGTGGCGGCATCGGCATGATTCGTCATGTGATTGCCGGGGTGTTGATTCTGGCGATCATCGAGAATGCGATGAACCTGAAGAACATCGACACGTTTTATCAGTATGTGATTCGGGGTTCGATTCTGTTGCTGGCCGTGGTCATTGACCGCTTGAAACAGCGCTAGCACAAGCACTTCCCTGTGGGAGCGAGCCTGCTCGCGAAGGCATTGGCACATCCAGCATTGATGTGTCAGGAATCCCGCCTTCGCGAGCAGGCTCGCTCCCACAGTTGATCGCACCATTCCTGCCTTCTGTCATCTCCCATAAATAATTCTTGCTCGTCAGCGACCGTTTCGGTTATCAATTTGTACATGATTAGACAGGTACGATTCGACAAGAAACAACGGGTGGTCGACGAGCTCGTCCGACGCATCGAGAGCGGCCTCATGGAGGACGGTTTTCTGTTGCCCGGCGAACATCAGTTGGCTCAAGAATTCCAGGTCAGCCGTGGCACCTTGCGTGAGGCGCTGGCCGAACTGAAGCGGCGTAATTACATCGCCACGCAGAGCGGTGTCGGCTCCATCGTCACTTTCGACGGCGTCGCGCTCGACCAGCGTAGCGGCTGGGCACAGGCATTGGCCGACAGCGGGGCGCTGATCAATACCGAAGTGTTGCGCCTCGAAGCCGTGACTCGCCCGGATCTGCTGGTGCGTTTCGGCACCGATCAATTCATCACCCTCGACCGTCGCCGGCGCGCCACCGACGGTACGCTGGTGTCTCTCGAACGATCCTTGATGCCGGCCAACGGCGGCCTGGAAAGCCTGCCCCGCGTTGGCCTGATCGACAATTCCCTGACCATCACCCTGGCCGCCTACGGCTACATCGGCGAGCGCGGCGATCAGTGGATCGGCGCCGAGCCGCTGAATGCCGAAGACGCCGAGCTGCTCGGCCGTCCGGTCGGCACGGTGTTTCTCAAAGCCCTGCGCACCACCTACGACCGGCAGAACCGTTTCATGGAACAGGTCGAAAGCCTGCTCGACCCGGTGCACTTTCGTCTGCACCTGCAATTCGGAGAATCGAAATGACCGCGCTCAATCGTGCGCTTGGCGCTTTCTATGGTCTGGCCCTGGGTGACGCGCTGGGCATGCCGACGCAATCGCTCGATCGCGAAACGATCAAGGCGCGCTTCGGCCAGATCACTGATCTGCAAGACGCAGGTCCCTTGCAACCGATCGCCGCGAACATGCCCAAAGGCTCGATCACCGATGACACCGAGCAGGCGATTCTGGTCGGCGAGTTATTGGTCGAAGGCCACGGCCGCATCGAGCCGGCGGTTCTCGCCCGGCGCTTGATCGAGTGGGAAGCCGAGATGCAGGCCAAAGGCTCGCAGGACTTGCTCGGCCCATCGACCAAACGCGCCATTGAAATGATCCTCGCCGGGCATTCCCCGGAAGAAGCCGGGCGCTACGGCACCACCAACGGCGCAGCGATGCGCATCACCCCGGTGGGCATTGCCGCGAACGTGGCCGATCCGCAGCGCTTCATTGCGGCGGTCGTGCAGGCTTGCCAAGTGACGCATAACACCACGCTGGGAATTTCCAGTGCGGCGGCGGTGGCGGCGGTGGTCTCCGCTGGCATCAATGACGTCGATCTCGGCGAGGCGCTGAACCTCGGCCAGCAGATCGCGCAGCAAGCCGAAGCGCACGGGCATTGGATTGCTGGCGGGCGCATCGCCTCGCGCATCAGTTGGGCGCGCAGTATCAGTGTCGACAGCGACAAAGCACTGCTCGCCGATCTGCTCTACGACGTAATCGGCACATCGGTGGCGTCGCAGGAGTCGGTGGTGGTTTCATTCGCCCTGGCCCAGCAAGTGGCCATCGGCGAGATGACGGCATTCGAAGCGCTGTGTATGGCTGCCAGCCTGGGCGGCGACACGGATACCATCGCGGCGATTCTTGGCGCCATGCTCGGGGCTTGCCTGGGGCTTGAGTGCTGGCCGCAGCCGATGATCGAGACGGTGAAAGCTGTTAATCATCTCGAGCTTGAGCCATTGGTGCAGGGGCTGTTGGCCTTGCGTTGACTGGCTGGCCTCTTCGCGAGCAGGCTCGCTCCCACAATGGAATGCATTCCCTTGTGGGAGCGAGCCTGCTCGCGAAAGGGGCGGCGCATTTCTAATGAATTCACACAGCAATGGATCGCACAGACAGGCCTCGGAAGGCCGGTTGTCTTGTCGTTTTGCATCATTGCCACAACCACAAAAAAGGCAAACAGGAGCATCTTCATGAGTTCATCAACCGCCGGGCAAAGCGTCGGGCAATTGGAAACCCGGGGCATCGAGCCGGTGCCGGAAGCCGAGTGCAACGGTCATCCGCTGCAGCTGTTCTGGGTCTGGTTTGCGGCGAATATTTCCATCCTTGGCCTGCCGCTGGGCGCCACGCTGGTGGCGTTTCGCGGGCTGGCGATCTGGCAGGCGATCATCGTCGCCATCCTCGGTGCCGCCGGTTCGTTTGCCGTGGTCGGGATCATCTCGATTGCCGGGCGACGTGGCCGCGCGCCGAGTCTGACACTGTCGCGGGCGATCTTCGGCGTGCGCGGCAACATCGGCCCGACGCTGGTTTCGCTGATGTCGCGTCTGGGTTGGGAAACCGTCAACACCACCACCGCCGCGTTCGTGCTGCTGTCGCTGTGTTCGATCCTGTTCGGCTCGCCGGTCGAGGCGAAAAGTGCGCCGATACTGACGCTGATCTTTATCGCCATCTTCGTCCTGCTGACCTTGTCGGTGTCCGGCCTCGGCCACGCGACTCTGCTGGTGATCCAGAAGTGGGCGACCTATGTGTTCGGTGCGCTGAACATTCTCGTCGGTGGCTTCCTCTGCGCGACGATTGACTGGAGTGCGGTGTTCAACGCCACGCCAGCACCGCTGAGCGCAATGATCATCGGCATCGGCACCATGGCCGCCGGCACTGGCATCGGTTGGGCCAACGCTGGTGCCGACATGTCGCGCTACCAGCACCGCAGCGTCAAAGCCGTGCGGCTGGTGGCGTCGGCGGCGTTCGGCGCGGGCATTCCGCTGGTGCTGCTAATCACCCTCGGCGGCTTGTTGTCGGTGGGCAACAATGACCTGGCGTCGGCGACTGACCCGATCGTGGCGATTCGCGACATGCTGCCGACGTGGATGGCCGTGCCGTACCTGATCACCGCGTTCGGCGGTCTGCTGCTGTCGAACAACCTGTCGGTGTACTCCGCCGGCCTGACCACGCTTACCCTGGGCCTCAAGGTCAAACGGGTCTACGCGGTGGTGGTGGATATTGTCGCGATCTTCGCCGGCTCGATCTACTTCATGCTGATCGCCGACAGTTTCTACGGCCCGTTCATTACCTTCATTTCCCTGCTGGCAGTGCCGATCACTGCCTGGGTCGGGATCTTCGTGGTCGACCTGATTCACCGTCACTACTACAGCCCTAAAGACCTGCTCGACGTCAGCCCGAGCAGCGCCTATTGGTATCGCGGCGGCATCGAGTGGCGCGCGTTTGGTGCCTGGGCGATCGCTATCGTCCTCGGTTTCAGCTTTACCACCATCGGCACCACGGCGGAGAACGTCTGGTTCAAGGGCTTTTTGTCTGACTCCTGGCTGGGCCACAACGGCCTCGGCTGGATCGTGACTTTCGTCGTCGCAGGCGGCATTTACCTGGTCCTTGGTGGCGCGAAAGATCGCCGCGCCGCGCAACCCGAGAATGCTCATGCCTAAGATGTTGCACACCGGCCAGGTCATCATCGACCTGGTCATGGCCGTGGATAAACTGCCGCAGATTGGCGGCGACGTGCTGGCGCAGTCGGCGGGGTTCGAAGCTGGCGGCGGTTTCAACGTGATGGCCGCTGCGGTGCGCAACGGCCTGCCGGTGGTTTACCTCGGTCGCCATGGCACGGGGCGTTTTGGTGACTTGGCGCGCCAAGCGATGCAGGCGGAAGGTATCTGCATCGGCATCCGCGAACCGGCCGAGCGCGATACCGGTCTGTGCGTGGCGCTGACCGATGCCTCGGCTGAACGCAGTTTCATTTCCTACATCGGCGCCGAAGGCGAGGTGACCGGGGAGGATCTCAATAGTGTGGCTGCCGAGCCCGGCGATTACGTTTATCTCAGCGGTTACAGTCTGCTGCACGAGGGCAAGGCGCAGGCGTTGCTCGACTGGACGCTGGCGCTGCCGGCGGCGGTCAATGTGGTGTTTGACCCGGGGCCGTTGGTGGAGTCGCCCGATGCGCCAATGATGCAGAAGTTGCTGCCGCGCATTGATGTGTGGACGAGCAACAGTGTCGAAGCGCTGCGGTTTACCGGAGCCGATGAGATTGTTATCGCAATGGATCGCCTCGTGGAACTGCTACCGGAAAATGTGCTGATGGTGGTGCGCGATGGACCGCAGGGTTGCTGGATTCAACAGCGTGGCGAGCGTCGACAGGTGCCGGGGTTTGCTGTGAAAGCGGTGGACAGTAATGGCGCTGGTGATGCGCATGCCGGGGTGTTTGTGGCCGGATTGGCGCAGGGGCTGGAGGCACCGGAAGCGGCGCGGCGGGCCAATGCGGCGGCGGCACTGGCGGTGACGCGCTGGGGGCCGGCGACATCGCCGGGGGCGAGTGAGGTGGATGCGTTTATCCGCGAATCCTGCGGCGACTGACCCGAAGCCTTCGCGAGCAGGCTCGCTCCCACAAGTGCGATACGGTGTCAAATGTGGGAGCGAGCCTGCTCGCGAAGAGGCCGTGGGGATCGCGCAAAACTTAGCCAGCCTTGCGCAACGCCTCAATCAACTCCTGCTTGCGCATCGACGAGCGCCCCGGAATGTTCTTCGCTCGGGCCTCTTTCATCAGGCTATCGACAGTCTGCGTATCCTTCGAAGTCTCGCTGTTGCGTGAATGGCCCTTGCGACTGGCCACCGCACGGCGCGATGATTCTTTGCGATCTTCCGACTTGGCACTGGCGGGCTTCTTGCGCCCCGAGCCGCCGGACTTCTCACCGCCACCGGACTGTTTGTTCACCGTCGCCCAAGCGCGCGCCTCAGCTTCATCTTTCGACACGCCCTTTTTCTCGTAGCTGTCTTCGATGTGCTCGGCTTTGCGCTTCTGTTCGCTGGTGTATTTGTCTTTGCTTCCACGAGGCATGGGATTTCTCCTCAAGTTGCGGATCCGGCCGCTCGCCGCTTCGACGGCGAGCGGCTTGGCACTACTGCAGGTCCAGTTTGCGCGCCGCTTCGACGCCGGCAGAACTCAGCTTGATCGGCAGGGTCAGCGAGTGTTCACCCGCTTCGCTCATGGTCACATGACCATGATGAATCAGCCCGCGATCCTGCAGGGCGGCGAGGGCGCTGGCCACGACTTTCTCGCCCCGGTAATTGTCCAGCACCTCCTTGCCCAAGCCGTTGGGATGCGCGTGCAGCAGGCGGGTGAGGACTTCTTTTTCCAGGTCTTTGTCGACGTTCATGGTTACCTCTTCATGGGAGTGAATAGGGCGCTCGCGTCGGCGAACTACTGACCGGCACCTTCGGAGCCGGAGCCACCGGTTGTGGTTTTCGAGCCGACACCGGGGCCGGCATTGTCAGGCGCAGTGGCAGGAGAATCAGGCGTGTTCATGCCACCCTGGCGCCCCGGATCGCTGCCCTGAGTACGCGGATCGGTGCCAGTGGCGGGTGGCTGATTGATCAACGGCACGCCGGAACCATCGGTGTTCATTCCGGGGGCGCTGTTGATAGCGGGCGCGCGTGGCGGGGTCGGATCGGTAGGGCCAGTGCCCGCTGCCGTGGACGAGGCGGCGAACACCGCAGGGCAGAGCAGGGCGCTAAAGACTAAAGCGGTCAACCTTGACGGGATCATAGGGCTTCTCCAGTGATTGGAATCCTTACACTTGGTTGGTCAGCCCTGGTGATGGAATGGTGCCTGATGATCGACGAACGGTCTTCGTCGGGGTTACGTGTCTGCTGTTCAGACGATGCCAATTTCCTCTTTGAACTGCTCCATGAAACCCTTCAGTCGTTGATGACGAATGTGCGCCAGGCGCTGACCGGTCACCGTTTGAAAACCATCGGCCAGATGTAGCAGTTTGGTCTGGAAATGATCGAGGCAAAAACGCGTGTCATCGTACTCACGCTCAAGCGCTTCGGGATCCTGTGGGTCGTACAGCGCCGAGCCCATGCGCCCGGCCACATAGAAGGTTCGGGCAACGCCGAGCATGCCCAGCGAGTCGAGACGATCGGCGTCCTGGACGATTTTCGCTTCGAGCGTGATTGGGGTGATGTTGGCAGAGAAGCTGTGGGCTTCGATGGCGTGGGCGACGTTGCTGATTTTCTCGTTGGGCCAGTCCAATTCCTTCAGCACGGAAGAAGCTTTGTCCGCTGCCAGACGCGAAGCTTGCGAGCGTAGCGGCGAGTTTTTTTCGACCGATACGCAGTCGTGCAACAGCACCGCTGCGAGCAAAACCTCCAGATCGCCGCCTTCGGTCGCATGCAGGGTGCGTGCGGTGTGCCACACCCGCTGCAGGTGGGCGAGGTCGTGGGCGCCGTCATCTGACGGCTCCAGTGTGTGCCGAATCAGCGCTGATGCCAGTGCTTCCATCGGCGCAAAACAGTTAACGGTCATAAGCATCCTTTCAGAATTTGCGATATCAACTGTGGGAGCGAGCCTGCTCGCGAAAGCTTCGTTTCAGTCAGACGTTGATTCAACTGACAGAATGCTTTCGCGAGCAGGCTCGCTCCCACAAGGGCAACAGTGTTCAGCAAATTGGGCAGATCAGTATGTTTGCCATGTGACGAGTGCCGCTGCGCGCCTTAGTATGGCGCTTTAATTTGCACACAAGGCCCATTCATGACGATCGAAATCCGCCCGGCGACCCCCAGCGATGCGCCGCAAATCCTCACCTTCATCACCGAACTGGCAGATTTCGAGAAGGCCCGTCACGAAGTCATCGCCAGCGTCGCTGACATCGAACGCAGCCTGTTCGGCGAAGGCGCCACCGCCCACGGCCTGATCTGCCTGCGCGACGGCTCGCCGATCGGCTTCGCGGTGTTCTTTTTCAGTTACTCGACGTGGCTGGGCAGCAACTGCCTGTACCTCGAAGACCTCTACATCACCCCCGAACAGCGCGGCGGCGGCGCCGGCAAAACCCTGCTGCGCCACCTGGCAAAAATCGCCTGCGCCAACGACTGCGGCCGCTTCGAATGGAGTGTGCTGGAATGGAACACCCCGGCCATCGAGTTCTACAAGTCGCTCGGTGCGCAACCGCAGGAGGAATGGGTGCGGTATCGCATGGATGGCAAGGTGTTGCGCGAATTTGCGCTAGGCTGAGTAACTGCCGCTCGAACGTCTGTCTGTCTGTCTGTCGATCCGCAAGCTGAAATAGCCTTGCGCCCGTTTTGTCAGGCAGTCGCCTGCCGTTGTCTTTTCAGCTGTATTTCAAAGGATTGAATCTTGAGTTTTCGACACTTCAAGCAAGTGATGCTGTGCGGTTTTTTATCGTGTTCGTCATGCATGCACCTCAACGTGCCGCCCGCCAGACTGGAATTTGTTTCCATCGATCGCGTGAACTCTTCTTATTACGACTTGCGATTTACATCCGATAGAAATCTTGTCGACCTGTACAAGGCGCATGGACGCGAAGGTCAGATTGGCACCTGGATTCATTGCTCGCTGAACGGTGACCCGGACTTTTCCATCGAACACACCATTGTCCTGGAAGCCTCGGGAATCGTCAGCAGCATGCGTTTGATCGAGGGCGATCGCCGCTATGAGATGCTCGCGGCCATCAGTGTGGAAAATCATGCCCTTGATGACGGCCGCAACTACGTCAGGCCAAGTGAGTTGATACAAATTCTCAAGCCACAACAGTACGTCCCGTGCAAGGCGGTCATCACCGCGTTCCCGTTCGTGGCGTACTACTCGAAAGTCATGTACGTGCCCGCATCCAGATTCATCCATGCCATCGAAAGTCCTTGGCTGGCACCTGCGCGTATATCCCTTGAGTTTTCACAGCAACCAAGGTCGCTGCTGCCTTTTGCGTCCGTTTGCATTGTGCGCTGGCGTTATGACCCGGCAGGCGGATATGACCATATCGACAGATTGGGGTCCTGTAGTGATGTGCCCTACGCCGGCATGCTGGCATCGTTTGCGCCGTATACGACGAAGCTGAAAATTGTCTCTGGCTCCGAGCAGGCCCCGGAACCGTTCGCGGCTTACACCATACTTCGTGGTGACGGACGCCAAGAGCCCGGAATCGCCGACGAGAACGGCCGTACCCATGAGGTGGGTGCCAGTGAGTACGAAGTGGTGAAGATCCTGATCAACGCTCAGATGAACGTTGTCGAGCGCTGGACGAAATGGACGGATTCTATCCCATAATATGGGATTGATATTTATATATTGAGATTTCCCGTCCCTCGGGTTTATAGTCCATCGCACTCACTGCCAAAAACAAAACAGGTGAAGCGATGCAGGCGCAATTGATCGCGCTCGATTGGGGGACGACCTCATTACGTGCTTACAAACTCGCGGCGGACGGTGTGGTGCTGGAGCAGCGTGCGCTGTCGTCCGGGATCATGCAGTTGCCCAAGACCCCGCGAATCATCCACGGCCGTGAATGCGCCGATGGTTTTGAACTCGCCTTCGACGAAGCCTGTGGTGACTGGCTCGATGCGCAGCCGGTTCTGCCGGTAATCGCTTGCGGCATGGTCGGCAGTGCACAGGGCTGGCGCGAAGCGGCTTACTGCGAGACGCCGGCCGACGTCGCCCATCTCGGAAATTCCCTGCGAACCGTTGTCAGCTTGCGCGGTACGCCGGTGCATATCGTCCCGGGCGTGATTCAGCGTTCGCGACTGCCGAATGTAATGCGTGGCGAAGAAACCCAAGTCCTCGGCGTGCTGCAGAGTCTGCCGGCCGAGGCGGGTAGCGATCTGCTGATCGGCCTGCCCGGCAGCCACTCGAAATGGGTGGAAGTGGTCGATGGCCGCATCACCCATTTTGATACGTTCATGACCGGCGAAGTGTTTGCCGTACTCAGCGAGCACAGCATTCTCGGGCGCACCCAGCAGCCTAGCGCGACCTTCGATGCGCAGGCGTTCGATCGTGGTGTGCAAATCGCGCTGTCGGCGGATGCCGAGCTCGGTGTGCTCTCGACCTTGTTCAGCGCCCGCACCCTCGGCCTGACCGGTGAGCTGAGCCCGACTGCTCAGGCGGATTATCTCTCCGGCCTGATGATCGGCCATGAGCTGGCCGCACTCGCCAACGTGCAGCGGCGCCGGCGCAATCAAGCGAATCTTCCATCGATCGTGCTCATCGGCAACGCGCAATTGTGCACGCGATATCGCCGTGCCCTCGATGCCTGCGGCTTTGCTCAGGTGACGCTGGCCGAGCAGGCCACCGAGCGTGGCCTGTGGCAACTGGCGCGCGCCGCCGGACTGATCGATTCCTCATCCCGTTAACCCTGACTGGAGGCCTGACATGCTCAAGCAAGCACTGGCACAAAACGGTCTGATCGCGATTCTGCGTGGCCTGCAACCGCAGGAAGCGGCGGCTGTCGGTGAAGTCCTGTATTCCGCCGGATTTCGCGTCATCGAAGTACCGCTCAATTCCCCATCGCCGTACGAAAGTATCCGCATCCTGCGTGATGCGCTGCCCGCCGATTGCCTGATCGGTGCCGGCACAGTGCTCAGCCCCGAGCAGGTCGAGCAGGTCAAAGCGGCTGGCGGACAGGTGATCGTCATGCCGCACAGCGATGCCAAGGTTCTGCGCGCGGCGAAAGCGGCGGGCCTGTACCTGTCGCCGGGCGTGGCTACGCCGACCGAAGCCTTCGCCGCACTGGCCGAGGGCGCGGACATTCTCAAGCTGTTTCCGGCCGAGCAAATGAACCCGGCGGTGGTCAAAGCCTGGCTCGCGGTATTGCCAGCCGGCACGGTGCTGGCGCCGGTCGGCGGGATCACGCCGGACAACATGCAGGCCTTTATCGATGCCGGTGTGAAAGGTTTCGGTCTCGGTTCCGGCCTGTTCAAACCGGGCATGACGCCCGAGCAGGTGGCGGTCAATGCCAAGGCCTACGTGGCTGCCTGGAAAGCCCTGCGTTAAGACTTTTTGGCGCTGTGTGCGCTGCATCTAATAAAAGCTGCATTTACCAAAGAGAGCAGAGATGAAAATCACCAAACTCACGACCTTCATCGTTCCGCCGCGCTGGTGCTTCCTCAAGGTCGAAACCGACGAGGGCGTGACCGGTTGGGGCGAGCCTGTTGTCGAAGGGCGCGCGCATACCGTAGCTGCTGCGGTGGAAGAATTGTCCGACTACCTGATCGGCAAAGACCCACGCAATATCGAAGACATCTGGACCGTGCTCTATCGCGGTGGCTTCTACCGTGGCGGCGCGATTCACATGAGCGCGCTGGCCGGTATCGACCAGGCACTGTGGGACATCAAGGGCAAGGCCCTCGGCGTGTCGGTCAGCGATCTGCTCGGTGGCCAGGTGCGCGACAAGATTCGTGTCTATTCGTGGATCGGCGGCGACCGTCCGGCCGACACCGCGCGTGCGGCGAAAGAAGCGGTGAGCCGTGGTTTCACTGCGGTGAAAATGAACGGCACCGAAGAACTGCAGTTCCTCGACACTTTCGAGAAAGTCGACCTCGCCCTGGCCAACGTTGCCGCCGTGCGTGATGCGGTGGGGCCGAACGTCGGTATCGGCGTCGACTTCCACGGCCGCGTGCACAAGCCGATGGCCAAGGTGCTGATGAAGGAGCTCGACCCGTACAAACTGATGTTCATCGAAGAACCGGTGCTCAGCGAAAACTACGAAGCATTGAAAGAACTGGCGCCGCTGACCAGCACGCCGATTGCCCTCGGCGAGCGGCTGTTCTCGCGCTGGGACTTTAAACGGGTGTTGAGCGAAGGCTACGTCGACATTATCCAGCCGGATGCCTCCCACGCTGGCGGCATCACCGAAACCCGCAAGATCGCCAACATGGCCGAAGCCTACGACGTCGCGCTGGCGCTGCATTGCCCGCTGGGACCAATCGCCCTGGCTGCCTGTTTGCAATTGGACGCGGCTTGTTACAACGCGTTTATCCAAGAGCAGAGCCTGGGCATCCATTACAACGAGAGCAACGACTTGCTCGACTATGTGAAGGATCCGCGCGTGTTCGACTACGACCAAGGCTTCGTGAAGATTCCGAACGGCCCGGGGCTGGGCATCGAGATCAACGAGGAATACGTGATCGAGCGTGCCGCCGTCGGCCACCGCTGGCGCAACCCGATCTGGCGTCATGCCGATGGCAGCTTTGCCGAGTGGTGAGTCTCTGACTCGCTAGCATCAGATCGTTCCCACGCTCTGCGTGGGAATGCCTCAATGGACGCTCTGCGTCCGCTGCTGGGACGCGGAGCGTCCCGGGCTGCATTCCCACGCCGAGCGTGGGAACGATCAGTTCTCCGAGGGAGAGGAGATCTGCGTCATGACCTCAACAAACATAAAAAGAGGCATCTCTCATGCAAACGCACACCCTCTCCGGGCAGGCGTCTTTAGTCACGCCTAGCCGCAAGCGATTTTTCATCATGGTGTTGCTGTTCATCACCGTGGTCATCAATTACCTCGACCGCAGCAACCTGTCGATTGCCGCGCCGGCGCTGACCAGTGAGCTGGGCATCGATCCGGTACACGTCGGTCTGATCTTCTCCGCGTTCGGCTGGACTTACGCCGCGATGCAGATTCCCGGCGGCTGGCTGGTCGATCGGGTGCCGCCGCGCATCCTTTACAGCGTCGCGCTGCTGCTGTGGTCGGTGGCGACGGTGATGCTCGGTTTCGTCAGCAGCTTCATCGCGCTGTTCGTGCTGCGCATGGCCGTCGGTGCGCTGGAAGCGCCGGCCTATCCGATCAACAGCCGCGTGGTCACCACCTGGTTCCCCGAGCGCGAGCGCGCCACGGCGATCGGTTTCTACACCTCCGGGCAGTTTGTCGGCCTGGCCTTCCTGACCCCGGTGCTGGCGTGGCTGCAACATGCATTCGGCTGGCACATGGTGTTCGTCGCCACCGGTGCGGTGGGCATTCTCTGGGCAGTGATCTGGTACGCGGTGTATCGCGAGCCGCGCGATTTCAAAGGCACCAATCAGGCGGAAATCGACCTGATCCGCGAAGGCGGCGGGCTGGTCGATATCCAGGCCGAGGCGGCCAAGGTCAAAGCCAAATTCAGCTGGACCGATCTGGGCATCGTCCTCAGCAAGCGCAAGTTGTGGGGCATCTACCTTGGCCAGTTCTGCCTGAACTCGACGCTGTGGTTCTTCCTCACCTGGTTCCCGACTTACCTGGTGAAGTACCGTGGCATGGACTTCATTAAATCCGGCGTCCTGGCATCGCTGCCATTTCTTGCCGCGTTCGTCGGCGTGTTGTGCTCGGGATTCTTTTCCGACTTCCTGATCCGGCGCGGCTACACCGTGGGCTTCGCGCGCAAGCTGCCGATCATTGGCGGGCTGCTGATTTCGACTTCGATCATCGGCGCCAACTTTGTCGAGTCGACGCCGCTGGTGATTGCCTTCCTCGCGCTGGCATTTTTCGGCAACGGTCTGGCGTCGATCACCTGGTCGCTGGTGTCGACACTGGCACCGGCGCGGTTGCTCGGTCTGACCGGTGGCGTGTTCAACTTCATCGGCAATCTTTCGGCGATCGCTACGCCGATCGTGATCGGCTTCCTCGCCAGCGGCGATTCGTTCGCTCCGGCGATCACCTACATCGCCGTGCTCGCACTGGTCGGTGCGTTGTCCTACGTGCTGCTGGTGGGCAAGGTCGAGCGTATCGAGTTGTAGTGCTCAGTCTCGGGCGACCATAATGCCGCCCGTTCCTTCGCTCAACGGTAAAAGGCTGGATATGCAGGAAGACGCCCCGGAAAAAACCAAGGACGCCGCGCCCACCGGCACCCAGACGCTGCTGCGCGGCCTCGGTGTGGTGCAGGCAGTGGCCAGTGGCGCGCGCGATCTCAAGGAGATCGCCCGGCTGATCGGCACCACGCGCAGCACCACCCATCGCCTGGCCAGTTGCCTGGTCGACGAGCGTTATCTGCGCGTGGTGCCGCAGATCGGTTATCTGCTCGGGCCGAAACTGATCGAACTGGGCTTTCAGGCCCGCGAAGAGTTGCCGCTGGTGACGTTGGCCGGGCCGTATCTGGATGAGTTGTCGGCGCTGACCGGCGATACCGTGCACCTCGGAATCCGCGAAGGCGACGAAGTGCTGTATCTATTGAAGAACCCCGGACGCAACGGCCCGGAAATGCGCTCGCGGGTTGGCCATCGCATGCCGCTGGTACGCACCGGGATCGGCAAGGCCTTGATGCTCGATGATTCGCCGCAGGATTGGCGGCGGCTGTACGACATCAGCCTGCCGGCAGGTGGGAAAAGTCAGTTCTGGCCGCAGCATCCCCAGCAGTCTTGGGAACAGCTTGAGCAGCGCATGGGCGAATACGTCGCCGGTGGCTACGCGTTCGATCTGGAAGACAACGAACCGTCGATCCGCTGCGTGGCGGCGCCGATTCGTGATGCGAGCAAGGGCATCGTCGCGGCAATCAGTATCGCCAGCACCGTGCCGTACATGCCGCTGGAAAAAATGGCCGAGTTGATCCCCCTGCTCAAAGGGGTCACAACCCGGCTGTCGGCGGAGCTGGGCTTGAAGGTGTAAGCCGTGAAGGTTTAAGCCTTCAGCGTCGCCATGTCGATGACGAAGCGGTACTTCACGTCACCGGCAATCATCCGCGCGTAGGCTTCGTTGATCTGGCGGATGTCGAGCATTTCGATGTCGCAGGTGATGTTGTGCTCGGCGCAGAAATCCAGCACTTCCTGGGTCTCGGCGATACCGCCGATCAAGGAACCGGCCGGCACGCGGCGGCTCATCACCAGTTTGCCGGCGTGGACGGGCGGGTTCACCGGCTCGATCAGGCCGACCAGAATGTGCACGCCGTCGAAACGCAGGGTGTCGAGGTACGGGTTCAAATCGTGCTGCACCGGAATGGTATCGAGCAGGAAGTCGAAGTAGCCGGCCGCGGCCTTCATCTGCTCGGCATCGGTGGAGACGATGACGTGATCGGCGCCCTGACGGCGACCTTCTTCAGCCTTGCTCGCCGAGCGGGTGAACAGCGTGACTTCCGCGCCCATCGCCTTGGCGAACTTGATGCCCATGTGCCCGAGGCCGCCCATGCCGAGAATCCCGACCTTGTCACCGGCCTTGACGCCGTAGTGCTTGAGCGGCGAGTAAGTGGTGATGCCGGCGCAGAGAATCGGTGCGGCGCTGGCCAGAGCCAGTTTCTCGGGGATGCGCACAACGAAGTGTTCGCTGACCACGATGCTGTCGGAATAACCGCCCATGGTGTTGCTGCCATCGACCCGGTCCGGGGTGGCGTAAGTCATGGTCGGGCCTTCGAGGCAATATTGCTCGAGGTTCGCCTGGCAGGCTTCGCAGCTGCGGCAGGAATCGACCATGCAGCCGACGCCAACCAGATCGCCTACCTTGTGACGGGTGACATTCGCACCGACAGCGGTGACTTTTCCGACGATCTCATGGCCGGGCATCAGCGGATAAACGGCGATGCCCCATTCGTTGCGTGCCTGATGGATGTCGGAATGGCAGACGCCGCAGTAGAGAATTTCGATCGCTACGTCGTCGGCGCGCGGGCTACGGCGTTCGAATTTCATCGGGGCGAGGGGCGTGGTGGCCGATTGGGCGGCATAGCCGATGGCGGTGTACATGGTTGACCTCGCAAAAACAGTGACAAGTGAGACGGTGAATTCTGGGCGCCAGAGGCGGAGGCGGCCATGACGATTTCTCCGGGTCTCATGCCTAATCCTCCGGCATGCGGGTTTCGGCGATCGCATTGGCCAGCGGATCTGCGATGATGTTTTCATCCCCTTTTCCGTGAATTTTACGAAGACCTATTCGATGCAGTTGACCCGTCATCTTGATGCCAATGCCCGGCTGGTTTCGTTGATCGAACCGCTGGCGCTGCGCGATGGCTACAGCCAGACCGGCCTGCCCGGCGTGCAGATCTTGCGCGCCAGTTGCGACGTCGCCCGTGGCCCGCATATCTACGAGCCGAGCCTGATGATCATCGCCCAGGGCAGCAAACTGGCGTTCCTCGGCCCACGAACCATGGAGTACGGCGCCGGGCATTATCTGATCCAGGCGCTGCCGGTGCCGTTCGAATGCGAAACCTTTGCCTTGCCCGATGCGCCATTGCTCGGTGTGTCGGTGGCGATCGATCGCGTCCTGCTCGGCGAACTGGTGCTGGCCATGGGGCTGGCGCCGGGTCGGCATATTCCGGCGCAGACGCCGGAGTCGATGACCTCGGTGGTGCTCGACGATGGCATGCGCGGTTGTGTCGAGCGGCTGCTCAGTTGTCTGCACGATCCGCTGGAATGCCAGATTCTCGGCCCGGCACGGGTTCGCGAGTTATTGTTCGTCGCGCTGCGCGGGCCGCAGGCGGATGTATTGCGTGCATTGGTCGAACAGCAAGGGCAATTCGCTCGGGTGGCGGCGTCTATCAGCCATCTGCATGCGCATTACACCGAGCCGCTGAATGTCGAGACATTGGCCGGTTGCGCGAACATGAGCGTGTCGACGTTTCATGAGCATTTCAAACGCAGCACATTGTTGTCGCCGGTGCAGTATCTGAAGCGTTTACGTTTGTTGAAGGCGCAGACGCTGCTGGTGGCGGAGGGGCTGGGCGTGGCGCAGGGGGCGCATCGGGTGGGGTATCAAAGCCCGTCGCAGTTCAGTCGCGAGTACAAGCGTTACTTCGAACGCAGCCCGGGGGATGAGCGCGCTGCCTGATCCGCCGATAATCCCCTGTGGGAGCGAGCAGGCTCGCTCCCACAGTTGTTTTGTGGTGGCAGAAGAATTTTGGGCAACAAAAAGGCCCCCATTTCGGGAGCCTTGTTGTTCAGTGTTTCGACTTACATGTTCGGGTAAGTCGGGCCGCCGGCACCTTCCGGCGCCACCCAGGTGATGTTCTGCGCAGGATCCTTGATGTCACAGGTCTTGCAGTGCACGCAGTTCTGGGCGTTGATCTGGAAACGCTTCTCGCCGTCTTCCTTGGTGATCACTTCGTATACGCCGGCCGGGCAGTAACGCTGCGCCGGTTCGTCGTACAGCGGCAGGTTTTTGCTGATCGGGATGCTCGGATCCGTCAGCTTCAAGTGGCACGGCTGCTCTTCTTCGTGGTTGGTACCGGAGATGAACACCGAGCTGAGTTTGTCGAAACTCAGTTTGCCGTCAGGTTTCGGGTAATCGATCTTCTTGCAGTCGGCCGCGAGCTTGAGGCAGGCGTAATCCGGCTTGGTGTCGCGCAGGGTGAACGGCAGTTTGCCGCCGAAGATGTTCTGGTCCAGCCAGTTGAAACCACCGCCGATGATCGCGCCGTACTTGTGAATCGCCGGGCCGAAGTTACGGCTGGCGAACAGTTCTTCGTGCAGCCAGCTGTTCTTGAATGCGTCGACGTAAGTGGTCAGTTCGACGGTGCAATCCTGCTCGGCGAACAGCGCATCGGCCACCGATTCCGCCGCGAGCATGCCGGACTTCATCGCGGTGTGGCTGCCTTTGATCTTGGCGAAGTTCAGGGTGCCGAGGTCGCAACCGATCAGCGCGCCGCCCTTGAAGACCATTTTCGGCAGCGAGTTCAGGCCGCCCTTGGCGATGGCGCGGGCGCCGTAGCTGACGCGCTTGCCGCCTTCCAGATATTGCTTGAGCACCGGGTGATGCTTGAGGCGCTGGAATTCGTCAAACGGCGACAGGTAAGTGTTGCTGTAGGACAGGTCGACGATCAGACCGACCACCACCTGATTGTTTTCCAGGTGGTAGAGGAACGAGCCGCCGGTGTTCTCGGTGCCCATGATGTCCAGCGGCCAGCCGGCGGTGTGCACCACCAGGCCTGGCTGATGCTTGGCCGGGTCGATTTCCCAGATTTCTTTCAGGCCGATGCCGTAGTGCTGAACGTCGGCATCGCTGTCGAGGTTGTAGCGTTTGATCAGTTGCTTGCCGATGTGGCCACGGCAACCTTCGGCGAACAGCGTGTATTTGCCACGCAGTTCCATGCCCGGGGTGTACAGGCCTTCTTTCGGGTTGCCTTCACGGTCGACGCCCAGATCACCGGTGATGATCCCGCGCACCACACCGTTTTCATCGATCAGCGCTTCCTGAGCGGCGAAGCCCGGGTAGATTTCCACACCGAGGTTTTCCGCCTGCTGAGCCAGCCAGCGGCACAGGTTGCCTAGGGAGATGATGTAGTTGCCTTCGTTGTGCATGGTCTTGGGCACAAAGAAGTCAGGAATCTTCTGCGCGCTGTCAGCGTTTTTCAGCACGAAAATGTCATCGCGTGTGACGGGCGTGTTCAGCGGCGCGCCGAGTTCTTTCCAGTCCGGGAACAGTTCGTTCAGGGCGCGGGGTTCGAACACCGCTCCGGAGAGGATGTGTGCGCCGACTTCGGAGCCTTTTTCGACCACGCAGACGCTGATTTCCTTACCGGCGTCAGCGGCCTTCTGCTTCAAGCGGCAGGCGGCGGACAGACCAGCGGGGCCGGCACCGACGATGACGACGTCGAATTCCATGTATTCGCGTTCCACAGGCTATCTCCTACTCAAGGCTCAACAGTTTTTTTCTAATATGGAGGTTTGATCTCGCATCCGTATTGCCTTTACGTTAACGTCAAAGGGAATATTGGCGAATCCACCTTTCTCTCTAGGCGGCGCATTATATCTACACCACTCCGAGCGTCCAATACAAACGTTTGTTTGAATCGCCTCCAGCCCTGATAAATCAAAGAAGCGCGGCTTATGACAGGGCATTTTGGCGTATTGACCAGAATGGGCGTTCCGGTCAAGATACGGGCGGTTTTGCGCTCGCCGTAGGCAGACTGGCGGTTTCAAGAGCACCTCTAAAGACAGGGCACAGGCAGTAGACGGTGATGCGCAGCGCAAGTCCGGCGCGCAGTTTACACAGCGTGAGAATGAATGACCCGACAGTCACCCCTGACGAACGGTCACCTCCCTTCGCGAAGTGAATCACCTCACATTCAAGCCGGCGTTTTTAGAGGTGCCCTTGTCGCCCGATGAGCATCATCCGCCAGGTTCGCCTAGGCGACTTTCTTTTCACCGGAGAGTAACGAGGAATCCATGAAGGTTCTTGTAGCTGTCAAACGCGTTGTGGATTACAACGTCAAGGTCCGCGTCAAGGCGGACAATTCCGGCGTCGACCTCGCCAACGTCAAGATGTCGATGAACCCATTCTGCGAAATCGCCGTGGAAGAAGCCGTACGCCTGAAAGAGAAGGGCGTTGCGACTGAAATCGTCGTCGTCTCCATCGGCCCGACCACCGCTCAGGAGCAGCTGCGTACCGCACTGGCTCTGGGTGCCGATCGCGCCATCCTCGTCGAATCCGCTGAAGACCTGACCTCGCTGGCCGTGGCCAAGCTGCTCAAGGCCGTCGTCGACAAGGAACAGCCGCAGCTGGTGATCCTCGGCAAACAGGCGATCGACAGCGACAACAACCAGACCGGCCAGATGCTCGCGGCACTGAGCGGCTACGGTCAGGGCACCTTCGCGTCGAAAGTCGAAGTCTCCGGCGACAGCGTTGCCGTGACTCGCGAAATCGACGGCGGCGCACAGACCGTTTCGCTGAAACTGCCGGCCATCGTCACCACCGACCTGCGTTTGAACGAGCCGCGCTATGCGTCCCTGCCAAACATCATGAAAGCCAAGAAGAAGCCTCTCGAAGTGCTGACTCCGGACGCTTTGGGCGTTTCCACCGCCTCCACCAACAAGACCCTGAAAGTCGAAGCGCCGGCTGCACGCAGCGCGGGCATCAAGGTCAAGTCGGTGGCTGAACTGGTTGAAAAACTCAAGAACGAAGCGAAGGTAATCTAAATGACTATCTTGGTTATTGCTGAACACGACAACAAAGTGCTGGCCCCGGCCACGCTGAACACCGTGGCTGCGGCTGCCAAAATCGGCGGCGACATCCACGTTCTGGTAGCAGGTCAGGGCGCAGGCCCGGTGGCCGAAGCCGCTGCGAAGATCGCTGGCGTGAGCAAAGTCCTGAATGCTGACAACGCTGCCTACGCGCATCAGCTGCCGGAAAACGTTGCTCCTCTGGTTGCAGAGTTGGGCAAGAATTACAGCCACATTCTGGCTGCCGCCACGTCCAACGGCAAAAACATCCTGCCGCGCGTTGCTGCTGCGCTGGACGTTGACCAGATCTCCGAGATTATTTCGGTAGAAAGCGCTGACACTTTCAAGCGCCCGATCTACGCCGGTAACGCCATCGCTACCGTGCAATCGACTGCTGCGATCAAAGTGATCACCGTGCGTGCCACCGGTTTCGATCCGGTTGCTGCTGAAGGTGGTTCGGCTGCCGTTGAAGCCGTGGGTGCTGCTCACGACGCCGGTACGTCGAGCTTCGTCAGCGAAGAGCTGGCCAAGTCCGACCGTCCTGAGCTGACCGCTGCCAAGATCGTCGTTTCCGGCGGTCGCGGCATGCAGAACGGTGACAACTTCAAACACCTGTACGCGCTGGCCGACAAGCTCGGCGCTGCTGTGGGCGCCTCGCGCGCTGCGGTCGACGCAGGTTTCGTACCGAACGACATGCAGGTCGGTCAGACCGGCAAGATCGTTGCGCCACAGCTGTACATCGCCGTCGGTATCTCTGGCGCGATCCAGCATCTGGCCGGCATGAAAGACTCCAAAGTGATCGTTGCGATCAACAAGGACGAAGAAGCGCCGATCTTCCAGGTGGCCGATTACGGTCTCGTGGCGGATCTGTTCGAAGCAGTACCTGAGCTGGAGAAGCTGGTCTAATCCGGCGGCTTCACTTATAAAGAGCCCGGCCTGTTGGTCGGGCTTTTTTTTGTCTCGAATTTCAAGCGGGAGCGTTTTGCCATGGATCTGCGCTGCGGATGGTTGTTGGGATGGTTGCTGTTGCCAGGTTTGGCCTTGGCCGCTGGCAAGTGCGAGCGCCTGGTCGTCACCGGCAGCCCGGACGCGCCGCCCTACTTGTGGCAGGACCCGCAAAACCCCAAGCGCCTGATCGGCGCCAGTGCTGACTTGTTGCAGCAAGTGGCCAAAGATCTGGGCATCAAAGTCGACCTGCTCTACGCCGGCAAACGCTCACAGGCCCTCGATGAAGTGCGCAGCGGGCGCATGGACATGCTGGCCGACGCGCCGCTGACCGTGACTGAGCTGGAAAACCTTGACTTCATTCATCCGCCACTGCTGGAAAACGATTACCTGGTGTGGACGCGCAAAGGCTCGACGCTGACCTATGCCGAGGCCAGCGACCTGAAAGGCCATGCCGGCGCGGTGTCGGAAAAGTCGCGGATGACCCAGGCATTCGGCACTTTCGCCGAGCAGAATCTGACCCTGACCCGCACAGCCAACCTTACCGAGGCACTACAGAAGTTGCTGTTGGGCGAGGTGGAATATGTCCTCGCCGGACGTTACTCAGGCTTGGCCGCCGCTCAGACATTGGGCATGACCAGCGATCTGTTGGCGTTCGAACAACCCATCGACCGGCCGGGTCTGTTCCTAGCGGTTTCGCATAACTCGGCCTGCAACGATCCGTGGTTGCGCGGACAGCTCGCCAAAAAGATGACAGAATTGCCCGCGTCCGGACTGACGGAAGCCGCGCTGCAACCCAACATCGAGCGCTGGAAGGCGCAACAGCAACAGCCGCCACTACCTGTCAGTGCCCCAAAACAGTAGGGATTCTTAGTGAGTATTCGACCTCTTTTCGCGGCAGTGGCCGTTCTGGCCCTGGCCGGGTGCGCATCCGATCCGGCACCCAGTGAACAAATGCGTTTGACCGAACAAGCCATCGTGCAGGCCAAGGCAGTCGGCGCTACCGCTGATGAAGTGCCGGAAATGCAGCTGGCCGAAACAAAATACAACCGCGCCAAAGGCAGCATGGCCGACGAGTCCTATCGCAACGCGCGCATGCGTGCCGAGCAGGCTGAACTGGATGCACGTCTGGCCGAGGCCAAGGTGCTGACGAAAAAAAGTGAAGAACAGCTGAATGTGCTCAATACCCGCATTGTCCGCCTGCGCAAGCAGCTGCAACTGGGGGAAGCACAATGAGCCTCAAGTCCAATGCTCTCGGCATTCTGCTCCTCGCCGGTTGCGCTAGCCTCTACGGCTGCGCCGGCCAGCACAGCGAGGCGGCGCTGCAACAGGCCGGCGCTGATTTCCAGAAGGTCAAGGAAGATTCCAACGTGCTGCGCATCGCGCCGAAGGACGTGATCCGTGCTGGCGAATCCCTGGCCCGCGCCGATCGGCTGTCGACCTATTGGGGCAGCGGTGCCGACGTGGTGCATTACGCCTACCTGAGTCAGCGCTACAGCGAAATCGCTCGCGAGCATACCAATCAGGCGCTTAACGAGGAGCGCGCCGCCAAGCTCGAGCTTGAGCGCCAGCGTCTGCAACTGGCCCTGCGCGAATCGAAACTGCTCAGCGTGCAGCAACAAGGCAAGTGGCTGGAGGAACAAATCGTCGCGCTGGCCACCACGCAGACCGATCGCGGCCTGGTGATGACCCTCGGCGACGTGTTGTTCGACACCGGCCAGGCGGAACTGAAAAACTCGGCCAACCGCGTCGTGCTGAAGATCGTCCAGTTCCTGCAACTGAACCCCAAGCGCGTGGTGCGCATTGAGGGTTACACCGACAGCACCGGTGGCCGACAGGAAAACCTCAAACTGTCCCGCGATCGTGCGCAATCGGTGGCTGACGTGCTGGTCGATCTGGGTATCGACGAAAAACGCATTCAGGTCGAAGGTTACGGCGACCAGTTTCCGGTCGACGCCAACGCCTCCGAGCGTGGACGGGCGCAGAACCGCCGCGTAGAAATCGTGTTTTCTGACGAAAAAGGCCAGCTCGGCGCCGCCCGCTAAGGGCTGCGTCTCTGGAAAGCCCGGGCTGTCATGCAGTGCCGGGCTTTTTTGTGTCTGTCGATTGCCGCGCAAAACCGTACAGATGGGGCAGACACCGCACTGTACGGTCGAGTAATCTGGCAACTGTCCCAGTACACTTCTAAACTGTTCCGGTATTGTTTCAGACAAGAATAAAACGCCCGTGAAATCGAGTGCTGCGTCATGACCAATCTCTTGCTCTACCAACGTATTGCTCAGCAACTGGCCGAAGACATCCGCCGTGGTGTCTATCAACCGGGGGAGCGCGTGCCTTCGGTGCGCAAGATGAGTTCGCAGCTCAACGTCAGCCATGCGACGGTGTTGCAGGCTTACGCCAACCTTGAGGATCAGGGCCTGATCCGCGCCCGGCCACAGTCGGGTTACTACGTACACCAGACCCCGGCGCTGACCGCGCCGACGCCGGACATTGCCCGGGTCGAACGGCCGGGGCTGGTGACGCGCAGCAGCATCATTCAGCAGGTATTGGTCGAATCCCGCCGCGAAGGCGTGTTTCCGCTGGGCGCTGCGGTGCCGAGTGTCGATTATCTGCCGGTGCGCGCGCTGCATCAGCAATTGGCCAAGGTCACCCGCTTCCACAGCCCTCGGGCGTTCAGCTACATGTTCAGCCCCGGCTTCGAACCGCTGCGCCGGCAAGTGGCGATCCGCATGCGTGACGCTGGCGTGGTGGTCGATCCATCGGAAGTGGTGATCACCCACGGCTGTGTCGACGCCTTGCAGATGTCGTTGCGCGTGCTGACCCGGCCGGGCGATCTGATCGCTGCCGAATCGCCGACCTATTACGGCCTGCTGCAACTGGCCGATCTGCTCGGCCTGAAAGTCATCGAAATCCCCAGCGATCCCGCCACCGGCATGAGCCTGGAAGCCTTGCAACTGGCCGCCAACCAATGGTCGATCAAGGCGTTGGTGCTGACTACGCGCCTGAGCAATCCCCTTGGCGGCACCATGCCGGAAGAGCGGCAGAAACAGTTGTTGCGTCTGGCCTCGGATTTCGACATTCAGATTGTCGAAGACGATATCTACGGCGAACTGATGTTTGAACAGGGCCGCACCAAAGCGCTGAAAGCCTACGACCGCCTGGATCGGGTGATCTACTGCTCGAGCTTCTCCAAAACCTTGTCACCGGGTGTGCGCATCGGCTGGATGATCGCCGGCAAATACCAACAGGAAATCCAGCGCCTGCAAACCTTCAGCACCCATTCGGCGTGCAGCGTCACACAGATGGCGATTGCCGCCTATCTGGAAAACGGCGGTTATGACCGGCATTTACGCTACATCCGCCAGGAATACCGGAAAAACCTCAGTGCGTTTCAGCTGGCGGTGCAGCAGCATTTCCCCGAGGGCACGCAAATGTCCCGGCCTACGGGCGGTTTCATCCTCTGGGTGAGCTTGCCGGGGCGGGTCAACACTCAGGAATTGCATGTCCGCGCACTGCAACAAGGCATCAGCATCGCGCCGGGGCTGATCTTCAGTAATACCGAGCAGTTCAACCACTGTATCCGCCTCAACTGCGGCATTCCGTGGAACCGCGAAGCGGAGCGGGCGCTGATGACGCTGGGTCTGTTGGCCACCCAGCTGTGTCAGGAAATGGCTGGCGGATTCTGAACGAGGAGGGTGGTGGTGCTTGTCATGTGACGCACAACAGGCGAGCATGTGGCCCTCTGCCGTTAGTTCGTTGGGTCCATGAAAGCGATTGTTCCTGCCGCGTGGGTATTGCTGGGTTTGCTGATGGTCGGTCAGGCACCGGGTGCTATGGCGGCCGCAGCCCAGGAAAAACCGGCAGCGACCAGTACCACGAACAAAGCCACCAAAACTGCGGCTCCGGCAAAAAAAGCCCAGGCGAAAAAAAAAGCCACGGTGAAGAAGCGCCGCCCGGTGGCCTCGAAATCGAAATCCGCCCGTGAAGTGGCAAAGACCAAATTGCCGCCGGCAAAACTCGATCTCAGCCTGCCTAAGGATATGGTTGAAGATCTGAAGCCACAGGGCACCGTGGAGCTGCCCAAACGCGAGGCGATCCTGCCGCAGATGTTTGGCGAGAAAGATAACGGCTTCCAGCTCAACGGCCGCTTGCTCAGCAACGAAATGGAGTTGCAATTGCGCAACGAAGCGCGACGCGATGTGGAAGGCGCGGCGCTGGATTTTGAATTCAAGCAATAGATCCGACCGTCTTCGATGCGTATAGCAGACGCTTCGTCGGAGACTGCCCGGTCACTTTTACTTATCGTTGAAAAGCCGCTTGTAGCAATTTGAAACAGTCGTTTTAGCGGTTACTCTGTTTCCCGTCTCTTTACACATCGCCCGTCGCGAGGATCTGTTCGTCATGAAATGCCGTGAAGGCTGTGGCGCTTGCTGCATTGCCCCCTCCATCAGTTCGCCGATTCCCGGCATGCCCGATGGCAAGCCCGCCGGCGAACGTTGCGTGCAACTGTCGGTCGATAACCTGTGCAGCATTTTCGGCCGTCCGGAACGCCCAGCTGTGTGCTCGGGCTTCGCTGCGGATGTCGAGGTATGCGGCAGCAGTTCGGAAGACGCGATCAGATTGATCGGCTGGTGGGAGCAGATGACGGCGGCGTGATGTGTTCACCAACGGAACTTCAACAATAAGGAATAACACTATGGGTTCGCTGCACCGTATCGCTGTGTTGTGTGGTCTGACTGCCGTACTTGCCACTTCGGTCGCCCACGCGGAAGACTGGAAAGTGGCGAAGAACGAAGACGGCATCAAGGTTTCCCTGAGCGAAATACCCGGTTCGGACTACAAGTCCTACCAAGGCGTCGCGCTGATGAAAACCACCGTTGCCAAACTGCGCGCCTTGCAGGAAGACGTCTCTGGCGCCTGCGCGTGGATTCACGAGTGCAAGAGCCAGAAACTGCTCAAGCACGAAGGCGATCTGAGCTGGACCTATTCGCAATTCAACACGCCATGGCCGGTGACCCCGCGTGATTCGGTGCTGAAGATCACCACCGTTGAGGGCGCCGATGGCAGCCTGACCCGTAATCTTGAAGGCGTACCGACCTATCTGCCGGAAGAAAAAGGCTTCGTGCGGGTCCAGCAAGTCAAAGGCTTCTGGAAGTTCGTGCCTAAAGGCGATCAGGTTGAAGTGACTTATCAGGTGCACACCGAGCCGGGCGGTAGCGTGCCGGCCATGGTCGCCAACAAGTTCGTGGTCGATGCGCCATTCAATACCCTCAAAGCGCTGAAAGAACGCGCCGAAAAATAAGTAATTCGCTGTAAGCAAAACGCCCCGACCGGTTCGGGGCGTTTTGTTTTGTCTCTAAATTGTATTTCCAGATATGCGTTGCACGAAATTTTCACAAAGTCTCCAAGACAATTCGCCCGCACTTGTTGCCTGCCATCGTGCTGCCTGCCCTTCGAATGAAAGTCTCGAAGAGCAGGGCAGTAATCAATGGCAATGGTGTGAACGATCGTGCAACATTTGCGCACCGCGCACGCCCCGGGGTCTGGACTGACCAATAGAGGGCCTGGCGCCGCTGTATTTTTGCAACTTCAACTTCCAATGGGTCCTAAAACGACATGGCAAACCCGGACGCCCTGAATCAGCAGCGATCTTCTGCTCGCCTGCTGCAACCGACCGTCAAATCGCATCTGGCCTACACGCTGCTGTGCGCACTGGTCATGATGGTCATGTTTTCCGCGCTGCGCCTTGCGCTGCTGGTCTACAACCGCGAGATGATCCTCGACACCCCGGCCGCGACCTTCCTTGAAGCGTTCGTCAACGGTCTGCGTTTCGACCTGCGCCTGGTGGTCTACCTGTGCATTCCGCTGGTGCTGGCGCTGTTCAGTGCCCGGGCCATGGCCGCGCGCGGTTTCTTCCGTCTGTGGCTGACCGTCGCATCGAGCATCGCGCTGTTCCTCGGCCTGATGGAGATGGACTTCTACCGCGAGTTTCACCAGCGCCTCAACGGTCTGGTGTTCCAGTACGTGAAGGAAGACCCGAAAACCGTAATGAGCATGCTCTGGTACGGTTTCCCGGTGGTGCGCTACGTGCTGGCATGGGTAATCGGCACGGTCATTCTGACCCTGGCGTTCAAAGGCGCCGACCGTGCCACCCGCCCGCGCGGACCGTTCAGCGGCGGCAGCGTCAGCTCCCGTCAGGTTGCGCCGTGGTACACCCGTCTGGCGGTGTTCGTGGTCTGCCTGCTGATCTGCGTGGTCGCCGCTCGCGGCACCCTGCGTCAAGGCCCGCCGATGCGCTGGGGTGACGTCTACACCACCGATTCCAACTTCGCCAACCAGCTCGGCCTCAATGGCACGCTGTCGCTGGTCGCCGCAGCCAAGGCGCGCATGGGCGAAGACCGCGACAACATCTGGAAAGCCACGCTGCCCCAGGAACAGGCGCAGCAAGTGGTGCGCGACATGCTGCTGATGCCGGACGACAAACTGGTCGATGCCGACATCGCCGCTGTTCGCCGCGACTACGTGCCGCCGGCCGACAAGACCCTGCCGATCAAGAACGTCGTGGTGATCCTGATGGAAAGCATGGCCGGTCACTCGGTCGGTGCTTTGGGCGCGCCGGGCAATATCACCCCGTACCTGGACAAGCTGTCGAAGGAAGGTCTGCTGTTCGACCGTTTCTTCTCCAACGGCACCCACACCCACCAGGGCATGTTCGCGACCATGGCCTGCTTCCCCAACCTGCCAGGTTTCGAATACCTGATGCAGACCCCGGAAGGCAGTCACAAACTGTCCGGCTTGCCGCAGCTGCTCAGCGCCCGCGACTATGACGACGTCTACGTCTACAACGGCGACTTCGCCTGGGACAACCAGTCGGGCTTCTTCAGCAACCAGGGCATGACCAACTTCGTTGGCCGCAATGACTTCGTCAACCCGGTGTTCTCCGACCCGACCTGGGGCGTGTCCGACCAGGACATGTTCGATCGTGGCCTGCAGGAACTGAAGGCGCGGGAAAACGGCAAGCCGTTCTACGCACTGCTGCAAACCCTGTCCAACCACACACCGTACGCCTTGCCGACGCCATTGCCGGTCGAGCGCGTCACTGACCGTGGCAGCCTCAACGAACACCTGACCGCCATGCGCTATTCCGATTGGGCGCTCGGCCAGTTCTTCGAGAAGGCGCGCAAAGAGAAGTACTTCAACGAAACCCTGTTTGTCATCGTCGGCGACCACGGCTTCGGCAACGAGCGCCAGATCACCGAAATGGACCTGGGTCGCTTCAACGTGCCGATGCTGATGATTGCCCCGGGCATCCAGCAAAAGTTCGGTACCCGCGACCACACCGTGGGCACGCAGATCGACATCGTGCCGACCATCATGGGCCGCCTCGGTGGCGAAGTGCGTCACCAGTGCTGGGGCCGCGACCTGCTCAACCTCCCGCAGGGCGACACCGGTTTCGGTGTGATCAAGCCATCGGGCAGCGAGCAGACCACCGCCATCGTCACCGCCGATGAGATTCTGGTGCTGCCGCGTGACAAGGACATGGGCCCGAAAATCTGGAAATATCAGCTCGGCGCCAACCCGCACGCCGAAGTTGTGCCGGATGCGCCGCGCACTGCCGAACTCAAACTCAAACTTGAAGCGTTCCTGCAAACCGCGACCAAGAGCTTGCTCGATAACACCGCCGGTGTCATTCACGGCAAGCCGGACTGATTAATCCTTAAAGTCCACGCAATAAAAAAGAGGCCCTTGAAAAAGGGCCTCTTTTTTTACAGCTTCAAATCGTCATATCTTGCCGAGTAACAACAGCACCAGCAGCACGACCAACACCACGCCGATAATGCCCGACGGGCCATAACCCCAACTTCTGGAGTGCGGGAAGACCGGCAGACCACCGATCAGCAACAGGATCAGGATGATGATTAGAATTGTGCCCATGGGTGATTTCCTTGTTCAGAGTCTGGAAGAGTCTTGATGCTCAGTGGGCAGCTGGAGAGCAACTAAATTCCAGCCGGCTTACATGTTCCGACTTGCGCCGGTGAAAAATAATTCAATGTTTTTTTAATGTATTTGGATTGCTCGGTTATTTCCTTTAAAGCAGAAAAGCAAAAGATCGCAGCCTTCGGCAGCTCCTACTGCGGACCATCCCCAAAACGATGACAACTGCAATCTTTTGATCCTCCATTCAGCAACTGGATGGAGCGTGGGCGAACGAAGTTCCTTCGCTACACTCGGCGCATCTTTCCCGGAACAACAAGGCTGTCCGCTATGCAAAATCGCATGATGATCACTGGTGCAGGCTCAGGCCTGGGTCGCGAAATCGCGCTGCGCTGGGCCCGTGAAGGCTGGCGGCTGGCCTTGTCCGATGTCAGTGAGCCCGGCCTGCAGGAAACCCTGAAACTGGTGCGCGAGGCGGGCGGTGACGGTTTCATCCAGCGCTGTGACGTGCGCGATTACAGCCAGCTCACCGCATTTGCCCAGGCCTGTGAGGAGAAGCTCGGCGGCATCGACATCATCGTCAACAATGCCGGGGTCGCCTCGGGCGGATTCTTCAGCGAGTTGTCGCTGGAAGACTGGGACTGGCAGATCGCGATCAACCTGATGGGTGTGGTCAAAGGCTGCAAGGCGTTCTTGCCGCTGCTGGAACAGAGCAAGGGCAAGATCATCAACATCGCCTCCATGGCCGCGTTGATGCAAGGCCCGGCAATGAGCAACTACAACGTGGCCAAGGCCGGCGTGGTGGCGTTGTCGGAAAGTCTGCTGATCGAACTGGCGCAGCAGCAAGTGGCGGTGCATGTGGTTTGCCCCTCATTCTTCCAGACCAACTTGCTCGATTCTTTCCGTGGCCCGACCCCGGCCATGAAAGCCCAGGTCGGCAAGTTGCTGGAAAGTTCGCCGATCAGTGCCGCCGACATCGCTGGCTACATCTATCAGCAAGTCGCCGCCGGCGAATTCTTGATTCTGCCTCACGAACAAGGGCGCATGGCCTGGGCGATCAAGCAAAAGAATCCGCAACTGCTCTACAACGAAATGACTTCCATGGCCGAGAAAATGCGCGCCAAGGCCAAACAAAACAACGCTTGATCTTGTTCGATTCCTGCCGCGTCGTTAGGGTGGCCGCCACGGTCACCCTGTCGAGACGCCTCCATGCTCAATTACTTGTGGTTCTTCCTTGCGGCGCTGTTTGAAATCGCCGGCTGTTTTGCCTTCTACATGTGGCTGCGCCAGGGCAAGAGTGCGTTATGGGTGATTCCCGCGTTGCTCAGCCTGACCCTGTTCGCGCTGTTGCTGACCCGTGTTGAAGCGGCCTACGCCGGGCGCGCCTATGCCGCGTATGGCGGAATCTACATCGTTGCGTCAATTGGCTGGCTGGCGGTGGTCGAGCGCGTGCGTCCGCTGGGCTCGGACTGGATCGGCATGGCGCTGTGCGTGGTCGGTGCCAGCATCATTCTGTTCGGGCCGCGCTTTTCCGCCGCCTGAGGCTTTTGTGCGAAGCGTCTGACAGCTGCGGGCGTGGGCAGCTGTAGGGCAAGACTGATTTGCTCGTCGTGGATTGTGAAGACGCTGTAAGCCGCGCATCTTCAGGGTTTGCCAGTCCTGAAGGATGAATCCCATGCTTGTACTCAGCCGTGTGGTCGGTGAGTTGATTTCAATCGGAGACGACATCACCCTGCGTGTTCTGTCGGTCAACGGCTCCAGCGTGCGCTTCGGCGTCGAGGCGCCGAAAAAGGTCCATGTACACCGCGCCGAGGTCTATGACCGGATCAAGCGCAAGGAGGCCGCGGCGAAGGCTGGCTGACGGTTTCAGTCGAACAGATGCTTGGGTACGTCGTGCTTGAGCATCAGCTGGCACTGTTCGCTTTCCGGGTCGAACACGATCAAAGCCTGGCCTTTGGTCAGTGCCTGACGCACGCGCAGGACGCGGGTTTCCAGCGGGGTGTCATCGCCGTTGTCGGTACCGTCGCGGGTGACGAAATCCTCGATCAGGCGGGTGAGGGTGTCGACTTCAAGCGCGTCGTGGGGAATGAGCATGGGCACCTCGGTCAAATCAATGTCGGGATGCTACGGGGATTGGGTTTTGCCTGCCAGTTTTTGTATTGGCCGTGCCGGCCCATTCGCGAGCAGGCTCGCTCCCACCTTTGAAATGCGATCCCTGTGGGAGCGAGCCTGCTCGCGAAAGCGGTTATCTGTTCACCGAAGGCTCAACTGTCAGAACGCTGCCCCACCAGACTGTCCACCGGCGGCACGCGGGTTTCGCTTTCCATCTGCGTGTCATGCTCAATCTGATGGCTGAAGCGATCCAGTGAAGCATTGGCCGGCGCCGCGTCGCTGGCAAAGACCGGCGGGCTCAGAATGTACGCGCCGAGCAAACGGCTGAGCGCCGCCAGACTGTCGATGTGCGTACGCTCGTAGCCGTGGGTGGCATCGCAGCCGAAAGCGAGCAGGGCAGTGCGGATGTCGTGGCCGGCGGTGACCGCCGAGTGCGCATCGCTGAAGTAATAACGGAACATGTCACGGCGCACCGGCAATTCGTTTTCATCGGCCAGACGCAACAGATGCCGCGACAGGTGATAGTCATACGGCCCGCCCGAATCCTGCATCGCCACGCTCACGGCGTGTTCGCTGGAATGCTGGCCGGGGGCGACCGGTGCAATGTCGATGCCGACAAACTCGCTGACGTCCCACGGCAATGCCGCCGCTGCACCGCTGCCGGTTTCCTCGGTGATGGTGAACAGTGGATGGCAATCGATGTTCAGTTCCTGGCCGCTGTCGACAATCGCCTTCAGAGCAGCGAGCAATGCGGCAACACCGGCCTTGTCGTCTAGGTGGCGGGCGCTGATATGGCCGCTCTCGGTGAACTCCGGCAGCGGGTCGAACGCCACCACGTCGCCGACGTGAATGCCCAGCGATTCGCAATCAGCCTTGGTCGCGCAGTAAGCGTCCAGACGCAGTTCAACGTGATCCCAACTGATCGGCATTTCATCGACCTGGGTGTTGAACGCATGCCCGGACGCCATCAGCGGCAGAACGCTGCCGCGGATCACCCCGGTGTCGGTAAACAGGCTGACCCGGCTGCCCTCGGCAAAGCGGCTCGACCAGCAACCGACCGGGGCGAGGGTCAGGCGACCGTTGTCTTTCACCGCACGCACAGCGGCGCCGATGGTGTCCAGGTGCGCAGACACCGCGCGGTCAGGGCTGCTCTTTTTGCCCTTCAACGTCGCGCGAATCGTGCCGCGCCGGGTCATTTCGAACGGAATGCCCAGCTCTTCGAGACGCTCGGCGACATAGCGCACGATGGTGTCGGTGAACCCGGTAGGGCTGGGAATGGCGAGCATTTCCAGCAGGACTTTTTGCAGGTAAGCCAGATCCGGTTCAGGGATTTGTGGGGTCATGGAAACTCCTGATGGGTTGAGCACATCGATGGTTTCGATGAGGAAAATTGGTGGTGACGTTCAGGGCCTCTTCGCGAGCAGGCTCGCTCCCACATTTGGAATGCATTCCCCTGTGGGAGCGAGCCTGCTCGCGAAGGCGTCAGCCGGAACAACGATGGGTCACGAAACAGCCGGCTGACTATGCGGAAACAACAGATCGACAAAGCGCTCCGCCGTCGGCTGCGGTTCATGGTTGGCGAGGCCGGCGCGTTCGTTGGCTTCGATGAACACGTACTCGGGCTGATCCGCTGCCGGCACCATCAGATCGAGCCCGACCATTGGAATATCCAGCGCCCGCGCCGCGCGCACTGCCGCGTCGACCAGCGTTGGATGAAGAATGTCGGTCACGTCTTCCAGCGTCCCGCCGGTGTGCAGGTTGGCCGTGCGCCGCACGAACAGATGCTCGCCGGCCGGCAGGATGCTGCTGTAGTCGTAACCGGCCGCGTGCAGCGTGCGTTGGGTTTCGTGGTCCAGCGGAATCTTGCTTTCGCCACTGGTGGCGGCTTGCCGGCGGCGGCTTTGCGCTTCGATCAGCGCACCGATCGAATGCTGACCATCGCCAATCACTTCCGCCGGACGGCGAATCGCCGCCGCCACCACTTCAAAGCCGATCACCACGATGCGCAGATCAAGGCCTTCGTGGAAACTTTCCAGCAGCACGCGGCTGTCGAACTGCTTCGCCGTTTCGATGGCCTTCTGCACTTCTTCGATGGTGCGCAGATCCACCGCGACGCCGTGGCCCTGTTCGCCATCGAGAGGTTTGACCACCACCCGTTGGTGTTCATCGAGGAAGGCCAGATTATCGTCGGCATTGCCCGCCAGTTGCTGCGCCGGCAGTTTCAGGCCTGCGGCCTTGAGCACCTTGTGGGTCAGGCTTTTGTCCTGGCACAGGGTCATGCTGATCGCACTGGTCAGATCGCTCAGCGACTCGCGGCAACGCACGCGACGGCCGCCATGGCTGAGGGTGAACAGCCCGGCGTCGGCGTCATCCACTTGCACGTCGATGCCGCGTCGATGCGCCTCTTCGACGATGATCCGCGCGTAAGGATTGAAATTCGCCTCCGGGCCCGGGCCGAGAAACAGCGGCTGGTTGATGCCGTTCTTGCGCTTGATGGCGAAGGTCGGCAGGTTGCGGAAACCCAGTTTGGCGTAAAGGTTTTTCGCCTGACGATTGTCGTGCAGCACCGACAGATCCAGATAAGCCAGGCCGCGACTCATGAAGTGCTCGACCAAATGTCGCACCAGCACTTCGCCGACGCCGGGGCGCGAGCAATGCGGGTCGACCGCCAGGCACCACAGGCTGCTGCCGTGTTCCGGGTCGTTGAAGGCTTTTTCATGATTGAGACCCATCACACTGCCGATCACCGCGCCGCTGTCCTCGTCTTCCGCCAGCCAGTACACCGGGCCGCCCTGATGATGGGGGGTGAGCAGCTCCGGATCGATCGGCAACATGCCGCGCGCCTGGTACAAACGGTTGATGCCCTGCCAGTCGGTTTCGCTCTGCGCACGACGAATGCGGAAGCCGCGAAACACCCGCGTGGCCTGCCGGTAATCGCTGAACCACAGACGCAGGGTGTCGGATGGATCGAGAAACAGCTGCGTCGGCTCGAGGCCGAGAATCTGCTGCGGTGCGGCAACATACAGGGCGATGTCGCGCTCGCCGGGCTGTTCGTTCAGCAGCTCCTGCGCCAGTGACGCCGGGTCGGGAAAGGTGTGACCGATCAGCAGCCGGCCCCAGCCGCAATGCACGGCAATCGGGGCGCTGGCAGGCTCGCTGCCGTCTTCGGCCAGGCGCGCCTGCAAACGTTCATACGAGGGGGCCTGACCACGCAACAGGCGTTGGTTGATGGACGTGGCATGGGGTTTCATCAATCAGATTCCTTGTTCACTGAGCCACAGGTTCAGGGCCGCCAGTTGCCACAGTTTCGAGCCGCGCAATGGGGTCAGTTGGCCTTGCGGATCAGTCAGAAGCTTGTCGAGCATGCTCGGGTTGAACAGGCCGCGATCCTGGCTCGGATCCAGCAGCAGCTCGCGCACCCAATTGAGCGTGTCGCCCTGCAAGTGCTTGAGACCCGGCACCGGGAAGTAGCCTTTCTTGCGGTCGATCACTTCGCTTGGAATGACCCGACGCGCAGCTTCTTTCAGCACTTGTTTGCCGCCGTCGGGCAGCTTGAATTTGCCCGGAACGCGAGCCGACAGTTCGACCAGTCGATAGTCGAGAAACGGCGTGCGCGCTTCCAGGCCCCAGGCCATGGTCATGTTGTCGACGCGTTTGACCGGGTCATCGACCAGCATCACCGTGCTGTCCAGACGCAGCGCCTTGTCCACGGCAGCCTCGGCGCCGGGCTGGGCAAAGTGCTGTTTGACGAAGTCGCCCGCCGCATCGTGGTCGACCAGCCATTTCGGCTGCACAGTGGCCGCGTAGTCGTCGTAGCTGCGATCGAAGAACGCATCGCGGTAGGCCGCGTATGGATCTGCCGCGCCGTCGACTTGCGGATACCAGTGGTAACCGGCAAACAGTTCGTCCGCGCCTTGGCCGCTCTGCACCACTTTGCAGTGCTTGGCCACTTCGCGGGACAACAGATAGAACGCGATGCAGTCATGGCTGACCATCGGTTCGCTCATCGCCCGGAAGGCGGCGGGCAGTTGCTCGATGATTTCTTTCTCGTCGATGCGCAACTGATGGTGGCGAGTGCCGTAATGCTTGGCGATCAGGTCGGAATACTGGAACTCGTCGCCGCGCTCGCCGCCGGCATCCTGAAACCCGATGGAAAAGGTCGACAGATTCTCTACGCCGACTTCGCGCAACAGGCCGACGAGCATGCTCGAATCGACACCGCCCGAAAGCAACACACCGACATCCACTGCCGCACGCTGACGAATCGCCACCGCTTCGCGGGTGCTGTCGAGGACGCGATCGACCCAGTCTTCCAGATTGAGGTTTTTCTCGTCTTCATTCGGGCCGTAGGGCAGGGTCCACCAGGTTTTCTGCTCGGTGCGGCCATCGGCCTCAACGCGCATCCAGGTGGCCGGCGGCAGCTTTTCGATACCGGCCAGCAAGGTGCGCGGCGCAGGCACCACCGCATGGAAATTCAGATAGTGATTGAGCGCCACCGGATCGAGGATCGGGTTGATGTCGCCGCCCTTGAGCAGCGCCGGCAGTGCCGAGGCAAAGCGCAGGCGTTGGCCAGTGCGCGACAGGTACAGCGGCTTCACGCCGAGACGGTCACGGGCGATGAACAGGCGCTTGGCATCGCGCTCCCAAATGGCGAAGGCGAACATGCCGTTGAGTTTCGGCAGCAGTGCCTCGCCCCAGGCGTGATAACCCTTGAGCAGCACTTCGGTATCGCCACCCGAATAGAAGGCATAACCCAGTGCTTCAAGCTCTGCGCGCAGTTCCGGGAAGTTGTAGATCGCACCGTTGAACGCCAGGGACAGGCCCAGTTGGCTGTCGATCATTGGCTGCGCCGAGCCGTCCGACAGGTCCATGATTTTCAGGCGTCGATGACCCAGGGCAATCGGCCCTTGGGCATGGAAGCCCCACGCGTCAGGGCCGCGGGGGGCCAGGTGATGGGTGATTCTCTCGATCGCTGCAAGGTCTGCAGGTTGTTGATCAAAACGTAACTCGCCAGCTAATCCGCACATAAAGTCCTTACCGGTTTTTCCGTTGGGGAAGGTCAAGCCGTACCACGCGAAAAGTGCGGGTACTCAGAAACTGACCTGTCTCGGTATGTGGAGTTTTAGATCGATAAGTTATAAGGCGGCAAAGCTGGCTCCTGCCGTAACGCTATCGGCGGTGATCGAGTGTCGGGATTTGCCCTTGTGCCGTTACGCTTTTTTTGCATAAGCCCACACGTGCACGGACGTTCCGGGTGGGGTGGTGCAGGGCTGTTTTTCCCATACAAAAAAACGTTTGATCTGCGCGGATACTGTCCAGCATTTTGAACTGTTATCGGTTGTCCGGCAGCGCTAGGGTCGAGAGTTCAAACTCGCAATAAAGGACTATTGCCATGCCCAGCCAAGACAAGACCAATCCGCAGACTCAGGACTCGGTCCTGAGCACCCTGTACGACGCTACCGGTGATCTCGATACCGCTGAAAGCCTGGAAAAAAGCTTGCCGGCGCATCTGCTCACGGCTTCTGCGGCCACGCTGAACAAGCTGGACGAAATCAATCGTGAACTGCACACCCTGCACGTCAAAGTCGACAAGGATCTGACCCGGCTCAAACCATTGCACAGCTTCTGTATCAGCGAACTCAACGCGGCGCTGAGCGAGAAATGGCCAGCGGTCTATGACGTGAGCGAGGATCTGCTCAGTCTGCCCGGCGTCGATTGCGGCTGCGATGTGACGGCGACGGAGCAGGCCGATATCGGCTTGGTCAATCACGCGACGCAAAGCCTGTTGCAAGCAGCCATGCAAAATTTCAGCGAAGACGAGGAGCTGGCTGACGGTTTCCCCGCCGGCAGCCTGGTGCGCGTCAAAAGTGTGCCCGCTGGTGTGAAGGATTTGACGCCGGCAGCGTTCGCAGCGTTTTGCCGCGAGCTGGATCTGGGCAAGAAATACCAGGAGCATCTGCAGCAAGTGTTCGGTCTGCGTGAAGACTGCGGCAAAGTCGTGGCCACCAGTGCCATGACCCGCGATATCGCCGCATTGAAGCAATCGCTGCTGGAGCTGGATGCTCATCTTGCGCAGCTCAGGGGCGATATCACCGCAGCAGGTTTGCGCATGCTGCAGGATCTGATGCTGGGCGAAGGCGTCGCTTCGGCGCAGCACCTGCGCTACGGCAAAGACCCGATGATCATGCAGGGCATCAGAATCCTCGACAGCTGCGTTTGGGGCGTCGTGGTATTTTCCAAACGCTGCGTGGAACAACACCCTGAGGACGGATGCATGGTGTATATGCCCGGCGAGCCCGAGCGCGCCGTGTATGAATACCCGAGTTTCAATGCGTTCAAGCGCTACCTCGCGCAACAACTCAAGAGCACGGAATATCAAGGGTATTTCGCCGGTACTCTGGATGAAGATGACAAGGCGGACTTCTTCAAGGCGTTGGCTGTAAAACCCGATCTGGGCGTCGTCGAGCATTGGTCGATCGATGTGCCGCTTTTCGATTTCATGGTGCAAAGCCATGTCGGAAAATTGCAGATCGACGCGCGCAAACTGGCGGTGCCAACCGCTGATATCGATGAAGAGATCCGACAGAAGCGTCTGTTGGATTTCATTCAACGCGGGGTCACCGTGGCGTCGTTGGCAGGGCTGTTCGTGCCGGTACTGGGGCAATTGATGATGGGCGTCGCGGTCGGGCAATTGCTCGGTGAGGTGTATGACGGCGTCGAGGACTGGCGCCGCGGTGATCATCAGCAAGCGCTGTCACATTTGCTCAGTGTGGTAGAGAACATCGCATTGATGGGCGTTTTTGCTGGCGGTCAGAAGGCGCTGGGAACACTGGGCAAAAAACTGCTGCGCGCGCATCCGGAGTTCTTCGCGCAGTTCACCGCGATTCTTGATCGGGCAGGCAAGCCGCGCCTGTGGAAGCCTGATTTGAGCCCGTACGAGCATGCTCTGCCGGCCGGATTCACCATCGATGCCGGCTCGAAGGAGTTCTATCAGATTGGCAACAAGACCATCGGCCGCCTCGAGCACCGCCTGTTGGCTGGCAACTTTGATATCGACACCCAGCACTGGCGCCTGGAACACCCCGCACGCGCACACGCCTATGCTCCGGAACTGATCCGCCACGTCGAGGGCGGCTGGCGGTTTCCCGCTGAAGAGCCTGAAGAATGGGGCAGCAGCGCCTACACGCTCAAGCGCATCGATCCGCAGTTGAGCGAATTTGCTGACAGCGATCTGGATATCCTTCGCCGGCTGAGCAACACCTCGCAGCAGACCTTGCTGGAAACCTTCAACGACAATCTGAGCCTGCCGGTACGCCTGCGCGATACCGTCGAGCGCGTGCGCATCGGGCGCCAGCTGCGTGAGTTGACCACGGAACTGGAAAACGGCGAGATCCACTCCGAGCAGCCTCTTGAAGAACAGATGCATGCCTTGACGCAACTGCCGGGCTGGCCGACTGACCGATACATTGAGGTCATCGGTCATGAAGGAGACGTCGACACGACTTATCCTGCAAACAGTACGCTTGACGAAAACCTGGGAGTGCCGGTGACCCAAGGCCAGTTGGCACTCGGCCGCTTGCTGCAAACCGTCATCGATGGCCTTTACGAGCATGAAGTCGAGGCCTTGCTCGGCGGCAAAGTCGCAAAAAGCACGCAAGCACCTGCGCTGGCGAGAAAACTCGGTGCTGCGCTCGAGTCCGATTACCGCGCGGCGTTAGAGCGGATGTACAAGCGCTATGACCACAGTGATGCGCAGGACCTGGGCAAATTGCGTCAGGTCTTCGCCGACATTTCGGCGCGCCATGGTCAAAGGCTGATCGACCGCGCCTCTACTGTCGAGCGCCTGCACCTGCGCTCGAGCGGGAGCGCGCCCTTGCGCCTGGGACAGCGGGCGCGGGCCGGTATTGCCGAGGTGCGGCTTGACCGGGCGCTGAGTGGGTTGCACTGCTCGTGGCTGGCCAATGCCGACACCGACCGGCTGGCCATGAAATTACTGCCGCGCCTGAGCAGCTGGAACGCGCAGCTGCGTCTGCAAGTACGCGACAAGGCCTTGGCCGGACCGATACTCGAAGACATCGGCGATGCGTCGGCGACCTCGGAAAATACCGGCTATCTGGTGAAGTCCACGCAGGGCTATGAGGCGTTTGGCGGCGACAAAAAATCCTTGGGCAAGGTGGTATCCGGCCCCGACGCTTTGTACATGGCCATCCTCAAGGCATTGCCGCCACGTCAGCGAACCGCACTCGGTCTTGCCGATGCCGGACAGGTCAGTACGCAACAGTTACGCAAAAAGCTGCTCAACGTTGCCCTCGACGAACGCGAGTTCACTGCGCGGGCATTGCGCGGAGGCAGTACGGAATCACTTCCCGTCGAGCCGGCCTGTGTGCAAGGCGATCAGGTCCCCGTGGCTGGCCATTCACGCAAACTGCTGCGCAAAGCCCGCAGGCTTTATCCGCGTCTGAACGAGCCGCAGCTCAATCAATTGCTCAACGAACTGGGCGGTGATCCGTTGAGCCGTGCAACCCGGATCAAAGCCCTGCGTCAGAATCTGCAAACCCTGCGGGACGCGCTGTTTGTCTGGAGTGAAGATAGCGCCGCGCTGCAAGCCATGGGTGGCGATCTGGCCGAAGCGCGGCACAGTCGGAAAATGGCCGCCGAGCTGATCGAGGAAGCGTTTCGACGCTTTCATTGGGCCACCAACGACGAGGGAAAGAACCTCTGTACCCTTGACCTTGACGGCATGCGCATCGGTAAGGTGCCGACGTTACCGCCGTCGGTGAGCTTCGACCATGTAGGGCAATTGTCGATGCGGAACATGGCGCTGGGTGATGATGTTGCGTACTTTCTCAAGTCCTTCAAACAGCTCGACTCGCTGGAACTGGGCAGCAACACGATCACCCGGCTGCCTGAAGTGTTGTCGCACATGCCGCGTCTGCAACGGCTGAGTCTGGCAGGCAATCAGCTCAAGCTGACCGAACAGACCCTGGCGAAGCTGAACAACCTGAGCACGTTGCGTTACCTGAATCTGGACAAGAATCCGTTGGGCGCCACCCCGGATTTCAGTCAAATGACGCAACTGCGCCGCTTGTCGCTGAACGATACCGGCATCACCGAACTGCCAGAAGGCCTTGATCATTCTGCGCACATTGAACTGATGGATCTGAGCGCCAACAAAATCACAGAACTGCCTGAGTGGTTGTTCGAGAAATCACGCCGTTTCACAGGCGCACTCAAGTTGGGACTCAATCCCTTTTCCGAAACGGCCCAAACGCATCTGGAAAACTATCGCGATAATTTCGGCATCGGTATGGGCTACATCGCCGATGACATCGCACGGATGAACGAGCAAACGGCGCGCTCGCTCTGGTTGACCAAGGTCAGTGGCGAAGAGTGGGCAGAGCAGTCGCGCATTTGGGCGGCATTGCGTAGCGATCAGACGGCCGATGGCTTGTTCACGTTGCTGGCGCAACTGGGCGATACCGCGGACGGCAAACAGGGTGGCGCTGACATGCAGCGACGCGTCTGGGCGGTACTGAAGGCGGCGGAAGCTGACGAGCCACTGAGTCGTCAACTGCTCGACATTGCGGCCGATCCGCTGCACTGCACCGATAACGCGGCGCTGGTTTTCAGTCGCCTTGAAGTCGCAGTGGAAGTCGAGCGGGTGAGCAGCGCCGCAAGCGGGAGCAGGGGCACTGCCAAGGCGCTGTTGGAACTGGGCCGCAGTCTGTTCCGGCTGGACAGGCTGGAAGAAATCGCCCTGGAGCACTCACTCCGGGCTCCAAAGGTCGATGCGCTGGAAATGAACCTCGCTTACCGCATCGGTCTCACCGATGCGCTGGGGCTGCGCGGTCAACCGGAAAATATGCTGTTCAGTGCCCAGAGTGGCGTGACGGCCGCGGATCTTGAGGTGGCAAAAAATCGCATCTTCACCGCCGAACTCTCCCCGCAATGGCTGGAATACATGCAGGGGAGCACGTTCTGGCGAGACTATTTGAGGCGCACATTTGTCCGCAAGTTTGCGCTGATCGATGACGTGTACGATCCGCAAATGAGCGCACTGTTCGACAAGAAGGACACGCTGCCCTCTGGCGATTATTTAAGTCAGAACCAGGCACTCAAGCTTGAAAAGGACCAGGCTGAAGACGTGCTGTTCAAGAGTCTGACGGAAGACGCGATACGGCTGATGGATCTGGGCATCTGCGAAATGCCCGACCCGTGAAATTCACTTGCCGCGAATCAACTGCCGTAAGGCGAAACGGTTGGGATGGCAGGCTTCGGCTACGCTGCGCGGCAACGGCAGTGGCTCGTTGTCCAGCCATGCGGCAAGCAGTTCGCCGGACAGCGGCGCGGTGATCAGCCCGCGAGAACCGTGGCCGCTGTTGACGTACAGACCATCGAGCCATGGGCAGGCGATGTTCGGCACTTGCCGGGCGTCTTTGCTCAATGCAGCGTAGGTTTGATTGAACGTTTGCAGATCAGCGAGCGGACCGACAATCGGCAGGTAATCGGGGCTGGTGCAGCGATAGGCTGCGCGGCCCTCAAGGTTCTCAATTGGCTGCTCGCTGATGTTCAGACGGCTCAGCAGATCGCTGGAAATCTCTTCGAGCATCGCCAGATTGCCTTCATGCTCGGCAGTCGTCGGCGTCAGGTCGTCGCTGTTGAAGGCGAAACTGGCACCCAGCGTGTGTTCGCCCAGACGCGCCGGGGCGACGTAGCCTTCGGCGCACACCACGGTGGCCAGCGCACGACTGTCAGCAGTCTCAGCCAAACGCGTGATCTGCCCACGAATACGCTTGAGCGGCAATTCGGCGCTTTGGGCAAAACGTTTGATTTCGGCAGCTCCGGCCAGAACCACGACGGGTGCACTGGCGAGCAAGCGTTCGCCGTCAAAGGCTTGCCACTGGTCAGCAACTTTGCGCAGTTCCCAAGCTTCATGATGGCCGAGCATTTCAATGTTGGTGTGTGTCGCCTGGGCCTGACACAGCGCCGGCGGGTGAACCCAGCCGCCTTCGGGGTAGAACAAGCCGCCATGCGCCACGCCGACACCGGCGCGAGCCTGCGCTTCGGGTTGTTCCAGCCACTGCAAGAGATCTTCAGGAAACGCCGCCGCCAGCTGCGCATGACGCTCGGCTTCCTTGTCATTGAACGCCAATTGCAGCACGCCGCAGTCATCCCAGTCGCTGCCGCGTTGCAAGCTTTCCAGCAGGCGCCGGGTGTAACCGAAGCCACTGACGATCAACTGCGACAACGCCGTGCCATGGGCGGACAACTTGAGATAGAGCACGCCTTGCGGGTTGCCGGACGCTTCCTGCGCCACCGCCGCGTGACGCTCCAGCAGACTCACCTGCCAGCCGCGCGCCGCCAGACTCGACGCCGTCGCGCAGCCGGCCAGACCGGCGCCGATCACCAGCGCCCGGCGCTCACCGCGCAACGGAGCAGGGCGGGCGAACCAGGGTTTCGCCGGTATGGGCGCCGCCACCTCGGCGGGCCAACCGAGAAATTCGCCACGCAGGATTTCCCACTTGTGGCCGATGCCCGGTGTGCGCTTCATCTTGAACCCGGCAGCGTTGAGCAGACGCCTTACCCAACCGGTGCTGGTGAAGGTGCTGATGGTCGAGCCCGGCGCAGCCAGGCGCGCCAGTTCGACGAACAGCTCAGCGGTCCACATGTCCGGGTTTTTCGCCGGGGCAAAACCATCGAGAAACCACGCGTCGATCTGTGCATCGAGTTGCGGCAGTTGCTCCAGCGCATCGCCGATCAGCAAGGTCAGCGTCACTCGACCTTCGGCCAAGGTAATGCGCTGAAAGCCTTGATGAATCGCCACGTAATGCCTCAGCAACTGATCGGCCAACGGCCTGAGTTCCGGCCACAGTGCCAAGGCCCGACGCAGATCGGCAGGCGCCAGCGGGTACTTCTCGACGCTGACAAAATGCAAACGCGCGCCGGCCACCGCGTGCTGTTCGAACAACTGCCAGGCGCAAAGAAAATTCAGCCCGGTGCCGAAGCCGGTTTCGCCAATGACCAGCCGACCATCCGCCGGCAGCGCAGCGAAACGCTCGGCCAGACGGTTCTGTTCAAGAAACACGTAACGGGTTTCCTCCAGCCCCGACTGATCGGAAAAATACACGTCATCAAACACCCGCGAACGTGGGCGTCCCTGGTCGTCCCAGTCGAGTTGGGCGTGGGGCATATCGGCTTTCATGGCAGGCTCGGCAAACACAAGGCGGCCATTCTAGCCGATCACGCCGGTACTACCGATCCAGCACAAGACTCGCGGTGAAAAGAACCCTGTGGCGAGGGGATTCATCCCCGCTGGACTGCGAAGCAGTCCCAAAACCACAAGACTCGCAGTGAAAAGAACCCAGTGGCGAGGGGATTCATCCCCGCTGGACTGCGAAGCGGTCCCAAAACCACAAGACTCGCAGTGAAAAGAACCCAGTGGCGAGGGGATTCATCCCCGCTGGACTGCGCAGCAGTCCCAAAACCATCCACCCCGTTTTCCCGATCCAAACCACACTTCCCGGATCTACGACTACTGCACAGCCAGTCAACGATAAATCCCCTCACCACAAAGTTCTCATCCCGTCCTGAGTTCGTGGGAATTTCTGCCCTGCGCCCGTGCCCAATCCGCTAGTCTTGCTGAACCCTGGAAGGAGCCGTCCCATGTTTGAATCCGCTGAAATCGGTCACGCCATCGACAAAGACACTTATGAGGCGGCGGTCCCTGCGCTGCGTGAAGCCTTGCTGGAAGCGCAGTTCGAATTGCAGCAGCAGAAACGCTTTCCGGTGATCATCCTGATCAACGGCATCGAAGGGGCGGGCAAGGGCGAGACGGTCAAGCTGCTCAATGAATGGATGGACCCGCGCCTGATCGAAGTGCGCACCTTCGACCAGCAAACCGATGAAGAACTGGCGCGGCCACCGGCCTGGCGCTACTGGCGGATGCTGCCGGCCAAAGGGCGAATGGGGGTTTTCTTCGGCAACTGGTACAGCCAGATGCTCCAGGGGCGGGTGCATGGGTTGTTCAAGGATCCGCGTCTGGACCAGGCCATCGCCGGCGCCGAGCGTCTGGAGAAAATGCTCTGCGATGAAGGCGCGCTGATCTTCAAGTTCTGGTTTCACCTGTCCAAGAAGCAGATGAAAGCGCGGCTAAAATCGCTGGCCGACGACCCGCTGCACAGCTGGCGCATCAGTCCGCTGGACTGGCAGCAGTCGCAGACCTACGACAAGTTCGTCAAATACGGCGAGCGCGTGCTGCGCCGTACCAGTCGCGATTACGCGCCGTGGCATGTCATCGAAGGCGTCGATGCCAATTACCGCAGCCTGGCGGTGGGCAAGATTCTCCTCGAAGGCCTGCAAAGTGCGCTCAAGCGTGCCGACGTCAATCCCCACGAAGTCAGTGCCGCGCCGCTGGGCACGCCGGTCGATCAGTTGAACCTGCTCGACAGCCTCGACCTGACCCAGCGTCTGGACAAGAAAGACTATGAAGAACAACTGATCACCGAACAGGCGCGTCTGTCCGGACTGATGCGCGACAAACGCATGCGTCGCCATGCGCTGGTGGCGGTGTTCGAGGGTAACGACGCGGCGGGCAAGGGCGGGGCGATTCGCCGCGTGGCAGCGGCGCTCGATCCGCGTCAGTACAGCATCGTGCCGATCGCCGCGCCCACCGAAGAAGAGCGCGCGCAACCCTACCTGTGGCGGTTCTGGCGACACCTTCCGGCGCGGGGCAAATTCACCGTGTTCGACCGCTCCTGGTACGGGCGGGTGCTGGTCGAGCGGATCGAAGGCTTCTGCACCCCGGCCGACTGGCTGCGCGCCTACGGCGAAATCAACGACTTCGAAGAGCAGCTTGCCGATGCCGGCGTCATCGTGGTCAAGTTCTGGCTGGCCATCGACAAGGACACGCAGATGGAGCGATTTCAGGAGCGCGAAGAGATTTCCTTCAAGCGCTTCAAGATTACCGAGGACGACTGGCGCAACCGGGAAAAGTGGGACGACTATCGCCGGGCGGTCGGCGACATGGTCGATCGCACCAGCACCGAGATCGCGCCGTGGACGCTGGTCGAGGCCAACGATAAACGCTGGGCACGGGTGAAAGTTTTGCGCACCATCAACCGCGCGCTGGAAGACGCGTTCGAGAAATCCGACAAGAAGGCCAAAAAGCACAAGGACTGAAGCGATGGCCGCGCATACGCCGGGTGAATGATCCTCGCGGTCGGCAAGAAGGTGGACTTATGCTCAGGTCCACTCTCAACCGACAACAACAATGAGGTATGCCATGCGTGAAGTGGTGATCGTCGACAGCGTGCGGACCGGCCTGGCCAAATCCTTTCGCGGCAAGTTCAACCAGACCCGCCCCGATGACATGGCGGCCCACTGCGTCAATGCGCTGCTGACCCGCAACGATATCGACCCGGCCAGCGTCGAGGACTGCATCGTCGGCGCTGGCTCCAACGAGGGCGCGCAGGGCTACAACATCGGCCGCAACGTCGCGGTACTGTCGCGCCTGGGCACCGGCACCGCCGGCATGACCCTCAACCGTTTCTGTTCCTCGGGCTTGCAGGCCATTGCGATTGCCGCCAACCAGATCGCCTCCGGTTGCAGCGACATCATCGTTGCCGGCGGCGTCGAGTCGATCAGCCTGACCCTGAAAAGCGTCAACACCGATCACCTGATCAACCCATTGCTCAAGCAACAGACCCCCGGCATCTACTACACCATGGGCCAGACCGCTGAAGTGGTGGCGCGCCGTTACGGCGTCAGTCGCGAAGCCCAGGATCGTTATGCGCTGCAAAGTCAGCTGCGCACGGCCCAGGCCCAGGCTGCGGGTTTGTTCGACGATGAAATCGTGCCGATGGCGGTGAAATATCGCGTCGAGGACAAGAACAGCGGCGAAGTGCAGATTGTCGACGGCGTCGTCGAGCGCGACGACTGCAACCGCCCGGACACCACCTACGAAAGCCTTGCCGGACTGAAGCCGGTGTTCGCCGACGATGGTTCGGTGACGGCGGGCAATTCATCGCAGCTGTCCGACGGTGCCTCGATGACGCTGGTGATGAGCCTGGATAAAGCCTTGGAGCTGGGGCTCAAGCCGAAAGCTTTTTTCCGTGGCTTCACTGTGGCCGGTTGCGAGCCGGACGAAATGGGCATCGGCCCGGTGTTCTCGGTGCCGAAACTGCTCAAGGCCAAGGGCCTGCAAGTGGCGGATATCGATCTGTGGGAGTTGAACGAGGCGTTCGCTTCGCAGTGCCTGTACAGCCGCGACCGGCTGGAGATCGACAACGACAAATACAACGTCAACGGCGGCTCGATTTCCATCGGCCACCCGTTCGGCATGACCGGCTCGCGTCAGGTCGGGCATTTGATCCGGGAATTGCAGCGACGCAATTTGCGTTACGGCATCGTCACCATGTGCGTGGGCGGCGGGATGGGGGCGAGTGGGTTGTTTGAGGCGGTGCGCTAAAGGATTGGTTGCCTGTTCAGGCCCCTTCGCGAGCAGGCTCGCTCCCACAGGTGACGGTATTCCCCTGTGTGAGCGAGCCTGCTCGCGAAAGCAGCGCCACGGTTCAGCGGCTGGAATCCTGCCGCTGCATCCGCGCTATATAAGCCTGAATCTCCCGCTCGATCACCTGACTGTCATACGGCCCTTCAAGGGTATTTTCCCGGGTGCTGAAATACAGCTCGCCATTGACCCGACACACGCGGTCGCTGCGAAAACGGGTGGCGGGGGCGCTGTCCTCGGCGCGCATGGCGTACATGTAGGTCTCCCTGCTATGCGTTGAAAAGTCTGCAATCAGCTTATGCCTGAAGCACTTGGCGCGCCTGCCTGGCCGATCAACGGCGGCGCGCCGGTTTACTGCTGCGACCTGCACAGTTTCATTCGCGGCCTGCCGGTAACTGTCCCTGTGTTGTGCGCAGCCGGACGCCTAGAATGAGTGTTCTTGTCAGCAGGCTTTTGGGGTTCGCATGCACATTTCATCAGGGCGCTGGGTGTACGGACTGTTCCTGGCGCTGCTGACCGCGTTTCTGTGGGGCATCCTGCCGATCAAGCTCAAACAGGTATTGCAGGTGATGGACCCGGTCACGGTGACCTGGTTTCGCCTGATGGTGTCCGGTGGCTGCCTGTTCATCTATCTGGCTTCGGTCAAGCGCCTGCCAAGTCGCAAGGTGCTCGGGCCCAAGGGTGGTTGGCTGGTGCTGATGGCGGTACTGGGGCTGGTCGGCAATTACGTGCTGTACCTGATGGGCCTCAACCTGCTCAGCCCCGGCACTGCGCAATTGGTGGTGCAAATGGGCCCGATCATGTTGCTGATCGCCAGCCTGTTCGTATTCAAGGAGCGCTTCAGCATCGGCCAGGGCATCGGCTTGCTGGTGTTACTGATCGGCTTTGGTCTGTTCTTCAATCAGCGTCTGGCCGAGCTGCTGACCTCGCTGTCCGACTACACCGCCGGCGTGCTCTTGGTGCTGCTGGCGTCGACGGTCTGGACCTTCTATGCGCTGGGCCAGAAGCAATTGCTCACGGTGTGGAATTCGCTACAAGTGATGATGGTGATCTATCTGTTCTGCGGGCTGTTGCTGACGCCGTGGGTGCATCCGCTGGAAGCGCTCAACCTGAGCCCGTTGCAGGGCTGGCTGTTGCTGGCGTGCTGCATGAACACCTTGATCGCCTACGGCGCCTTCGCCGAAGCACTGGCGCACTGGGAGGCATCGCGGGTCAGCGCGACGCTGGCGATCACGCCGCTGGTGACGTTTGTGGCGGTGGCGATTGCGGCGCGGATCTGGCCGGACTACGTGCATGCCGAGCAGATCAATGCGCTGGGCTATGGCGGGGCGGTGCTGGTGGTGCTGGGTTCGGCGCTGGTGGCGTTGGGGCCGTCGATGATTGCAGGATTGAAGGCGCGTCGGATGAAGATGGCAGCCAGTTGAACCGCGCCGGCCGCATTCGCGAGCAAGCTCGCTCCCACATTTTTGCGCATTCCCAGCATGAGAATGCAGTCGACTGTGGGAGCGAGCTTGCTCGCGAAGGCTGACTTCCAGGCACTGAAGATTTCAGCCCTTGGCCCCGGCCTCGATCATGTTCTCCGGGCGCACCCAGGCATCGAACTCTTCATCAGTCAGATAACCCAGCTGCAACGCAGCCTCACGCAAAGTCAGCCCTTCGCTGTAAGCCTTCTTGGCGATCTCCGCCGACTTGTCATAACCGATGTGCGGGTTCAGCGCGGTCACCAGCATAAGCCCCCGTTCCAGATGCTTGGCCATGACCTCGCCATCCGGTTCGAGCCCGGCGATGCAGTGCTGCTGGAAGTTGCTGCATCCATCACCAAGCAAACGGATCGATTGCAGCAGGTTGTGGATGATCACCGGTTTGAACACGTTCAACTGCAAGTGTCCTTGGCTGGCGGCGATACCGATCGCCACGTCGTTGCCGAGCACCTGACAGGCGAGCATCGACAGCGCTTCGCACTGGGTCGGGTTGACCTTGCCGGGCATGATCGAGCTGCCCGGTTCGTTGGCCGGCAGCTTCACTTCAGCGAAACCTGCGCGAGGACCTGAGCCCAGCAGACGCAGGTCGTTGGCGATTTTCATCAGCGCCACGGCGAGGGTTTTCAGCGCACCTGACAGCGTTACCAGCGGCTCATGACCGGCCAGCGCGGCGAACTTGTTCGGCGCGGTGACGAACGGCAGACCGGACAGTGCTGCGAGTTCGGCGGCGATCGCCTCACCGAAACCGTGCGGTGAATTCAAACCGGTACCAACGGCGGTGCCGCCCTGAGCCAGTTCGCAAACCGCCGGCAGCGCGGCACGAATCGCGCGCTCGGCGTAATCCAGTTGCGCGATGAAGCCGGACAGTTCCTGACCGAAGGTGATCGGCGTCGCGTCCATCATGTGCGTGCGCCCGGTCTTCACCAGTTTCATGTGCCGCGCCGCCAGCTCAGCGAGGCCGCCGGACAGCTCGGCAATCGCCGGCAGCAGTTGTTCCTGCACCGCTTTGGCGGTGGCAATGCTCATGGCGGTGGGGAAGCAGTCGTTGGAACTTTGCGAGCGATTGACGTGATCGTTCGGGTGCACCGGCGACTTGCCGCCGCGCGGGTTGCCGGCCAGTTCGTTGGCGCGACCGGCGATCACTTCGTTGACGTTCATGTTGCTCTGGGTGCCGCTGCCGGTCTGCCAGACCACCAGCGGGAACTGCTCGTCATGCTCGCCGGCGAGCACTTCATCGGCGGCCTGTTCGATCAGGCGGGCGATGTCGGCAGGCAGGTCGCCGTTGCGGTCGTTGACCCGTGCGGCGGCTTTCTTGATCAGCGCCAGGGCGTGCAGCACCGGTAGCGGCATGCGTTCCTGACCAATGGCAAAGTTGATCAGCGAGCGTTGCGTCTGAGCACCCCAGTAAGCGTCGTCCGGGACCTCGATCTGGCCCAGGCTGTCGGTTTCGATACGGCTCATCGTGCACACTCCTGTTGGTCTGTTGGCGCAATTTAGGCCGGCGTCGGCCCGGGTGGTTCCATCGGCTCGATTGTTGACCGCAAAACCCCGCCAATCAAGCGCGGCAAGGGCCGGGGGTTGAGCCATAGCGATTGTTAGGCGCAGAATGGTCGCCCTTGGGGTTCGACCTCGCTTTGCTTAAAGGAAACTCGATGACTCGTCTTCGCGCCATCTGTACCGCGGTTGCACTGGTTTGCGCCAGCGGCCAGGTGCTTGCCGATACCGCCAGCCACAACGCCAGTGCCGAAGCTTTCCTGACGCTGGCTCACGCTGACAAGCTGGGTACCCCGGTGTACATGCAAGTGCAGCAAATGTTCGCCCAGCGCTTTGAACAGACCAAAGCCCCTGAGTCGAAGAAAGCCGTGCTCGAAACCTACCAAGCCAAGGCCAACGCCGCGCTGGACCAGGCCATCGGCTGGAACAAGCTCAAGCCCGACATGGTCAAGCTCTACACCAGCAACTTCAGCGAATCCGAGCTGAAAGATCTGGTTGCCTTCTACCAGTCGCCACTGGGCAAGAAAGTCCTGGAAAAAATGCCGCAGCTGACCCAGCAGTCGGCGCAGATGACCCAGGGCAAACTGGAAAGCGCGGTGCCAGTGGTCAACAAGCTGCTCGACGACATGACCAAAGAGCTGACCCCGGCCGCGGCGCCAGCCAAGAAGAAGTAAGCGGAGTTCGTGATGACCATGCAACAACGCATCGAATCGACGCTGGCCCTGTTACAGCCTGAGCACCTGCAAGTGCTCGACGAAAGCCACATGCACAGTCGCGGGTCACAAACCCACTACAAAGCGGTGGTGGTCAGCGCGCAGTTCGAAGGCCTGAACCGGGTCAAGCGCCACCAGAAAGTCTACGGCACGCTCGGCGAGCTGATGGGCGAGTTCCATGCGTTGGCGCTGCACACCTACACCCCGCAGGAATGGGCAGAGATCGACGGCGCCCCGGCGTCGCCCACCTGTGCAGGCGGTAGCAAGCACTGATTTTGGATGTGGCGGGATTTTGTGGTGAGGGGATTTATCCCCGTTGGGTTGCGAAGCAGCCCCGAAAGCCACAGAACCCAATCTCCCTGAAAGACCGCATTCTCAGGGTTTGGGGCCGCTTCGCAGCCTATCGGGGATAAATCCCCTCGCCACAGGTTTTGTGTTGTCACAAAGACTGAGTAAATCCAAAACACATCATGTTTTTGCTAGAATCCGCAACGCGCCGCTTAGCCGGCGCGTTTTTTTTTGAATCCGGTTCACCCTTTGCGAGGGTAGCCACCTGGAGAAATACCCATGACACAACCGATTGTCGTGGCGGCACTGTACAAGTTCGTCACCCTCGAAGATTACGTTGACCTGCGCGAGCCACTGCTGCAAGCGATGGTCGACAACGGCATCAAAGGCACGCTGCTGATCGCCGAAGAAGGCATCAACGGCACGGTTTCCGGCAGCCGCGAAGGCATCGACGGCCTGCTCGCCTGGCTCAAGAACGATCCACGCATGGTCGACATCGACCACAAGGAATCGTACTGCGACGAGCAGCCGTTCTATCGCACCAAGGTCAAGCTGAAGAAAGAGATCGTCACCCTCGGCGTTGAAGGCGTTGACCCGAACAAGAAGGTCGGCACCTACGTCGAACCGCAGGACTGGAACGCGCTGATCAGCGACCCGCAAGTGCTGCTGATCGACACGCGCAACGATTACGAAGTGTCGATCGGCACCTTCGAAGGCGCCATCGATCCGAAAACCACCAGTTTTCGCGAGTTTCCCGACTACATCAAAGAACACTTCGACCCGGCCGTGCACAAGAAGGTCGCGATGTTCTGCACCGGCGGCATCCGCTGCGAGAAAGCCTCGAGCTACATGCTCGGCGAAGGTTTCGAAGAGGTTTACCACCTCAAGGGCGGCATCCTGAAGTACCTCGAAGAGGTGCCGCAGGAAGAAACCAAGTGGCGCGGCGACTGCTTCGTCTTCGACAACCGCGTCACCGTGCGTCACGACCTGACGGAAGGCGACTACGATCAATGTCATGCCTGCCGCACGCCGGTCAGCGTTGAAGATCGCGCCTCCGAGCACTACGTCGCCGGCATCAGTTGCCCGCACTGCTGGGACAAGCTCAGCGAGAAAACCCGGCGCAGCGCCATCGATCGGCAAAAGCAGATCGAACTGGCCAAGGCGCGCAACCAGCCGCATCCGATCGGCTACAACTATAAGCAAGCATCCACCGAGGCTTAACCATGTCTGCGCGCCTGCTCTATGTGATGGATCCGATGTGTTCATGGTGCTGGGGGTTTGCTCCGGTGGCCAAGGCACTGGTCGAGCAGGCGCAGGCAGCCGGGGTCGAGCTGCATCTGGTGGTCGGTGGTTTGCGCACCGGCAGCGGTTCGGCGCTGGAGCCGACCACGCGGCGCTACATCCTTGAGCACTGGCAAGCGGTCACCGAGGCCACCGGCCAGTCGTTCAAGTTCGACGGCGCGCTGCCCGACGGTTTTGTCTACGACACCGAGCCGGCCTGTCGCGCCATTGTCACCGCGCGCAGCCTGGCGCCGGATTGCGCGTGGACATTGGTCGGGCTGATCCAGCAAGCGTTTTACGCCGAAGGTCGCGATGTCACTCAGGCCAGCGTGCTGGTCGAATTGGCAGAGCAGGCCGGTGTGCCGCGTATCGAATTCGCCGCGTTGTTCGATCACGCCGATCAGCACAAGGCGACCCAGGCCGACTTCACCTGGGTGCAGGACTTGGGCATCGCCGGTTTTCCGACCCTGCTGGCCGAGCGCAACGGGCAACTGGCGCTGCTGACCAACGGCTATCAACCGCTCAGCGAGCTGTCGCCGTTGCTCGGCCGCTGGCTGGAGCGCGCGGCCTGTGTCTGAGCTGGCCGATGACACGCCAGCCGTAGAGCGTGTCGACCGGCTGAGCTGGGCTGAAGTCCGGCGTCTGGCACTGCATCACAAAAAATCCCTGTGGATCGCCAACGGCGTGGCCGTGCTGGCGACGCTGTGCAGCGTGCCGATCCCGTTGCTGCTGCCGTTGCTGGTCGACGAAGTGCTGCTCGGCCACGGCGATGCCGCGCTGAAAGTCATGAACCATTTTCTGCCGAGCATGTGGCAGCAGGCGGCGGGTTATATCGGCCTGATGCTGGTGGTGACCCTGACCTTGCGTTGCAGCGCCCTGTGTTTTGGCGTGTTGCAGTCGCGGCTGTTCGCGCGCCTGGCCAAGGACATCGTCTACCGCATTCGCGTACGCCTGATCGAGCGGCTCAAGCGCATTTCCCTCGGCGAATACGAAAGCCTCGGCAGCGGCACGGTGACCACGCACCTGGTCACCGATCTGGATACCCTCGACAAATTCGTCGGCGAAACCCTCAGCCGCTTCCTTGTCGCGATGCTGACCCTGGTCGGCACCGCCAGCATCCTGATGTGGATGCACTGGAAGCTGGCGCTGCTGATCCTGCTGTTCAACCCGTTGGTGATCTACGCCACGGTGCAGTTGGGCAAGCGCGTCAAGCATCTGAAGAAGCTGGAGAACGACAGCACCTCGCGCTTCACCCAGGCACTGAGCGAAACTCTCGATGCGATTCAGGAAGTGCGCGCCGGCAATCGTCAGGGCTATTTCCTCGGGCGCCTCGGTGTGCGCGCGCAGGAGGTGCGCAACTACGCAGTCAACTCGCAGTGGAAAACCGACGCCTCGAACCGCGCCAGTGGTCTGCTGTTCCAGTTCGGCATCGACATCTTCCGCGCGGCGGCGATGCTCACCGTGCTGTTTTCCGACCTGTCGATCGGGCAGATGCTCGCGGTGTTCAGTTACCTGTGGTTCATGATCGGCCCGGTCGAACAGCTGCTCAATCTGCAATACGCCTATTACGCAGCGGGCGGTGCGCTGACGCGGATCAATGAATTGCTGGCGCGCGCCGACGAGCCGCAGTATCCCGGCGGCGTCGATCCGTTCAAGGGGCGCGACACCGTCGGCATCGAGGTGCAAGGCCTGAGCTTCGGTTATGGCGACGAGTTGGTGCTGGACCAGATGAACCTGTCGATCCTGCCCGGTGAAAAAGTCGCGATTGTCGGCGCCAGCGGCGGCGGCAAAAGCACCTTGGTGCAATTGCTGTTGGGCCTGTACACGCCAGCGGCCGGGACCATTCGCTTCGGCGGATCGACCCAGCAGGAGATCGGTCTGGAGACGGTGCGCGAGAACGTCGCGGTGGTGCTGCAGCATCCGGCGCTGTTCAACGACAGCGTGCGCGCCAACCTGACCATGGGCCGCATGCGCAGCGACGAAGCCTGTTGGCAGGCGCTGGAAATCGCGCAAATGGCCGCGACCATCCGTGCGCTGCCCGCTGGCCTTGACAGCATCGTCGGGCGTTCCGGCGTGCGTTTGTCCGGCGGTCAGCGCCAGCGTCTGGCGATTGCGCGGATGATTCTCGCCGAGCCGAAAGTGGTGATTCTCGACGAAGCCACCTCGGCCCTCGACGCCGCCACCGAGTACAACCTGCACCAGGCGATGGCGAAGTTTCTCCATGGCCGTACCACGCTGATCATTGCCCATCGCCTGTCGGCGGTGAAACAGGCGGACCGCGTGCTGGTGTTCGACGGCGGGCAGATCGCCGAGGACGGCGACCACCGTCAGTTGATCGCCGACGGCGGTCTGTACGCCAAGCTCTATGGCAACTTGCAACAGCACTGATCGAAACCCTCGCCGACCTGTCAGAGGTTCTGCGCGCGGTGTAACGCCGCGCCTTGCCTTGAACGAGAACCCCACCTAGTCTCGTCATAGCGAATTCGCCCGGAAGGCGAGCGGGCAGTGCTCATGCAAGGACTCTCATGAAGCAAAAGCAGACTCTGGGAACACCACGGTTGTTGGGTATCGTCTGGCCCTTTATTGCTGTCGTGGTGTTCCAGGCATTACTGGGGGGCGTGAGCCTTTACGTGCTTTCGGCCGTGCGTGGCTACGTGGCTGGCGAAAGCCTGTGGTCCAAGGGCCAGAAAGACGCCATCTATTACCTCAACCTCTACGCCGACAGCCGTGACGAGGCGATCTATAACAAGTACCTGACGGCGATCGCCGTGCCCCAGGGCGGCCACCAATTGCGCCTGGCACTGGATCGTCAGCCGCCGGATCTGCAAGCGGCGCGCGAAGGCATTCTCAAAGGTGGCAATCACCCCGAAGATGTCTCCAGCCTGATCTGGCTATACCTCAATTTCCGCCACTACAGTTATCTGGAAACCGCGATCGATCGCTGGACGATTGGCGATGCGTATCTCGACCGACTGCACGAAGTCGCGCAGGAGATGCACCAAGGCATTGCGCAGAACCAGGCCAGCCCGGGCGATGTGCGGCGCTGGAAAGCACAGATCTTCGCGATCAACGATGCGGTCACTCCAGCCGCCAGAGCCTTCAGCGATGCCTTGGGCGAAGGCTCGCGGGTGATCATGCGCCTGCTGCTGTTCACCAACCTGGCTACCGCGCTGGGTCTGATCGCGCTGGCGCTGTGGCGCACGCACAAACTGCTCAGGCAGCGCCATGAGTTTGCCCAGGCGCTGCAACTGGAAAAGGATCGCGCGCATATCACGCTGCAGTCGATTGGTGATGGCGTGATCACCACAGACGTCAACGGCGCGATCGATTACATGAACCCCGCCGCCGAGGCCATGACGCACTGGAAGGCCGAGCAGGCGGCAGGGCTGCCGTTGTCGGCGCTGTTCAACCTGCTTGACGATAACGCCCAGACCGAAGGGCTGACGTTGATCGAGCACATTCTCAGCGGCCAGCTCAGCGGCGGTAGCGAACATTCCAAGCTGATCCAACGTCTGGACGGCAGCACCCTGTCGGTGACCCTGGTCGGCGCGCCGATCCGCAATGCCGGGAATGTCAGCGGCACGGTGCTGGTGCTGCACGACATGACCCAGGAGCGGCAATACATCGCCAATCTGTCCTGGCAGGCGACTCACGATGCGCTGACCGGGCTGGCCAACCGCCGCGAATTCGAATATCGCCTCGAACAGGCCTTGCACAAACTGACGCGCCAGCCCGGGCGGCACGCGCTGATGTTCCTCGATCTCGACCAGTTCAAACTGGTCAACGACACCTGCGGGCACGCGGCGGGCGATGAACTGCTGCGGCACATCTGCACGCTGCTGCAATCAGACTTGCGCGAGGGCGATACCCTGGCGCGACTGGGCGGCGATGAATTCGGGATTTTGCTCGAGAACTGCCCGCCGGACATCGCCGAGAAGATTGCCGAAAGCCTGCGCCAGACCGTGCAGAACCTGCATTTTGTCTGGAAAGGGCGGCCGTTCCTGACCACCGTCAGTATCGGCCTGGTGCATGTCGCGCAGAATCCCACCACCCTTGAAGCCTCCCTGCGTGCGGCGGACATGGCCTGCTACATGGCCAAGGAAAAGGGCCGCAACCGCGTGCAGGTCTACCATGCCGATGATTCCGAACTGTCCATGCGCTTCGGTGAGATGGCCTGGGTACAGCGCCTGCACATGGCGCTGGAAGAAAACCGCTTTTGCCTTTACGCCCAACAGATCGCGCCGCTCAAGCCGCAACCCGGCCAAGCCGGACACATCGAAATCCTCCTGCGTTTGCATGATGAATCCGGGCGGATGATTTTGCCTGACAGCTTTATTCCGGCAGCGGAGCGATATGGTTTGATGACCCAGTTAGATCGCTGGGTAGTTGAAAATGTTTTCAAGGTTATTGCCCAGTGTATTGAACAGGAACATGAACTTCCTTTGGCAATGTGTGCGATTAATCTGTCAGGCATTACTATAGGAGATGACGCGTTTTTGCACTTCCTGCGGGAACAGTTTGTTAACTACGCTATACCGCCTGAAATGATTTGTTTTGAAATTACTGAAACCAGTGCAATCGCAAATCTTGGCAGTGCAATTCGTTTTATCAATGAACTCAAAGGTTTAGGCTGTCACTTTTCCCTGGATGATTTTTGTGCCGGAATGTCTTCATTCGCTTACTTGAAACATTTGCCTGTAGACTTCCTGAAGATCGACGGGAGTTTCGTCAAGGATATGCTGGACGACCCGATTAATCGGGCAATGGTCGAAGTGATCAATCACATCGGCCATGTTATGGGTAAGCAGACAATTGCCGAGTTTGTTGAAACTAACCAGATCGAACAGGCATTGCTTGAAATAGGTGTGGATTACGCTCAGGGGTATGTCATCGAGCGCCCGCAGTTATTTACCTGTGACAGTTTGCAAAGTCGCCCTGCCAGACCGCAGCCGTTGCTGTTCAAAGCGCCTGGCACGTTCCGTTGAAGTCTCTCGCCGATCCTTGCCATCACAACTCAAAAGGAGCCGAACAGTGATCGACACATTCAACCGAACCGGACCCCTCATGGAAGCTGCAAGTTATCCTGCCTGGGCGCAACAGCTCATCAAGGATTGCAGCGAGAGCAAGCGCCGGGTTGTCGAACATGAACTTTATCAGCGCATGCGCGACAACAGACTCAGCGCGAAAACCATGCGCCAGTACCTGATCGGTGGCTGGCCGGTGGTCGAGCAGTTTGCCTTGTACATGGCGCAGAACCTCACCAAGACCCGCTTTGCCCGCCACCCTGGTGAGGACATGGCGCGGCGCTGGCTGATGCGTAACATCCGCGTCGAACTCAACCATGCCGACTACTGGATGCACTGGAGCCGCGCCCATGGCGTCAGCCTCGAAGATCTCCAGGCCCAGCAAGTGCCGCCGGAGCTGCACGCGCTGAGTCACTGGTGCTGGCACACCAGCTCGGCGGATTCGCTGATCGTGGCGATTGCCGCGACCAACTATGCGATCGAAGGGGCGACCGGGGAGTGGTCAGCGGTGGTCTGCTCGACCGGGGTCTACGCCGCGGCGTTTCCGGAAGAAGATCGCAAGCGCGCGATGAAGTGGTTGAAGATGCATGCCCAGTACGACGATGCCCATCCGTGGGAAGCGCTGGAAATCATCTGCACCCTGGCCGGCATGAACCCGAGCAAGGCCTTGCAGGCGGAATTGCGGCAGGCGATCTGCAAGAGTTATGACTACATGTACCTGTTTCTGGAGCGGTGCATGCAGCTGGAGACTTCGGAACGCTTGCAGGTCAACCGCGAGCGCCGGACCGTAACCGAAAGCTGATCGAACTGTGGGAGCGAGCCTGCTCGCGAAAGCGGTGGGTCATGCAACGAATCGTTGTCTGACCCTCCCTCTTCGCGAGCAGGCTCGCTCCCACAATGATTTTTAGCCGGCCATCGCCAGCCGGTTCCGCCCCTCGCGCTTTGCGACATAGAGCGCACTGTCGGCGCGGCGCAGCAAGCTGTCTGCCGACTCCCCCGGCAGTAACGTCGAGCATCCCAGACTCACGGTGATCTCGATCAACTGGCCATCGGCAAAGTATTCCTCCGACTGCGTCGCCTGACGCAAACGCTCGCCGACCATCGCTGCCGCTTCGCGACCGGTGTTGGACAGCAGGATCAGAAACTCTTCGCCGCCATAACGGAACACCATGTCGACGTTGCGCAGTTGCGCCTTGATCGACGCGGCAATGGCTCTGAGCACCTCATCACCGGCGCCATGCCCGTGGTCATCGTTGACCCGTTTGAAGTGGTCGATGTCGAGCATCAGCACCGACAGCGGTTGCGCATGGCGGCGCGACATGTCGATCTCGCGCTGCAAGGTCTGCTCCATCGCCACCCGGTTGCCGGCACCGGTCAACGGGTCGCGCAAGGCACTTTGCGTTGCGGCGCGATAGAGCAGGGCGTTGCGCATCGGGTACAGCAGGCACGACAGCAGCGACTCGAGGTCGCCCTGTTCCTTGTCGTTGAAACGCTGATTGCGGCGGAAGACCAGCTCGCCCATGTGCTCGCCTTCGTGGCTCAGGGTGTAGCTGACCGAGTGGTGGCCGCGCGCGCCGAACTCCAGGCGCAAGTCGCTGGCCTGATGCACATAGCTCAGGGCGTCCAGCGGCACCAGGCGTTGGATTTCGCGAAAGAACAGGCCAAGGATGCGCTGTGGCTCCAGGCTGGTTTGCAGTTGCAGGCTCATTTGCTGACGCAGTTGCGCCAGGCTGGTCGGGCGCTCGATCAGCGCCGGTAGTTGACCGAAGCCCAGGCGCTGCAATTTGGCACTGTCAAAGTCAATTGCATGGGTCTGGGAAGGAGATTTCATATGGCGTGAGCCCCTAAGCAGTAAGTCTGTCTTACAGGCTGGGTGAGAGCGGCTATGGGCTGCGCGTCGTACTGATCCATCAGTCCCGTAGGACGTTTGGCGTAAGTTTAGTCTGCCGCAAGACGATCAGTCAGCTATCGAAATCGGCGTCTGCCCCATGGCCATCACACGGCATGTTTTGAGGGAATTTAGAGCGAAACCCGTGCCATTCGGTTCGATTTAATTTAAAGCTTTTCGAATCAAAGACTTGCTGATGGATGCCGGGCGGCCGCGCTGGGTTATTGGCGGCTTTGTGACGGTTATGAGCGGCAATGGTTTGCCGCGACAGCTTTCTGCCGCGGCAACAAATGCGACGTATGGCGTTATTGGGCGTTGAAAGCCTGGCCATTGACGCCCGCGCTGTCCGGGCCCATCAGGTACAGATACACCGGCATGATCTCTTCCGGTGTCGGGTTGTTCAGCGGATTTTCCCCCGGATAGGCCTGCGCACGCATGCTGGTGCGCGTACCGCCCGGGTTGATGCTGTTGGAGCGCACCGGCGCAACGCCTTCCACTTCATCGGCCAGGGTTTGCATCAGGCCTTCGGTGGCAAATTTCGACACACCGTAAGCGCCCCAGTACGCGCGACCCTTGCGCCCGACGCTGCTCGAGGTGAACACCACCGAGGCGTCCTGTGAGAGCTTGAGCAGCGGCAGCAGGGTGCTGGTCAGCATGAACATCGCGTTGACGTTGACCTGCATGACGCGCATGAAGTTTTCGCCGGAGAGTTGCTCGATCGGCGTGCGCGGGCCGATGATCGAAGCGTTGTGCAGCAGGCCGTCGAGATGGCCGAACTCGGTTTCGATCATTGCGGCCAGCTCATCATATTGATGGGGCAGGGCGGTCTCGAGGTTGAACGGGATCACCGCCGGTTGCGGGTGGCCGGCTGCTTCGATTTCGTCGTAGACCTCGGTCAGATTGGCTTCGGTCTTGCCCAGCAGCAACACGGTGGCACCGTGGGCTGCATAGGTTTTCGCCGCAGCCGCGCCGATGCCACGGCCGGCACCGGTGACCAGAATGACCCGATCCTTGAGCAATTCGGGGCGAGCGGTGTAATCAAACATAAAAACCTCACAATCCATTTGATGAAGACCTGCTTCGCCCCCGTGGCGAGGGGATTTATCCCCGTTCGGCGGCGAAGCCGTTGCAAAACCTGTGTGTCACATTGCCTGGATCAAAGCGGGGGCCGCTTCGCAGCCCAGCGGGGATAAATCCCCTCGCCACACAGGGAGCTTGCAACAGTCAGGTCGGCAGCTGCACAGCCCAGCGGGGATAAATCCCCTCGCCACACAGGGAGCTTGCAGCAGTCAGGTCGGCAGACGCACAGCCCAGCGGGGATAAATCCCCTCGCCACACAGGGAGCTTGCAACAGTCAGGTCAGCAGCTGCACAGCGCGCTGTCGAGCACCTTGCGCAACTCCAGCGGGTGATCCACTACCACGTCTGCACCCCAATGCCGTGGGTTGTCGTCCGGGTGGATGTAGCCGTAGGTCACCGCAGCGGTTTTGGTGCCGGCATCGCGGCCCGATTCGATATCGCGCAGATCATCGCCGATAAACAGCACGGTCGACGGATCCAGATCAAGCATCTTGCAGGCGAGGATCAGCGGCTCCGGATCCGGCTTGCTGTTCTTCACATGATCCGGGCAGATCAGCAGCGCCGAACGCTCGGCCAGCCCCAGACGCTGCATGATCGGCTCGGCGAAGCGCAGCGGTTTGTTGGTGACCACGCCCCAGATCAGGTTGGCCTTTTCGATATCGACGAGCAGTTCGCCCATGCCGTCGAACAATTTGCTGTGAACTGCGCAACCGACCAGGTAGCGCTCGAGAAACTCCTGGCGCAGTTCCTCGAAACCCGGCGATTCAGGATCCATCGAAAATGTCACCGCGACCATGGCCTTGGCCCCGCCGGAAATCTCGTCGCGGATGTGCTTGTCGTTGATCGGCGGCAGACCGCGATCGGCGCGCATCGCCTGGCAGATGGCGATGAAGTCCGGCGCGGTGTCGAGCAGGGTGCCGTCCATGTCGAAAAGTACCGCTCTGATGGCCATCGGCTTATTCCTCGCGCAGGGTCTGGATCATGTAGTTGACGTCAACGTCGTTGGCCAGCTTGTAGTGCTTGGTCAGCGGGTTGTAGGTCAGGCCGATGATGTCCTTGACGGTCAGGCCGGCCATGCGGCTCCACGCACCGAGCTCGGACGGGCGGATGAATTTCTTGAAGTCGTGGGTGCCGCGCGGCAACAGCTTCATGATGTATTCGGCGCCGATGATCGCGAACAGGTACGCCTTCGGGTTGCGGTTGATGGTCGAGAAGAACACCTGGCCGCCCGGCTTGACCATGCGGAAGCAGGCGCGGATCACCGAGGATGGATCCGGCACGTGCTCGAGCATCTCCAGGCAGGTGACCACGTCGAACTGCTCGGGCATTTCGTCGGCGAGGGCTTCGGCGGTGATCTGGCGGTATTCGACGCTGACCCCGGATTCCAGCTGATGCAGTTGTGCGACCGCCAGCGGCGCTTCGCCCATGTCGATGCCCATCACGGTGGCGCCGCGCTGAGCCATGGCTTCGCTGAGGATGCCGCCGCCGCAACCGACGTCGAGGACTTTCTTGCCGGCCAGATTGACTCGCTCGTCGATCCAGTTGACCCGCAGTGGGTTGATGTCGTGCAGCGGCTTGAACTCGCTTTCGCGGTCCCACCAGCGATGGGCCAGGGCCTCGAATTTGGCGATTTCGGCGTGGTCGACGTTGCTCATGTTCAATTCCTCGAAAAACCTGAAAAGGGCTGTAGCCGCGGATATTGCGCCGCGGTGTTTACGATTCGGTGTGGCCGCTGATGCGCTGGCCCCATTGGCGGGCGGTCGCGCCCAGCTGTTGTTCGTCCATGCGGGTCAGGCGCCGGTCGTCGAGCAGTTGCTTGCCGGCGACCCACAGGTGTTTCACGCAATCACGCCCGGTGGCATAAATCAGCTGCGACACCGGGTCATACACCGGCTGCTGCGCCAGACCGGACAGGTCGAAAGCGACGATGTCTGCGGCTTTGCCGATCTCCAGCGAGCCGACCTGCGTCTCGATCCCCAGCGCACGGGCGCCATTGAGGGTGGCCATGCGCAAGGCGCGATGGGCGTCCAGCGCAGTGGCAGAGCCGGCGACGGCTTTGGCCAGCAGGGCGGCGGTGCGGGTTTCGCCGAGCAGGTCCAGATCATTGTTGCTCGCCGCGCCATCGGTGCCGACGGCGACGTTCACCCCAGCCTGCCACAAACGTTCGACCGGGCAGAAGCCGCTGGCCAGTTTGAGGTTGGATTCCGGACAGTGGATCACGCTGCTGTTGCTTTCTACCAGCAGCGCGAGGTCGTCATCGCTGATCTGGGTCATGTGCACGGCCTGGAAGCGCGGGCCGAGCAGGCCAAGGCGGCCCAGGCGCGCCAGTGGCCGTTCGCCGGTTTGCTCGACGGCCTGCTGCACTTCGAATGCGGTTTCATGCACATGCATGTGGATCGAGGCGTCCAGCTCCTCGGCGATCACCCTGATTTTCTCCAGGTTCTCATCACCGACGGTGTAGGGTGCATGCGGGCCGAAAGTAATCTTGATGCGTTCGTGATGCTTGAGATCGCCGAACAATTCGACGCCCTGACGAATGGCTTCGTCGGCACTGCTGGCGCCGGGGATCGGGAAATCGAGGATCGGAATGGCGATTTGCGCACGGATGCCGCTGTTGTGTACGCGCTCGCTGGCGACTTTCGGGAAGAAATACATGTCCGAGAAGCAGGTGATGCCGCCCTTGATCTGCTCGGCGATGGCCAGATCGGTGCCGTCGCGGACGAAGTCCTCATCGACCCATTTGCCCTCGGCCGGCCAGATGTGGTTTTCCAGCCAGGTCATCAGCGGCAGATCGTCGGCCAGGCCACGGAACAGCGTCATCGCCGCGTGGCCGTGGGCATTGATCAGTCCCGGCGCCAACAGAACATCCGGCAGTTCACGGATTTCTGTCGCGTTACACTTCAACGCTTCGGCGCGCGGGCCGATAAACACGATGCAACCGTCACGGATGCCCAGGCCATGCTCCTTGAGCACCACGCCTGCGGGTTCGACGGGGACCAGCCAGGTCGGCAGCAATAACAGGTCGAGCGCAATGGCAGGTTTCGGCATCGAGGGTCGGTTCCAGTGCTTTTGTAAAGGATGGCGAAGTATACCCGAGCGTCTTCGCGGGGGGATCGCTATAATCGGCGGCTTTTGTTCATGAGTGCGGGGTGTGGGATGCGCGATCGACTGTTGGCTGCGGAGAAAGTGAAGGCCATCGATTGGCGTGATGGCGCGCTGCACCTGCTGGATCAGCGTATTTTGCCGTTCGAGGAAACGTGGATCGCCTACACCAGCGCCGCCGGCGTGGCCGAGGCGATTCGCTCGATGGTCGTGCGCGGCGCACCGGCTATTGGCATCAGTGCGGCTTATGGCATCGTCCTCGCGGCGCGGGCGCGGATTGCCGAGGGCGGCGACTGGTACGCGGCGCTGGAAGAGGATTTCGCGCTGTTGGCCGATTCGCGGCCGACCGCGGTCAATCTGTTCTGGGCGCTGGGGCGCATGCACGATCGCCTGGATCGGCTGAAAAGCAACGCCGATCCGCTGGCGGCGCTGGAAGCCGAGGCCATCGCCATTCATGAAAGCGATCGCGAGGCCAACCTGACCATGGCGCAGCTTGGCGTCGACCTGATTCGCAAGCATCAGGGCAACGCTCAAGCCATCCTGACCCACTGCAACACCGGCGCGCTGGCCACCGGTGGGTTCGGTACTGCGCTGGGGGTGATCCGCGCTGCTTATATAGAAGGCATGGTCGAGCGCGTTTACGCCGATGAAACCCGGCCGTGGCTGCAAGGCTCGCGCCTGACCGCGTGGGAGCTGGCCAACGAAGGCATCCCGGTGACCCTGAACGCCGACTCCGCCGCCGCGCACATCATGAAAACCAAAGGCGTGACCTGGGTGATCGTCGGCGCTGACCGCATCACCGCCAATGGCGACGTGGCGAACAAGATCGGCACCTATCAATTGGCGGTGAACGCCATGCACCACGGCGTGCGTTTCATGGTCGTGGCGCCGAGTTCGACCATCGACATGAATCTGGCCAGCGGCGATGACATTCCGATTGAAGAGCGTGATGGCGCCGAACTGCTGGAAGTCGGCGGTAAACGCGTCGGTGCCGATGTTGAAGCGTTCAACCCGGTGTTTGATGTCACCCCGGCGGATCTGATCGATGCGATCGTCACCGAGAAAGGCATCGTCGAACGCCCGGACACCGCGAAAATGGCCCAGCTGATGTGTCGCAAACGCCTGCATTGACAGGCTTTGGTGTTGTGTTGAGCCATTCGCGAGCAGGCTCGCTCCCACAGGTTTTGTGAACGCCACTGGCCTGTGTGGGAGCGAGCCTGCTCGCGAAGAGGTCGGTAATGTCAATAAACATCGCTAATTCAGCCCCCGATTTCACATTCAACCAAGCTCTGAGCCTCTCTCGTCCCTCTCAAGCCTGTCATCGGTCAACTAACTATGCTCCATGCGCATCTGGGGGATAGGTGCGTGGCGGCCTTTGTGATAACATCCGGCGTTTTCCGAGGCGGCTCCACGGAGCTGTCTTTACTGCGCAAATCCGCGATCCAATGTTGATTTGTCGTAAGTCGGCGCATGGCACTCGGCCGGCCCCGACGAGCTTCGTTGCTCCCACATGGATATGACGAAGTTTCACCAGAAAAAGGAATCAGGCTTCTCATGGGCGAACTGGCCAAAGAAATCCTCCCGGTCAATATCGAAGACGAGCTGAAACAGTCCTACCTCGACTACGCAATGAGCGTGATCGTCGGCCGTGCACTGCCGGATGCGCGCGATGGCCTCAAGCCCGTGCACCGTCGCGTACTGTTCGCGATGAGCGAGCTGGGCAACGACTACAACAAGCCGTACAAGAAATCTGCCCGTGTCGTCGGCGACGTGATCGGTAAGTATCACCCGCACGGTGACACTGCCGTGTACGACACCATCGTTCGCATGGCCCAGCCTTTCTCCCTGCGCTACCTGCTGGTCGACGGCCAGGGCAACTTCGGTTCGGTCGACGGCGACAACGCTGCGGCCATGCGATACACCGAAGTGCGCATGACCAAGCTGGCGCACGAGCTGCTGGCTGACCTGCACAAGGAAACCGTGGACTGGGTGCCGAACTACGACGGCACCGAACTGATCCCGGCGGTCATGCCGACCCGCGTACCGAACCTGCTGGTCAACGGTTCCAGCGGTATCGCCGTAGGCATGGCGACCAACATTCCGCCGCACAACCTCGGTGAAGTCATCGACGGTTGCCTGGCCCTCATCGACAACCCCGAGCTGACCGTCGATGAGCTGATGCAATACATTCCCGGTCCGGACTTCCCGACGGCTGCGATCATCAACGGTCGCGCCGGCATCATCGAAGCCTACCGCACCGGTCGCGGGCGCATTTACATGCGTGCCCGCTCGATCATCGAAGACATCGACAAGGTCGGTGGCCGTCAGCAGATCGTCATCACCGAACTGCCTTACCAGCTGAACAAGGCGCGTCTGATCGAGAAGATCGCCGAGCTGGTCAAAGAGAAGAAGCTCGAAGGCATCACCGAGCTGCGCGACGAGTCCGACAAGGACGGTATGCGCGTCGTGATCGAACTGCGTCGCGGCGAAGTGCCTGAGGTGATCCTCAACAACCTCTACGCCCAGACCCAGCTGCAATCGGTGTTCGGTATCAACATCGTCGCGCTGATCGACGGCCGCCCGCGCATCCTCAACCTCAAGGATCTGCTGGAAGCCTTCGTCCGTCACCGTCGCGAAGTGGTCACCCGTCGTACCGTGTTCGAACTGCGCAAGGCGCGCGAGCGTGGGCACATTCTCGAAGGCCAGGCCGTTGCGCTGTCGAACATCGACCCGGTGATCGCCCTGATCAAGGCTTCGCCAACGCCGTCGGAAGCCAAGGAAGCGCTGATCAGCACGCCTTGGGAATCCTCGGCTGTGGTGGCGATGGTTGAACGTGCCGGTGCCGATTCGTGCCGTCCGGAAAACCTCGATCCGCAATATGGCCTGCGCGAAGGCAAGTACTTCCTCTCGCCAGAACAGGCCCAAGCGATTCTCGAACTGCGCCTGCACCGTCTGACCGGTCTGGAGCACGAGAAGCTGCTGGCCGAGTATCAGGAGATCCTCAACCAGATCGGCGAGCTGATCCGCATCCTCAACAGCGCCGTGCGCCTGATGGAAGTGATCCGCGAAGAGCTGGAAGTGATCCGCGCCGAATACGGCGATGTGCGCCGCACCGAAATTCTCGATGCCCGTCTCGACCTGACTCTGGGCGACATGATCCCGGAAGAAGAGCGCGTCGTGACCATTTCCCACGGTGGCTACGCCAAGACCCAGCCGCTGGCTGCGTACCAGGCTCAGCGTCGTGGCGGCAAAGGCAAATCGGCTACTGGCGTCAAGGACGAGGACTACATCGCTCACCTGCTCGTCGCCAACAGCCACACTACGCTGCTGCTGTTCTCCAGCAAGGGCAAGGTGTACTGGCTCAAGACCTACGAGATTCCGGAGGCATCCCGCGCGGCCCGTGGTCGTCCGCTGGTCAATCTGCTGCCGCTGGATGACGGTGAATACATCACCACCATGCTGCCGGTCGAGGAATACACCGAAGGTCACTACATCTTCATGGCCACCGCCAACGGCACCGTGAAGAAGACCCCGCTGGAATCCTTCAGCCGTCAGCGCAGCGTCGGTCTGATCGCGCTGGAGCTGGACGAAGGCGACGTGCTGATCTCTGCGGCCATCACCGATGGTGAGCGCGAAGTGATGCTGTTCTCCGACGGCGGCAAGGTCACCCGCTTCAAAGAGTCCGACGTGCGTGCCATGGGCCGTACCGCTCGCGGCGTGCGCGGCATGCGTCTGCCGGAAGGGCAGAAGCTGATTTCAATGCTGATCCCGGAAGAAGGCAGCCAGATCCTCACCGCTTCCGAGCGTGGTTATGGCAAGCGCACCGCGATCACCGAGTTCCCTGAGTACAAGCGTGGCGGCCAAGGCGTGATCGCCATGGTCAGCAACGAGCGTAACGGCCGTCTGGTCGGCGCAGTGCAGGTGCTCGACGGCGAAGAAATCATGCTGATCTCCGATCAGGGCACCCTGGTGCGTACCCGTGTCGACGAAGTGTCGAGCCTGGGTCGTAACACTCAGGGCGTGACGCTGATCAAGCTGGCCAAGGATGAAACCCTGGTCGGGCTGGAGCGGGTTCAGGAGCCTTCGGAAATCGAAGGCGAAGAGCTCGAAGGTGAAGAGGGCGAGGAAATCGCAGGCACCGTCGGTATCGACGAAGCAGGTGAAGACCAGCAACTCGACGCCGCAGCAGACGAAGAACCGCAGGAATAAGCGGACAAACGAGGGGGCGGATGAGAATTCGCCCCCTTGTTATTTGTCCGGTATGAATTTTCGACATCATGGAGCCCCCTGTGGGAGCGAGCCTGCTCGCGAAAGCAGGCGCTGCGGTACCTCTGAAGCACCGCGGTGATGCATTCGCGAGCAGGCTCGCTCCCACAGGGCCATGTTGATCGGTAGTGTGATTTATTGCGTGATACCACCAAATCAGAGCGAGATTGGATGTGAGCAAGCGAGCCTATAACTTCTGCGCCGGTCCGGCGGCGCTGCCTGAAGCTGTCCTGCAGCGCGCCCAGGGTGAACTCCTTGATTGGCACGGCAAGGGTCTGTCGGTCATGGAAATGAGCCATCGCAGCGATGAGTTCGTGTCCATCGCCACCCAGGCCGAGCAGGATCTGCGTGACCTGCTGAATATCCCGTCGAACTACAAAGTGCTGTTTCTGCAGGGCGGCGCCAGCCAGCAGTTCGCGCAGATCCCGCTGAACCTGTTGCCTGAAGGCGGCTCGGCCGACTACATCGACACCGGTATCTGGTCGCAGAAAGCCATCGAAGAAGCCTCGCGCTACGGCCACGTCAACGTTGCTGCCACTGCCAAGCCTTACGACTATTTCGCCATCCCAGGTCAGAACGAGTGGAACCTGTCGAAAGACGCTGCGTACGTTCACTACGCGCCGAACGAAACCATTGGCGGCCTGGAATTCCAGTGGATCCCGCAAACCGGTGACGTGCCGCTGGTGGCCGACATGTCTTCGGACATCCTCTCGCGCCCGGTCGATATTTCGCGTTTCGGCATGATCTACGCCGGCGCGCAGAAGAACATCGGCCCGAGCGGCATCGTCGTCAACATCATCCGCGAAGACCTGCTCGGCAAGGCCCGCTCGCTGTGCCCGACCATGCTCAACTACAAGGTCGCGGCTGATAACGGCTCGATGTACAACACCCCGCCGACGCTGGCCTGGTACTTGTCCGGTCTGGTGTTCCAATGGCTGAAAGAGCAGGGCGGCGTCGAAGCGATTGCCAAGCTCAACGACGTCAAGCAGCGCACCCTGTATGACTTCATCGATGCCAGCGGCCTCTACAGCAACCCGATCAACAAGTCGGATCGCTCGTGGATGAACGTGCCGTTCCGTCTGGCTGATGATCGTCTGGACAAGCCGTTCCTTGCCGGTGCCGACGAGCGCGGCCTGCTCAACCTCAAGGGCCACCGCTCGGTGGGCGGCATGCGCGCCTCCATCTACAACGCCGTCGACATCACTGCGGTCAACGCGCTGGTGGCGTACATGGCGGAATTCGAGAAGGAACACGGCTGATGTCCGAGCAAGAACTCAAGGCACTGCGCGTTCGCATCGACGCTCTGGACACCAAAGTCCTCGAGCTGATCAGTGAGCGTGCGCGTTGCGCCCAGGAAGTCGCCCGCGTGAAGATGGCCTCGCTGGCCGAAGGCGAAGTGCCGGTGTTCTATCGTCCCGAGCGCGAAGCTCAGGTGCTCAAGCGCGTGATGGAGCGCAATCAGGGGCCGCTGGGCAACGAAGAAATGGCGCGGCTGTTTCGCGAAATCATGTCGTCGTGCCTGGCGCTGGAGCAGCCGCTGAAAGTGGCCTATCTCGGCCCTGAAGGCACCTTCACCCAAGCGGCGGCGATGAAGCACTTCGGCCACGCGGTGATCAGCAAGCCGATGGCGGCGATCGACGAAGTGTTCCGTGAAGTCGCCGCCGGTGCGGTGAATTTCGGCGTGGTGCCGGTGGAAAACTCCACCGAAGGTGCGGTCAATCACACGCTGGACAGCTTCCTCGAACACGACATGGTGATCTGTGGCGAAGTCGAGTTGCGCATCCACCATCATTTGCTGGTCGGCGAAAACACCAAGACCGACAGCATCAGCCGCATCTATTCCCACGCGCAGTCGCTGGCCCAGTGCCGCAAGTGGCTGGACGCGCATTACCCGAATGTCGAACGCGTCGCGGTATCGAGCAACGCCGAAGCGGCCAAACGGGTCAAGGGTGAGTGGAATTCGGCGGCGATCGCTGGCGACATGGCGGCGGGGCTGTACGGTCTAACGCGCCTGGCCGAGAAGATCGAAGATCGTCCGGACAACTCGACCCGCTTCCTGATGATCGGTAACCAGGAAGTGCCGCCTACCGGCGACGACAAGACCTCGATCATCGTGTCGATGAGCAACAAGCCCGGCGCGCTCCATGAGCTGCTGGTGCCGTTCCATGACAATGGCATCGACCTGACCCGCATCGAAACCCGTCCGTCGCGCAGCGGCAAATGGACCTACGTGTTCTTCATCGACTTCGTCGGCCACCACCGTGATCCGTTGATCAAAGGTGTGCTGGAAAAGATCAGTCAGGAAGCAGTAGCACTCAAAGTGCTGGGTTCCTACCCGAAAGCAGTTCTCTAAGGGGCGGTAGCAAATGAGTGGCAACTTCCTCGCTCTGGCACAGCCGGGCGTGCAACAACTTTCGCCGTACGTTCCGGGCAAGCCTGTGGACGAACTGGCGCGCGAGCTGGATCTGGATCCGGCAAAAATCGTCAAACTGGCGAGCAACGAAAACCCATTGGGTGCCAGCCCGAAGGCATTGGCGGCGATCCGCGAAGAGCTGGCCGAGCTGACTCGCTACCCGGACGGCAATGGTTTCGCCCTGAAATCGCTGCTGGCCGAGCAGTGCCGCGTCGAGCTGAATCAGGTCACGCTGGGTAATGGCTCAAACGACATTCTTGAGCTGGTTGCGCGTGCCTATCTGGCGCCGGGCCTGAACGCAGTGTTCAGTGAGCACGCTTTCGCTGTGTATCCGATTGCTACCCAAGCTGTCGGTGCGCAGGCCAAAGTCGTTCCAGCCAAAGACTGGGGCCATGACCTGCCGGCCATGCTCGCAGCCATCGATGCCAACACTCGCGTGGTGTTTATCGCCAACCCGAACAACCCGACCGGCACCTGGTTCGGCGCCGAAGCGCTGGACGAATTCCTGCAGGACGTTCCCGAGCATGTGCTGGTAGTCCTCGACGAGGCTTACATCGAGTACGCCGAAGGCAGCGATTTGCCGGACGGTCTCGACTTCCTCGCCGCATACCCGAACCTGCTGGTGTCGCGCACCTTCTCCAAGGCCTATGGCCTGGCTGCGCTGCGCGTCGGTTATGGCTTGTCGACCCCAGTGGTGGCGGACGTGCTGAACCGCGTTCGTCAGCCGTTCAATGTCAACAGCCTCGCCTTGGCGGCGGCCTGTGCGGCGCTGAAGGACGAGGACTATCTGGCGCAGAGCCGTCAGCTCAACGAATCCGGCATGCAGCAGTTGCAGACTTGTTTCCGTGAGTTGGGGCTGGGCTGGATCGAGTCCAAAGGCAACTTCATCTGCGTCGATCTCGGCCAAGTCGCGGCGCCGATTTTTCAGGGCTTGCTGCGCGAAGGCGTGATCGTGCGTCCGGTGGCCAATTACGGCATGCCGAACCACCTGCGGGTGACCATCGGTCTGCCGGCAGAAAACAGCCGTTTCCTCGAGGCGCTGCGCAAGGTTCTGGCTCGTGGTTGATGTCACTGCGCTGCAACCTGCTGCACCTATGATCGGTCGCCTTGTGGTGGTCGGTCTGGGGTTGATCGGTGGTTCGTTTGCCAAGGGTTTGCGTGAAAGCGGCTTGTGCCGTGAAGTGGTCGGCGTCGATCTGGATCCGCAATCGCGCAGGCTCGCGGTCGAATTGGGTGTGGTCGATCGCTGCGAAGACGACTTGGCGGCGGCGTGCGTCGGTGCCGATGTGATTCAGCTGGCGGTGCCGATTCTGGCCATGGAAAAGCTGCTCGCGCGTCTGGCTGTTATGGATCTGGGGCTGGCGATTCTTACGGATGTCGGCAGTGCCAAAGGCAACGTGGTGCGCGCGGCGACCGAAGCGTTCGGCGGCATGCCGGCGCGTTTCGTGCCGGGGCACCCGATTGCCGGTTCCGAGCAGAGCGGGGTGGAGGCCTCGAACGCCGAGCTGTTCCGCCGGCACAAGGTGATCCTGACGCCGCTCGAGCAGACCGATCCTGCCGCACTGGCGGTGGTCGATCGCCTGTGGCGTGAATTGGGTGCCGATGTCGAGCACATGCAGGTCGAGCGGCACGATGAAGTGCTGGCCGCGACCAGCCATCTGCCGCACCTGCTGGCCTTCGGTCTGGTCGATTCGTTGGCCAAGCGCAATGAAAATCTGGAGATCTTCCGTTACGCTGCCGGTGGTTTTCGCGATTTCACAAGAATCGCCGGAAGCGACCCGGTGATGTGGCACGACATCTTCCTCGCCAACCGCGAGGCTGTCCTGCGCACACTCGATACATTTCGCAGCGACCTCGACGCCTTGCGCGACGCGGTCGATGCAGGGGATGGGCACCAATTGTTGGGCGTTTTCACGCGCGCCCGGGTTGCCCGCGAGCATTTCAGTAAAATCCTGGCCCGCAGGGCCTATGTGGACGCTATGAATTCCAACGATCTGATCTTCCTGGCTCAACCTGGTGGCCGCCTGTCCGGTCGGATTCGCGTACCGGGTGACAAATCGATTTCCCACCGTTCGATCATGCTCGGCTCGCTGGCCGAAGGCGTCACCGAAGTCGAAGGCTTTCTCGAGGGCGAAGACGCCCTGGCGACTTTGCAGGCGTTTCGCGACATGGGCGTGGTCATCGAAGGCCCGCACCACGGCCGCGTGACCATCCACGGTGTCGGCCTGCATGGCCTGAAACCTGCGCCGGGCCCGATCTATCTGGGCAACTCCGGCACCTCGATGCGTCTGCTCTCCGGCCTGCTGGCGGCGCAGAACTTCGACAGCACCCTGACCGGCGACGCTTCGCTGTCCAAGCGTCCGATGAATCGCGTGGCCAATCCGCTGCGGGAAATGGGCGCGGTCATCGAGACCGCTGCTGAAGGGCGTCCGCCGATGACCATTCGCGGTGGCCACAAGCTCAAGGGTTTGACCTACACCATGCCGATGGCCAGTGCTCAGGTGAAATCCTGCCTGCTGCTTGCCGGTCTCTATGCTGAAGGCAAGACCACCGTCACTGAGCCGGCACCGACCCGCGATCACACCGAGCGCATGCTGCGTGGTTTCGGCTACCCGGTCAGCGTCGACGGTGCGACGGCGTCGGTCGAGTCCGGCGGCAAGCTCACCGCGACTCACATCGAAGTGCCGGGCGATATCTCGTCGTCGGCGTTCTTCCTCGTCGCGGCCTCGATCGCCGAGGGTTCCGAGCTGGTGCTTGAGCACGTCGGCATCAACCCGACCCGTACTGGCGTGATCAATATCCTGCGACTGATGGGCGCCGATATCACTCTGGAAAACCAACGTGAAGTGGGCGGCGAGCCAGTGGCTGACTTGCGCGTGCGCGCAGCTAAACTCAAAGGTATCGAGATTCCGGAAGAGCTGGTGCCGCTGGCGATCGACGAATTCCCGGTCCTGTTCGTTGCGGCTGCGTGCGCCGAAGGGCGTACCGTGCTGACCGGCGCCGAAGAGCTGCGGGTCAAGGAGTCCGACCGGATTCAGGTCATGGCGGACGGTTTGCTGGCGCTGGGCGTCAAGTGCGAACCGACCCCGGACGGCATCATCATCGACGGCGGCCAGATCGGCGGCGGTGAAGTGCACGGTCACGGCGACCACCGTATCGCCATGGCCTTCAGCGTTGCCTCGTTGCGCGCCACTGCACCGATCCGCATCCACGATTGCGCCAACGTCGCGACCTCGTTCCCCAACTTCCTCGCGCTGTGCGGGCAAGTCGGCATTCGTGTGGCACAAGAGGCTCAGTCGTGAAAAACATTGCACCGGTCATCACCATCGATGGGCCAAGCGGCTCCGGCAAAGGCACCGTCGCCGGGATTCTGGCCAAGCGTCTGGGCTGGAACCTGCTGGATTCCGGTGCGCTTTATCGCTTGCTCGCGTTTGCTGCGCATAACCATGGCGTCGACCTGACCAATGAAGAGTTGCTGAAAACGCTGGCCGCTCATCTGGATGTGCAGTTCATCGCCGCGACCGAAGGTCAACTGCAGCGGATCATTCTCGAAGGCGACGAAGTCAGCGATGTCATTCGCACCGAAAGCGTCGGCTCCGGCGCCTCGCAAGTGGCTGCGCTGCCCGCCGTACGCGAGGCGCTGCTGCAACGTCAGCGTGCATTTCAGGAAGCGCCGGGCCTGGTGGCCGACGGTCGCGACATGGGCACGGTGGTTTTTCCGGATGCACCACTGAAGATTTTCCTCACCGCCAGTGCCGAGGAGCGGGCGCGCCGTCGATATTTGCAGTTGAAGGGCAAAGTCGAGGGTGTTAGTCTGTCGAGTCTGCTAGATGAGATCCGTGCACGCGATGAGCGTGACACCCAGCGCGCAGTAGCCCCGCTCAAGCCGGCGGCCGACGCGATTCAGCTGGATTCAACGGAGCTTTCCATCGATCAGGTGCTTGAACGCATCATGAGCGAGATCGCCATTCGCGATATCGCCGGGTGACCAAGAAGGTCGCAGGGGACCAGTCATAGTCCTGCGGTGCTTCTTTTAAATGAAACTAACCCACACCGTCTGGGGTGTGGAGATGGGCGTTTACTTCGCCCTCATCTACAGGAATTAAAATGAGCGAAAGCTTTGCGGAACTCTTTGAAGAAAGCCTGAAAACCCTGAACCTTCAGGCAGGCTCCATCATCACCGGTGTTATCGTTGATATCGATTACCAGGCTCGCTGGGTAACCGTTCACGCTGGTCTGAAGTCTGAAGCACTCATCCCGCTTGAGCAGTTCTACAACGATGCTGGCGAACTGAACATCAACGTTGGTGATGAAGTTCACGTTGCTCTGGATTCGGTTGAAGACGGCTTTGGCGAAACCAAGCTGTCCCGTGAAAAAGCCAAGCGCGCTGAATGCTGGATCGTTCTGGAAGCAGCCTTCGCAGCCGAGGAAGTGGTCAAGGGCGTTATCAACGGTAAGGTTAAAGGCGGCTTCACTGTCGACGTTAACGGCATCCGTGCGTTCCTGCCAGGTTCCCTGGTTGACGTCCGTCCAGTGCGCGACACCACGCACCTGGAAGGCAAAGAGCTGGAATTCAAGGTCATCAAGCTGGACCAGAAGCGCAACAACGTTGTCGTTTCCCGTCGCAGCGTCCTCGAAGCCGAGAACTCCGCCGAGCGTGAAGCTCTGCTGGAATCCCTGCAGGAAGGCCAGCAAGTCAAAGGTATCGTCAAAAACCTCACCGATTACGGCGCATTCGTCGATCTGGGTGGCGTGGACGGCCTGCTGCACATCACCGACATGGCCTGGAAGCGCATCAAGCATCCTTCCGAGATCGTCAACGTTGGTGACGAAATCGACGTCAAGGTTCTGAAATACGATCGCGAACGCAACCGTGTTTCCCTGGGCCTGAAGCAACTGGGCGAAGATCCATGGGTTGCTATCAAAGCCCGTTACCCAGAAGGCACTCGCGTAACCGCTCGTGTTACCAACCTGACCGACTACGGCTGCTTCGCTGAGCTGGAAGAAGGCGTTGAAGGTCTGGTACACGTTTCGGAAATGGACTGGACCAACAAGAACATCCACCCTTCGAAAGTCGTACAAGTCGGCGACGAAGTGGAAGTCATGGTTCTGGACATCGACGAAGAGCGTCGTCGTATCTCCCTGGGCATCAAGCAGTGCAAGTCGAACCCATGGGAAGACTTCTCTGGCCAGTTCAACAAGGGCGACAAGATCTCCGGCACCATCAAGTCGATCACCGATTTCGGTATCTTCATTGGTCTGGACGGCGGCATCGACGGTCTGGTTCACCTGTCCGACATCTCCTGGAACGAAGTGGGCGAAGAAGCCGTACGTCGTTTCAAGAAGGGCGACGAGCTGGACACCGTCATCCTGTCGGTTGACCCAGAGCGCGAGCGCATCTCCCTGGGCATCAAGCAACTGGAAAGCGATCCGTTCTCCGAGTACGTCTCGGTTAACGACAAGGGCGCTATCGTGACCGGTACCGTGAAAGAAGTTGACGCCAAAGGCGCCATCATCGTTCTGGCCGACGACATAGAAGCTACCCTGAAAGCCTCCGAAATCAGCCGTGACCGCGTTGAAGACGCGCGCAACGTTCTGAAAGAAGGCCAGGAAGTTGAAGCCAAGATCATCAGCGTTGACCGCAAGAGCCGCGTAATCCAGCTCTCGATCAAGTCGAAAGACGACGCTGAAGAGAAAGAAGCCATCCAGAGCCTGAAAGCAGCTCCGGAAGGCGAAGCAGCTGACACCACTATGGCGGCACTGCTGCGTCAAGCAATGGCCAAACAGAACTGAGTTCTGCTTGATCATTAAAAAGGGCGACTTCGGTCGCCCTTTTTTGTGCCTGCGATTTGGTCTTTGTACGTCCGTGCATGAAACCAATGCCGACGCCTGCGGGTCTGTTTCTTTAATCGGATCAATCGCCTATTCGCGACTAAGCTTGATCTTGAGCATTAGTCGTCAGGCTTGCCTGGCATAAGGAAGTGGATGAACAAGTTACTTGTTGTTGCAGTGGTCTTGGCGCTGGCAGGTTGCACCACCAGTGCGAAAACCCATGCGGTGCGCGGCGTCAGTGGTATCGAGGTCGATTGCTCCGGGTTGGGGTCCGGTTGGGAAAAGTGCCAGAAGCGTGCAGCGAAGGAGTGCAAAGGCAAGGGCTATAAGGTCATCACCCGTTCTGACGATGCCAAAGATGAAGACGAATACCCGTTTGGCTTTAATCCGGCGGGCTTCGTGACCCGGACCATGCTGGTGATGTGTCGTTAGGGCAGCGGCGATCCGACTCGCCACTGGAGTGCCCTGAAAATGGGCGTTTTGACCCCGGGAAAGATATGTCAATCCCTGGGCTGTTCAAAATCATCCGGGCATGCTAAAACCTTTCAAGCGCTGATCTAGCTGCTTGAAAAAGAAGGGAAAAATATGACGAAGTCGGAGTTGATCGAACGAATTGTCACCCATCAAGGGCTACTCTCATCCAAGGATGTGGAGCTGGCCATCAAGACCATGCTTGAACAAATGTCTCAGTGCCTCGCCACCGGTGATCGTATCGAGATCCGTGGTTTCGGCAGCTTCTCCCTGCACTACCGGGCGCCACGCGTCGGCCGCAACCCAAAGACCGGCCAGTCTGTCAGTCTGGACGGTAAATTCGTTCCGCATTTCAAACCGGGCAAGGAATTGCGCGACCGCGTGAACGAGGAAGAGGAGGAGGGCGCTTGATCTTCGCTATTCAAATTCAAGGGGGCGTGGATGCGTAACCTCAAACGCATATTGCTTGGCGTTTTTCTTCTGCTGATGGTTCTGGTTGTTCTGGCGTTTGTGCTGGAAAACCAGCAATCGGTTTCGCTTTTGTTTCTGGGTTTTTCCGGCCCGCAGTTGCCGGTGTCGGTTGTTGCGGTGTTGGCGTTGCTGATCGGCATGCTCATCGGTCCAATTTTGGGCTGGTTTCTTGGACGTTCGTCCAGAGCTGCACGCAAGCGACTGGTCTGAAAACGACAGGCGCACGGCATCTGTCGAAATTGCGCCTCAGCCTGTCTTTATCCATTAGTAAAAGCATCATTAAGCTGTAAAATGCGCCCCTTGTTCGATCGTGCCTTAATGCATGTCGATTCAGACTGACTCTGACGGATGCCAACTGATAGTGGCCTCTGCATTCATGGATTAGACCGCGCTCGCTGGCAGCGCTGTCCGCAGCTCAAGGGTATCGTTTCGCGTGAAAATTCTAGTTACCGGCGGTGCCGGCTTCATTGGCTCGGCAGTCATCCGTCACATCATCTCCAACACTTCCGATGCAGTCGTTAACGTCGACAAGCTGACGTACGCCGGCAATCTGGAGTCCCTGGCAGAAGTCAGCCAGAATTCGCGTTACGCCTTCGAGCGCGTCGATATCTGCGATCGTGATCAGATCGACCGCGTCCTGCGTGAGCACCAACCGGATGCAATCATGCACCTGGCCGCTGAATCTCACGTCGACCGCTCGATCTCCGGCCCGTCCGAATTCATCCAGACCAATATCATTGGCACCTACACGCTACTCGAAGCAGCCCGCCACTACTGGGCTGCGCTGGATGACACGCGCAAAGCCAACTTCCGCTTCCACCACATTTCGACTGACGAAGTTTACGGAGACCTCGAAGGTCCGGAAGACCTTTTCTCCGAAACCACCCCTTACCAGCCAAGCTCGCCATATTCCGCCAGCAAAGCCAGTTCTGATCACCTTGTTCGCGCCTGGGCGCGCACCTATGGCCTGCCCACACTGGTGACCAACTGCTCGAACAACTACGGCCCATGCCATTTTCCAGAGAAGTTGATCCCACTGATCATTCTCAACGCTCTCGAAGGCAAACCGCTGCCGGTGTACGGCAAAGGCAACCAGGTTCGTGACTGGCTGTATGTCGAAGATCACGCGCGCGCGCTGTACAAAGTCGTTACCGAAGGTGTCATCGGCGAGACTTACAACATCGGCGGTCATAACGAAAAACAAAACATCGAAGTGGTGCATACCCTGTGTGCGTTGCTCGATGAGTTGCGTCCTGATTCTGCCCATCGTCCGCATGCCAGCCTGATCACTTATGTTCAGGATCGTCCTGGTCATGACGTGCGTTACGCAATTGATGCGAGCAAGATTCAGCGTGAGCTGGGTTGGACCCCCGCGGAAACCTTCGATACAGGCATTCGTAAGACTGTCGAGTGGTATCTGACTAACACTGAGTGGGTAGAGCACGTGAAGAGCGGCAGCTACCAGCAGTGGATTGATCAGAACTACGCCGATCGCTCGAGCAAAGCATGAAAATCCTGCTTTTAGGAAAGAACGGTCAGGTGGGCTGGGAATTGCAGCGCTCACTGGCGCCGCTTGGAGAGCTGGTCGCTCTTGATCGTCATGGTGAAGACGGTCTCAGCGGTGATCTGTCGAATCTCGAGTACTTGCGCGCAACTATTCGTCAGGTAAGTCCCGATGTCATTGTCAACGCTGCTGCTTATACGGCGGTTGACAAAGCCGAGTCGGAAACCGAGTTGGCGGATTGCGTTAACGGCCTTGCGAGTGGCGTTATGGCGGAAGAAGCCGCGGCGAACGGCGCATGGCTGGTTCACTACTCCACGGATTACGTCTTTAGTGGTAAGGGCGTGACGCCATGGCAGGAGACAGATGCTGTTGCGCCGGTGAACCATTACGGAGCCAGCAAGCTCGCCGGCGAACAGGCAATTGTCGCATCGGGTTGCAAGCATCTGATTTTCCGCACCAGTTGGGTTTACGGTGCACGCGGCAATAATTTCGCAAAGACCATGCTGCGGCTGGCGAAGGACCGCGAAGCACTGAGCGTTATTGCAGATCAGATCGGTGCTCCTACTGGCGCAGACCTTATTGCTGACGTTACGGCGTTAGCTATTCAGCAAGTTATCAAGCGTCCAGAGCTTGCAGGACTTTATCATTTGGCCGCTTCAGGCGAAGTGTCCTGGCATGGCTATGCCAGTCACGTAATCGAATTCGCCAAAGTTCACGGCGAGGCGTTAGTGGTGACGGCTGTCAATCCGATCGAAACAACTGACTATCCTACACCTGCGCGCCGCCCTCTGAATTCACGCTTGAATACTCAGAAACTGCGCGACAATTTTTCTCTACACTTGCCGGATTGGCAAAGTGGCGTAACCCGAATGCTTAGGGAAGTTCTGAACAAATGACCACGACAAATCGTAAAGGCATCATCCTCGCTGGTGGCTCGGGTACTCGCTTACACCCGCTCACGCTTGGTGTTTCCAAGCAAATGCTGCCGATCTATGACAAGCCAATGATTTTTTATCCACTGTCAGTTTTGATGTTGGCGGGGATGCGTGAGATTATGGTCATCTCTACACCGGAAGATCTTCCATGCTTTCGCAAACTTCTGGGGGATGGTAGCACTTACGGGATAAAACTGAGTTACGCCGTACAGCCTAGCCCTGACGGTTTGGCGCAGGCTTTCATTATTGGTGAAGAGTTCATCGGGAATGACCCTTGCTGTCTTATTCTCGGTGACAATATTTTCTACGGCCACCACTTCTCCGAAAATCTGCGCTCTGCAGGTTCGCAGAAGTCGGGTGCAACTGTTTTCGGCTATCACGTCTCCGATCCGGAAAGGTTTGGTGTCGTTGAGTTCGATGCAACCGGGCGTGCGCTGAGCATTGAAGAAAAACCATCGAAGCCTAAATCAAACTACGCTGTGACCGGTCTTTACTTCTACGACAATCAAGTGATCGACATCGCTAAAAGCATCAAGCCTTCCGAGCGCGGCGAGCTGGAAATTACTGATATCAATCGCGCCTATCTTGAACAAAAAACACTCAACGTAGAAATGCTCGGCCGCGGATTCGCTTGGCTGGATACAGGGACACACGATTCATTGCTTGAGGCCAGTCATTTCGTTCATACGATTGAACAGCGCCAAGGATTGAAAGTCGCTTGCCTTGAGGAAATTGCTTATCACAATGGCTGGATCACCGCCGAGCAAGTGGCTGCTCAAGCAGATTCGCTGAAGAAAACAGGGTATGGTCAGTATTTGAAGAAAATTCTGGACTCTGATTCCCACTGACTGCAGTGCTCGAGATAGTTGAGCGATCATGTTTTAACGGTGTAAGCAGAGACGGCATGCCAGCAGAATATCCGAGGGTTGCAGTTTTACTAGCTGCGTACAATGGCATGCTTTGGATCGAAGAACAAATCACTTCGATCCTGTCTCAGGCTGGAGTGGACGTAACCGTATTCATCAGTATCGATCCTTCCAGTGACGGCACAGAATCCTGGTGTGAAAACTATGCTGCCAAGCATTCGCAGGTAGTTTTACTACCAATGGTCGGTAGTTTCGGCGGCGCTTCAGGTAATTTTTTCCGCCTGATACGGGATGTCCCGCTTGACACCTATGATTTCGTGGCATTTGCAGATCAGGACGACATCTGGTTTCAAAATAAGCTCATCCGCGCTGTCTCCGCTATCCAAATCCGTCAGGTTGACGCTTATTCCAGCAACGTAACAGCATTTTGGCCTGATGGCCAACAGCACCTGTTAAATAAAGCTCAGCCTCAAGTTAGCTGGGACTATGTTTTCGAAGCTGCGGGACCCGGGTGCACTTATGTAATGTGCAGAAAACTCGCCGCGGATTTCAAGCAATCAATCAGGACTAACTGGCGATATCTGCAAGCTATCACGCTGCACGATTGGTATTGTTATGCGTTCGCTCGACGTAATGGATACCGCTGGTTCATCGATCCGGAGCCGTCTATGAGCTACAGGCAGCACGAGAATAATCAGATCGGTGCGAATAAAGGGTTGCGATCGCTTATTGTTCGATACAAGATTATTCATGATGGCTGGTGGTTTAAACAGGTTCAACTAATATGCAAGTTGCTCAAGCTTGAAAGTGATCCGTTCGTAAGCAGTTGGCTTAATTTGCGAAGAGCGGAACTGTTAAAGTTATCCTTTAGTGCGTGGAAGTGTCGTCGGCGAGTACGCGATAAATTCTTTTTCTTCTGTATTTGTTGGTTGACCGCATTGATCGGTGGGGGGAAGCGAAAATGACCGCGCCGAGAGTACTGGTAACCGGTGCGAATGGATTTGTCGGCGAGGCGACGGTATTCAAATTATTAGTGGAACAAGCCTTCCAGCCTGTTGCAGCACTGCGTGGCAATTCCCGATTACTGGGGTTATGTCCAGTGGTTAAGTTTGATTTGACTCAGCCTCAGCAATTGCCTGATTTGACTGATATAGATGTCGTTATACATACCGCTGCGCGTGTTCATGTCATGAACGATATTGCTGCGCAGGCTCTTGATTCATTTCGCAGGGTTAACGTAGATGGTACGCTTCGTTTGGCTCGGAGTGCAGTGTCATCGGGAGTGAAGCGATTCATATTTATCAGTTCAATTAAAGTAAATGGTGAACAAACTTCTGTTGGGCAGCGCTTTCGGGCTGATGATTTTCCGAATCCTTCTGGTGCTTACGGTGTCTCCAAATACGAGGCGGAAGAATCGTTGAAAGAGTTGGCTCAAGAGACAGGCTTGGAAGTTGTCATCATTCGACCTCCACTTGTTTATGGGCCCGGCGTAAAGGCAAACTTTCAAAGCATGCTAAGGTGGCTTGATACAGGGATGCCGTTACCTTTAGGTGGAATTGATAACAAACGTAGCCTGGTAGCGATCGATAATCTTGTCAGCTTGATAATCACTTGTATTGATCATCCTTCAGCGAGCAATCAGGTATTCCTTGCCGGAGACGGCGTCGACCTTTCCACTTCCGAATTGTTATATCGGCTTAGGTGCTCGCTTGGAAAACCATCTCGGCTGATACCTGTGCCCCAATATTTTCTCCAATGCATAGCAAAGCTTTTGGGAAGGCGAGGCATCGCGGACAGACTGCTGGGATCGCTACAGATTGATATTGAGAAGAATCAAGAACTGTTGGGATGGGTGCCATCAGCGGATATGGATAAAACTTTTCGCCGCACAGCCAAGTATTATCAGGAACATACTACCAAATGATCGCTTTGTGGTTGATACCGGTCTGCTGCTTCACCTCTTGGGCTCTTACTTTGCTTTTGCGAAAGTATGCGTTAGCCAAAAGTTTGATGGATATTCCAAATGAGCGAAGTTCGCATTGTAAACCTACGCCCCGAGGTGGGGGCGTCGCTATTGTGCTCACATTTCTATCCGGCCTGACATTTTTGAGTGGTATGGGTGTTATGAGCTTGGAGGTGCTCTGTGCGCTTCTGGGTTCAGGTACGATTGTAGCCGTCCTGGGATTCGCTGACGATCATGGGCATATAGCTGCTAAGTGGCGGCTGGTTGGGCATTTCAGTGCTGCAGCATGGTTGTTGTTCTGGATGAGCGGATTTCCATCACTGCAGTTACTCGGAGTTACGATCCAGTCGGGAATATTGACTACAATTTTCGCGCTCTGTTATTTGGTCTGGATGTTAAATTTATATAATTTTATGGATGGCATCGACGGACTCGCAAGTGTCGAGGCGATCAGCGTTTGTTTGGGTATGTGCCTGATTTATTGGTTCGCAGGAACGCCAAGTCTTATTTGGGGGCCACTGCTTCTCGCTTGTTCAACTGCGGGCTTCTTATGGTGGAACTTTCCACCCGCGCGGATTTTCATGGGCGATGCCGGCAGCGGTTTCCTCGGAATCATCCTTGGAGGCTTGAGCGTGTTGGGTGCTGCAGCCTCGCCGGAGTTATTTTGGAGCTGGATTATACTTTTGGCTGTCTTTATCACGGATGCAACCTGGACGCTGTTACAACGCTTCCTGCGAGGAGAAAAAATTTATCAAGCACATCGCTCTCACGCGTATCAGCACGCGGCAATAAAGCTTGAGAGCCATAAACATACGACTGGTTATATATTGGCTATTAATGTTCTGTGGTTGTTTCCATTAGCAATGGCTGTTGCCAAAGGGCTAGAGCCTTTTCTGGGTTTACTCCTTGCCTATTCCCCCTTATGTTATTTGGCGTTCAGGCTCAGAGCGGGACGTATGCTACCAGACAAGTGTTAACTTTTTAGTCTTTGTGCGATAGACGCAGCGAGCTCGGCAGCATATTTTCGAAGTTCTGGAACCGCAGTTGCCTCCCAATATTTCGCCTTCAGCATAGGGCCAATGTAGCTTAAAGAAGCGCCACCTTTTGATAGCTCGTTTGCGAGCGTGAGATCATCATTGACGAGTAAGCCCAACTTCTGCTCGTCCTGAAGTGCTAGCTTGGATTCCATGAGTTGATTTATCAGTGGTTCGTTGACAAGCTCAAGATTGGTGTTTGGTCCGGTACAATTAATAATTCTACCTACCTCGATTTCGATTGCCGATTCAGTGCTACGAGGTTTTATAAGGAGTGAAAGACGATTGTCGGTAATTGCAAAGCTCTGTATGCGTCCGGCAAAAGTTTTAATCTGACGGCTGGCGCAGGAGGCTTTGAATATATCGAAAGAGTCGGGGGCGACCCGATGTCGATGGATATCCCAATAAGGTTGTAAATGTCTTAAAAAACGACTTCGTTCACAATGGTTCAAGCGTGACCAAAGCTTATCGGTGATAGGGCGTATAGCCGCAATAATATCTCTCCAATCACATTCTGTGCGTTTAATTATACTTCTGAGAATGCGAGAGTAATTCAACACCGAAGGGTGGCTCTGCAATAATTCTTTTTGAACAGGGTAATCCAGCGTTGGTTGACGATTGCCTCTCCGATGGGGTAAAGGCAGTAGCCCTCTCCTCGAAACCATATAAATTGAACCCGAGTGCCCTTGCTGCAGCAATCTTGTGGCTGTGTCTAGAGCAGTCAGCCCGGTTCCGATCAAAAGAACTGATTCATTCGGTTCAAGTGATTTCTGATCTAGTTCAGCTGACCACGGATCCTGAATATAGTAACCGGAGTCTCGAAGTGCATTCAATTCATGGGGGACCGCGGGAGAGAAGTTGCCGAGCGCTAAAACAGCATGTTGTGCATGCAGGCGGCTTCCATTTTTCAGTCTGATCTCGAATTGATTATCTTGGTATCGCATGCCGAGGACTTCAGCGCTTATTTGCTGAAAAGATATCCCTCCGCCGCTCCTCTTTTCTGCTTGTTTTAGAATGTCGCTTAGATACTCTCCATAGACTTGGCGGGGTACAAATGAAGAGTCAGTGACGTTTAGTCCTTTAGACTTACAGTAATTCAGAAAATGACTTGGTTGTTCAACGTAAGCACTCATGTTGCCGGCAGGAACATTCAGGAGATGTACTGCACTATTGGTGCCATAAGCCAGGCCACGACCCATTGGTCCAGAACGATTTATTAAGACCAGGCGCACATCGTTGAGGTGCTGGTTCAGCAGCTGGGCGGCTAAAACAGCCCCACTAAATCCGGCACCAACAATGACAACAGTCTTCATCGAAGTACCCGTTTCTCTAGGTGATCCATAATAATCTGTACTGATTGTTCGATGTTATTTTTGAACGTGTCAATGTGGATGTCGGGTGATAGCGGTTCTTCATAAAGGGAGTCAATTCCGGTGAAATTTTTAATAAAGCCGGCACGGGCTTTCTTATACAGACCTTTGGGATCGCGTTTTTCACACTCAAGCAAAGGTGCGTCGATAAAAACCTCTATGAAAGAATCACGACCAATGATGTCTCTAGCGATACTCCTGTCTTGGCGGAAAGGAGAGATGAAGGAGGCGATGGTGATAAGGCCCGAATCAAGAAACAGCTTCGAAACTTCTGCGATGCGGCGAATGTTCTCCTCCCTGTCTTGGTCACTAAATCCTAGGTCGCGGCATAGGCCGAGGCGCACGTTGTCGCCATCCAGGAGAAAAGTATGACGGCCCTTTTCTAATAATGCCTGCTCCAGTCCATTGGCTATGGTTGACTTGCCAGCACCACTGAGACCTGTGAACCAAATGACGATGGGCGTCTGTGCTTTTGCTGCGGCCCTGACCGACGGAGTGACGGCGGTGGGGTGGAACACGAGGTCAGTATTCATCTCTTCCTCTGGTCGTGCACAAAAAACGAAATGCTAGAAAACGAGAGCATATCAGTATGAAGCAGAGCGATAAAGACGCCTGAATAAAGCAAAAAACGCCCTCTATTCTGCATTCTCGTTCAGATGCTGTTTCGAGATCCAGTATAAGGGCGTTTCTTGGTATTACTGCGACTGTCTAATACGTGAGCGCATTGCCTTGATACGTTCTTCTGAAAGCAGATACGGCTCACTGTTCAGAAGTGACTGGCGCTCATCCTTGTCGTTAATTGCGAGGGTATTGCTGTCCTTGCTATCGATGCGATGGATGTAATCGCCGATGAACATATCTGTATCAAGCGATTTCCAATCCGTATCCCGTTCGGTGAAAAGCTGCAATGTCAGGTAATAATCTTCCATGAACTTCATGTCGCTAAAGTATTCAATTGCCGCTGTATTGCATTTGTCAATATTTAGCATGAAGCTGTGTATCGGGGCGTGATTCACATCGAGAAAGTCTTCAAAAGTATGGCCGTATGTGTAAGTCCTGTCTCTTGAGATAACCAAACCGCTGTCAGAGTGAACATTCGTCGAATAGACGCGACCGAAGGTTGCATTTTTCCCTGTAGCAATAAGTCGATCGGCCATTTTTCTGTATGCATCAGGAAAGACCACATCATCGTAATCAAGAAATGTGACAAATCCACTTTCGACGGATTTTAACGACTCGTTCAACATGAGCGAGCGCAGATCTGGCATCTCGGGAGTGGAGTTATAGCATTGAAACTCTGGGAAAGCTGTATCCATCCACGGCAGGCGTGCCAATTGCGCTTTCAAGAGCTCAATTTCTTCCGCCGTCATATCCTGGATAGCAAGGATAGGTCGAACATGGCATCGATCTTGAGTTATTAATGACAAGAGACAATTTGTAAGCAGCTTTTTATTGCCCTGTTTGTGGAAACGTATGATTGTCGACACAGACTCTGGCGAATTGGCAGCAGACTGTTCCGATACGTTCAGCATAAAGCACGGTGCGATGCCACATTCTTTGTAACCAGCATTTCGACGGCCCGACTTCAAGATCATGCCGGAGCGCTGACTGAAGCTTATTTCACCATTGTTATTTTTTGCACCAGCGGCAAAGGCCTGGGTGTTCTTAACGCTTGCGCAAATATTGTATCCAGTATGTCGGCTGGACATCTTGATAAGATTTTCAATGGAATAATCCGGAAACAAATATATGTCATTGAGCTCTAGAGTCAGGCCGGAATCGATGTGGCTGGTCTTTTCAACGGTAATTCCGTTCGTGTCCAGATAGTCAAGTAAATGTTCATTTGAAACGGTCACCGTATACTTATTGAATACACTTGAATTCATTACGCATTGGTAAAATGCGTTGCGCAATTCACGATTGGCAGATATGCGTTTTTCGGCATGAGCGCCGATAGATATGTTGATAACGATATCTTTATCGAGCGTAACATGATCTAGGTCGTCGAACTTATAGCCGCTTAAAGCTCTGCCTACCGAGTTCAAATAACCGTAGCCAAAGCGGGTGTCGGGCTCCAGGTGTGCCCCTTCTGCCCACTCGTTCCAGGCGTTGATCACAACGAAGCGCCGATCTTCCGGAAGGCTCTTTTCGGAATAGTCAATCAAATGTTCCAGCCAATTCTGGAATTTCGAAGTTGTGAAACCATCCAGAGCATAAGCCTCGGTGCCATAACGTGCTGTGTTGTCCCAGGTCGGAACCAATGAGCGGAACAGGGTGTAGTCATTGCTCAGCTCTTTTTCTTGATAATGATCTGCGACGGAACTGTAATCGAGGATGCTTCCGTTAATTGGCCAGTAAGGTCGTTTCTCGTGATTGATATCGGGAACTGCACCTCCCGTCCAGTCTTGAAGTACCCGCTCGACAGCTGCATCCATTCCATAATCCTGCGGAGCGGTAGCTCCACGGGTTAGCGTTGCTACGACATATGGAGCGCTGATTCCGTTGGCCGCACATTCCTCAGCCCAAATATTGATATAGTCTTCTACATATTCCATCGAAGACGGGCGATAAACAAAGAGTAGCGGTCGACCGTCGACTTTGATGTATCGCTCATCCTTGAAGAAAGGAATCAGATATCTGATAAAGCCCAGAGCATCTTCCTTGGAATAGACTTGTCCGAGCAATATTTCCTGTTCATTGCCATCCCAGCGCCGAGTCCAGTTTTCATTCGCCCAGCAAAAACTGAACGGCATGTGAATTTCCGGGTGGTCGAGCAACATTTGCGCAGGTTTTTCCAGGATCAACTTACCTGAAAACCAGTAATGATAAAAAATCATCCCATGGACGCCGGCCTTTTCCATCTGCGCGGCCTGAACAGCCATATGGTGGTGGCTTTCCAGGCTGTAATAGCCGATATCCGCGTGCGGAACGTGTTGTTGGTAGTGACCTTGAAACAGAGGGTTGGCTGAACGAACCTTGTGCCACTCTGTGAAGCCTTTACCGTGCCATTCATCATTTTCCGGATTCGGGCTGAATTGAGGCAGGTAGTAAGCAAGCACTTTGATCGTGTCGTGGACGACTGAAGCCGAGTAATCCTTCTGCTCCTCGTAGTACGTCAGAGGCACAGTCGACAAGCTAGGAGATTCAATCCGATAGTTTCGACCAGCAACATTTGTAGTGAAGATCAGTAATAGACGCTCAAGCGCATGGGCTAGCGTCGCGTCAGGCAAAATTGGCTCGGCCGGGAAATCCTCATAGTTCAAAGGAAGGAGGAGGTAGTCTCGAATACTCTCTGTCTTCGCCCAGAACATGGTGCCTTGTGGGAATTCGACTGATGGAAAGTTCGCAATATCATGGTCCGTATACTTTTCGAGGATTTCCTTAGCGATGTCCTTGTTTTCGCTCCATCCATCGTCACCAGGCACCACTTGATTACCAGCGGCATATACGACTTTTGCATCACCTTCAAGCAATTTGAAAATCTGCGCAATCTGTTTCGGTTCTCCGCACAAGGTCGTCATGAGGGCGTCAAACCATTCATTCAGATCTTCACGATGAGGGCTCTTCTTGGTATGGAAGTGGCCCACATAATCGTAAGTTGCAAGCCTGCTGCCGAACAAGCAGATAAGCGGCGCAATATCTCTTCCACGGTTTTGACTCTGTTCAACGAAGACACCGCGTGTGAGGGGCAGCTGGCCGATGAAGAAACTTTTAACGCGTTCCAAGTCTGTGCCGGGTTGAACGGAGACAAAAAGGTCGAATTCCACCGGTAAGTTTTTAAGATATTTCGCGCAAATTTCACCCATGTCTTCATAAAAGAAATGCAGGTGTACGGCAACTTTCCTGCCGACCATCACAGGCATGTCCTGGAGATACGGATTAAGGTTGAACGGTACAACCTTATAGACTCCATACTCCATGAGAGAGGCGGTATCATGTTTTTGCGTAATCGTTGCCGGCTGACGAGATTCTCGCTGAATGCGGCTCTTGCTCAGCGCGATCGCCTGGCGCACGCCAGAGCGTTTAGCTTCGTCAAGAAAACGGCCAAGCAACGCTGGTTCGTTTAACAGCAATCTTGCCAGAGTAACGTATTTGCTCTTCCGGGGACTGGTACGTTCGAGTTTGTATCGGTGTCCACTGATATCAAAAATCGATCGGCCTTCTTTATGGCCATGTCGTACATAGTGCACGAGAGGATTGATGCCGGTGCGTTGCACATCCTCATAGGCCTCGAGATAGTAACTGGTGGAAAAGTGGGGCGATGGGTCTCTTCCTTCTTGCCAACCATGGTTCAGATAGTGATCCATAGCGTCGAGTTTTGCGCTTTGAATGTCCTTGTATGTATTCAGATAGAATTCTTCGTCCAGCAATCCCAGCTTGACGATTCGGGCGCGGATTTTTTCTTCGCTGACAGTCTTGAGCGCAAGCACGCGCTTGGCAATCAAGCGGGCGAGGGCTCTAAGCAGGAATTTACCGGAAGAGAATTGCTGTGTAGTTCGCAACAATGTATTGACTTGTGATGCATGATCGTCAAGAAGCAGGCGAAGCTCATGTTGCTGCTGCAATTCGGCAGACACTCGAGCTTCTAGCTCTGTAATTCTGGACTGTTGTATTTCATTCAGGCTATTTGCGCTTTTAGCTTGATTTTTAAGAGCACTGATTGTCTCCACGAGGCTCGCACGCTCTTCCATTTGCTGATTGATGTGCAAATCCTTTTCCCAGTGAGCTTTCAAAAGCTTCGTTGATCGTTGATCCAGTATGCTCATCAATTTGTATGCTGGATAACTTTCGAATAAGTCAATAAATAATGCGTTTATTGTTTCGTTGACTTTGGTGTCATCGGCAATTTGTTCACTCGCCAGCGAAGCGATCAAATGACTTAGGCGAACTAAACTTGCGGTAGCCGATTTATCATCATTCAAGTCGTCCAATCCAACTTTGTGGTGGCGTAGATTTGTTTCGAGGAAATGCTCAAGAAACTCTTTGAGGGCAGGGTTGCTTTCGTCGTAGCTCAAGCCCAATTTGCTCGCAATACGTTTGATCTGACTGGCAGGGTTCTTGAGCATCAAATCGTAATCGACAACCACCCTCGGCGCGTCTTCACTGTATTTCAGACTCAAGAGCATGTGTTCCTGCCACAGAAAATAACCTTTCTCAAGTTCGAAGCCATCACGGGCGGCGAGCGAGCGGGCAGCGTTTCCAGGGTTTCGATAAGCAATTACGTAGGAAGCTTCCAGCCCGATCTGTTCAAAAATATTGATCCAGAAAGGCATTGTCCGCGCCATGCGCGGATCCTTGACGCCGAAGCAGTCGGTAGCTTGGAATTTGTTTGCGATGATCTGTTTCGCTTGTGCCCTGAACTGATCTAGAACGGGATTCAGCCATTCTTCGGGGCTTACAGGTGCCAGGGAGTGCCAGTCGTGACCAAGCGCCTCGAGCAGGCTGACGTTCAGTTCATTGAAATCAACGTCCTCCCAGAACCCTTTTTCATTATTTCCCCCGGAAGCAGGCATCAGATGATCGCCAAGATCGACCCCCAGCGTACTGAGCGCACGAGTGATTACGCTCGTGCCACAGCGGTGCATTCCCAATACGACAATTATTTTTTTGGAAGAGAGCGGTGTGTTCATCATGTTCTTACGCCAATTCTTTATAAGTTGCTTCGCATTTAAAACTAACCGGGCCTGTCGCGATATTTTCCATTACAGGTAATACCCGGAACATGCAGGCGTCGATTAAACGGTGAAGGTACGTTTCGCCTTCCTCGATCAGGCCGACTACACCCGCGTTCATGAAATAGGTTCCAGGGTTCAGGTTGCAGTGAAATTTGAATTCGACTTGTATCTTTGAATTGCCGGACACGGAAGTGAGCGCGTCCTGGAGTCTGGAGGCGCTGGTGCTGCCACCCAGTTCGACACCGCCAAGCGATTTGATCATCATTCCGAAGCGCACAGCAGATGCGGCAAGTTCGAACTCAACGGTATATCTATAATGATAAATACGGCCGCGTTTTAGGCAATTTACCTGATCGCCGGCGTCATTGAAGATTTGTGCCCTAGAGATCAACGCGCCATGTGATTCATAGGACAATGTGCTTTTGGAAAGCAGATTTGGATCGAAGAATTCGTCAAGATCGTAGTCTTCGCTGTCCTGAGTAAAGTCAGACGTGTCTTCTGCAAACGTCCACTCAGCGCCGGTCGGTGGTCCTTCCGGAGCAGAGTTCTTGATTTCCTCGCGCAGCGCGCTGACTTTTTCGTTGGGAGCATAAAGCAGTTTCTGATATTGGCCAACGATGAATTTGGGTGGGCCCTCAGCGAGCTTCTCTCCGCCATCCAGCAAAATCGCCCGGTCACACAACTCGATGACTGTATTCCCTGAGTGAGATACGAAGAGAATTGTTGCACCGGTCGACTTGATAGCTTCGATTCTGGCGAAGCACTTGCGTTGAAAGCGTTCATCGCCAACAGACAGCGCTTCGTCGACAATCAGTATCTGCGGATCGACATTGATCGCAACGGCAAACGCCAAGCGAACCATCATGCCGCTTGAGTAGGTTTTTACCGGTTGGTCGATGAAGTCGCCGATCTCGGCAAAGCGTTCGATTTCTTCGAATCGAGCGCTGGTTTCTTCTCGGGTGAGCCCGAGAACCGCGGCGTTCATGAATACGTTTTCACGCCCGCTGAACTCTGGGTTGAATCCCGAGCCGAGTTCAAGGAGAGCTGCAACCCGGCCGTACGTCGTTATATTTCCCGAAGAAGGATTCAGTGTTCCACAAATCAACTGCAGTAGAGTTGATTTACCACTTCCGTTTCGGCCGACGATACCTACGGTTTGTCCTTTCTCGATGGTAAACGAAACATCTTTTACTGCCGGGAACTCCCGGTAATAATGCTTTCTGCCGAAAGACAGCATCTGCAGAAGTCGATCGCGAGGCTTGTCGTAGATTTGAAATTTTTTGTTGAGCTGACTAACAACAATCGCGCAATCAGAGGACATCGGCAAATCCCTTTCGTGTTTTTTGAAACCATACGAACCCAAGGTACAATACGATGGCTCCAATTATGTAGCTGATACCCAAAGCAGTGAAGTCAGGCATTTGACCGCGGAAAAGAACCGCCCGGGCATTTTCTATTGCAGGAGTCAGTGGGTTGGCGGACAGCAAGTAACGATATTCTAAAGGGAGAGCCGTTATTGGATAAAAAATGGGTGACATGAACATCAGTACGGATGTTAAAACACCAATGATCTGGCTTACGTCACGTAGATAGACACCGAGTGAAGACAAGAACCAGACAAGGCCAAGCGTAATCATCACCAGCGGTCCCAGAATGACTGGAAGCCACAGAGTGGTAAGTTCAATTTTTCCGAATAGTATCAGCGAGGCAGCTAACCATACTGTCAAACTTACCAAGTAGTGAAAAAGCGCTGAGCCGAAAGTGACCAGAGACAGGATTTCAAGCGGAAACACCACTTTTTTTACGTAGTTTACGTTGCTTAAAATCAAGCTGGGTGCGCGGTTTAAACATTCTGCGAACAAGTTGAAGGTCATAAGACCTGCAAATAGCATCAACGCAAATTCGGTTTTTGATTCGCTGTCTACGCTCCAGCGTGCTTTGAATACGACACTGAACACAAATGTGTAAATGACCAGCATGAAAATCGGGTTGAACAGTGACCAGAGCAGGCCCATGATTGAGCCTCTGTATCGTCCGATAATTTCGCGCTTTATCAAAGCTGAAATCAGCCCTCTGTTACGCCAATTGGAAGCTATTATTTCTCGAGGACTGATGGAAAAAGTTTTCATGGTGCCAAACACTCCCTTGTCTGCTTGTCCGTGTCGGTCAACGCATAAAAACAAAAAATTCTAATATCCATCTGCTACTCAAAAATGGGTTGATCGATTGAGGCGGTAAACATGTGGCGTACGGGTACCAAGGCCAACCAGATAACCTCAGGGGGACGCTCGCCTTATCAGAGGATTGGAGGCTCCATGGCCGTTGTGGAGAGGAACACGCGCCGCGCGATGGCCTCCACCCCAAACCCAGCATTCCTGGTCATTCGCTGCTAGCTTGACCCCGCCTGTGGCGGAAATACTTTATCACAGCTCAAAATTCGAGGCATCCGCTTTGGTGGGAGGCCGACAAGGCAGGCCACGTCGATGATTTTGATTTCCAGTAATGATTTCAGATTTTTTTCAGCAGGAGCGCGAGGATCAGCAGCCAGTTTTCCAGCGGTCCCTGTCGATACAGTCCCACTTTAAAAAATAATCTGGTGCGTTTTACCAGCCCCGCTGTTCTCAAGGCCTTAAAGTCGCTGAACACGGTTCGGTTTCGCAATGGCATATATTCAAGCATGCAGTCGAGTACTTGAATGTTCATATCGCTCCAGATGCTAAAATCGCCGGTTGCAAATCGTTTGATTCTGTGAAAGTTTCCACTCAGGCCGGTTCTGTTACCTATCAAATTGCCTTCGTGCTGGCGGTAATCAAGCGATGGGGTGCTGTCATATATGACTTGGCCCGCGGACGCCGTGACCAATAAGTATGCGAGCCAGTCATGTGCGACAACAGGGCAGTTATCCGGTACGGCTGCCATCAGCGTTCGTGCGGACTGATTGATCAGCATGGTATTTGCGCCGGCCAGGCTTTGAACAAGCGCATTTTCGAACGCAGGCGCGTATTTACGCAATGGCGAAAGGCCTACGCAGCGTTGCTCCGTATCGATCAATCGTACTCTGGCGCAATAAAGAGCGGGCTTGCTATCCTCGTTCTTTTGTAGCGCCTTTACGCTTTTCTCAAGTTTAGTAGTGTGCCAAATGTCATCTTGGTCACTAAAAGCGAAGTAGTCAGCCTCGATTGAGTTGTTTTTTATCAATGAAATGAAGTTTTTCGCGAAGCCTTGCTGCGGGCCATGATAAATCTTGAGGCGGTCTGCCCCCACGGTTTTTCGATAAGTTTCAAGTAAACAAACGGTATTGTCGCAAGAGCCGTCGTCTGACGCATGGATAACCCAATTGGAATGGGTTTGTATCAATATGGAATCAATTTGCTCGGCAAGAAATCTTGCTCCGTTAAAAGTGCACAATAATATTGCTACCGAAGGCTGCGCGGGCGATGGACGGCGGTTGGCTCCGGTTTGAGCAGGGTCTCGATTTTCCGAAGGGGATGTCATGAATGGATCCTGTTGCGCAGATGAACGTTGGCAGTGTTTTCGTGTCCACTCAAAGTGAGTATGGAGCGCTGAAAATCGCGACAAGTGTTCTCGCGAATGCTGCTATGGTCGATGTCTCTGGAGCGCATCTTATCGGGTTGACTTAGCGAAGGCTCACGGATTTTGGACGACCCTCCCGAGCGAGGCGGTCGGGTTTTCATTTCTGCGAAGCTGCTTGCTGGCTCAACATGGGCGCAGTTGAGTACAATCGCGGAGCTTGGAGCATGCAGTTCAATCATTAGTTCGCATGAAGGATATATGGACAAAGTACGCACATTCCTCTTGGGCCTTCCGCGGCGTCAGAAGCGCCTGCTTCAGGTAGCTACCGATGTTGTGCTGGTCTGGGTCGCGCTTTGGCTTGCATTCATAGTCCGTCTGGGCATCGACGATATGTACAATCCTCTGCGCGTCCATGTCTGGCTTTTCTCCTGCGCGCCGATCGTAGCCATCCCGCTGTTTATCCGATTCGGGATGTACCGTGCGGTCATGCGCTATTTTGGAAACGACGCACTTATTGCGATCATCAAAGCGGTTAGCCTGTCGTCTCTTATCCTGGCTGTAGTGGTTTACTGGTACAGCAATCATGATGCTGTCGTTCCCCGATCGATCATTTTCAATTATTGGTGGTTAAGCCTCGTAATCATCGGCGGTTTGAGATTGTGCATGCGGCAATATTTCATGGGGGACTGGTTCACCGCTGCTCAGCATGTGCCATTTACGAATCGTGAAGATGGTCTGATCAAGGTAGCGATTTACGGGGCGGGCGTCGCCGGAAACCAGTTGGTCGCAGCGCTTCGCATGGGCCGCGTGATGCGTCCTGTTGCGTTTATCGATGATGACGCGAGCATAGCTGACCGATCAATCTCCGGGCTTCAGGTCTATAAGCCGAAACATATTCAACAGATGATAGATGTGACGGGGGCAGAGGAAATTCTTCTTGCGCTGCCGTCCTCCACGCGCGCGCGGCGAAGAGAAATCCTGAACTTGCTTGAGGGATTTCCCTTGCACGTTCGCAGCGTTCCCAATTTCACCGATCTTGCCAGTGGTCGGGTGAAAGTCGAAGACATTCAGGAAGTGGATATTGCCGATTTGCTGGGACGCGATTCCGTTCCCGCCCAACCTGATCTGTTGGAGCGATGCATCAAAGGCAGGGTCGTAATGGTCACGGGCGCCGGAGGATCGATCGGTTCTGAACTCTGCAGACAGATCTTCTCGCTGCGACCCACGACTTTGATACTTTTTGATCATGGCGAATTCAATCTCTACATGATCCTCTCCGAGCTTGAGCAACGCTCCTGCAGAGAGTCGATAGCCGTACGCCTGTTGCCAATTCTTGGTTCCATTCGCCATCAGGACAAACTGCTCGATGTAATGAAAACCTGGAAGGTTGACACTGTTTACCATGCGGCGGCGTATAAGCACGTTCCAATGGTCGAGCACAACATTGCAGAGGGTGTTCTGAATAATGTCATAGGGACACTCAATACGGCTCAGGCCGCGCTACAATCCGGAGTATCGAACTTTGTCCTAATTTCCACCGACAAGGCCGTTCGCCCGACAAATGTAATGGGCGGAACCAAGCGGTTGGCGGAAATGGTCTTGCAGGCTCTCAGCCATGAAGTCGCACCTGTGATGTTTGGCGATAAGAGCAATGTGTCCAGAGTCAACAAGACCCGCTTCACAATGGTTCGTTTCGGTAATGTGCTCGGATCTTCTGGTTCGGTTATTCCCTTGTTCCACAGTCAAATCAAGTCAGGCGGCCCGCTTACAGTTACGCATCCCAAAATCACTCGATACTTTATGACCATCCCTGAAGCTGCGCAGCTGGTCATTCAAGCGGGGTCCATGGGGCGGGGGGACGTGTTCGTTCTGGACATGGGTGAACCTGTCAGGATCGTTGAACTCGCAGAGAAGATGATCCATCTGTCTGGTTTGAGCATCCGCTCGGAGCGTAATCCCCAAGGCGATATTTCAATAGAGTTCACTGGGCTGCGTCCTGGTGAAAAACTCTACGAGGAGCTGTTGATCGGTGACAATGTTGAAGCGACACCGCATCCAATGATCATGACGGCGAACGAAGATCATCTGTCTTGGGAGTTGCTGAAAAGCAGGCTTGGCGAACTGCTTGCTGCCGTTGAAAAGGATGACTACACCCGCGTCCGCCAACTCCTGCGCGAAACCGTTTCCGGCTACACCCCCGACGGCGAGATCGTCGACTGGATCCACCAGCAACGCCGCCTCGAGCCCTGATTGTTTCACATCCTGTAACGCTCGTATTTTTTACTTCGCTCCATCATGACCTACGTTTGGATAGCAGCTTGGGAAAAGCTGCTTTCTAAAACGATGATGGAGCGTCACTTATGCGTACCGGTTATTTCTACTCGCTGATCTTTGCTTTCCTCACCAGCGCCTCGATTGCTGCAATTGCTGCGCCTGTAGCGCCCACCGAGACGACAAAGGCGCCTTTGCTGATGGATGCGGCTGCGCCCTCGGCAAGCGCAAAGGTCAATCTCAACGGCGCGGATGCGGCAACGTTGCAGAAGGAGTTGGCGGGTGTGGGTGAGGCCAAGGCACAGGCGATTGTTGCGTATCGGGATACAAACGGGCCGTTCGCTTCGGTGGATGAGTTGCTGGAAGTCAAGGGGATTGGCAAGGCGATTCTGGATCGCAACCGTGACAAGCTGGAAGTGAACTAAGCTGACAGTTCAACGCCGAGAGGCCGGTCTTTGACCGGCCTTTTTATTGGGTGCCTATCGGGTAGATGCCTAAGCGCTGAAAATTACGGGTATCATATTGCGCCTGGATTATGCCTATAATAATTTCGCTCGGGACTGATTCGGCAGCCGAATCGCAGCGCACCGGTGCACGTCGAATTTTGAATTGATAAGGGGTAACCACGGTATGAACCAACGTCGAGTCGTCGTCACGGGCATGGGCCTGGTTTCACCCTTGGGCAGTGATGTTGAAATCGTCTGGCAGCGTTTGCTGGCCGGTCGTTCCGGGTTGCGCAACTTGCCCGATGCAGTCGTGGCTGATCTGCCGACCCGGGTCGGCGGCAGTGTGCCGACGGTGGAGGAGGATGCCGAGGCCGGGTTTGATCCGGATCGTGCGACGCCGCCCAAGGAACAGAAGAAGATGGATCGCTTCATCATGTTTGCCATGGAAGCGGCGCGGCAGGCGCTGGAGCAGGCCGGCTGGCATCCAGCCGACGCCGAAAGCCAAGAGCGTACCGCAACAATCATCGGCTCGGGTGTCGGTGGTTTCGGTGCGATTGCCGATGCGGTGCGTACCACCGACAGCCGTGGCCCCCGGCGTTTGTCGCCGTTCACCATTCCATCGTTTCTGGTCAATCTCGCGGCGGGTCATGTGTCGATCCAGCATGGCCTCAAAGGGCCGCTTGGTGCGCCGGTTACCGCATGTGCCGCCGGGGTTCAGGCGATCGGTGATGCGGCGCGGTTGATCCGAGCGGGTGAGGCGGACATTGCCGTATGTGGCGGTGCGGAAGCTTCGATTGATCGTGTCAGTCTGGCCGGTTTCGCAGCGGCGCGGGCGCTGTCCAGCGGTTATAACGACACCCCTGAGAAAGCCTCGCGTCCTTTCGACAGTGGGCGCGACGGTTTCGTGATGGGTGAGGGTGCCGGCCTGCTGGTTATCGAATCGCTTGAGCATGCGCTCGCACGGGGTGCGACGCCGCTGGCCGAACTGGTCGGTTACGGCACCACCGCCGACGCCTATCACCTGACCGCCGGGCCGGAAGACGGCAGCGGCGCGCGGCGGGCGATGCAATTGGCACTGGCTCAGGGCGGTGTAACGCCGGAGCAGGTGCAGCATCTCAACGCACATGCGACGTCGACGCCGGTCGGTGACCTGGGCGAGTTGGCGGCGATCAAGGCGTTGTTTGGCACGCAGAACAAGATCGCCGTGACTTCGACCAAATCCGCTACCGGTCATTTGCTCGGCGCGGCGGGTGGGCTGGAGGCGATTTTCACGCTGCTGGCGATTCGTGATCAGGTAGTACCGCCGACGCTCAATTTCGAAAACCCCGATCCGGCGAGCGAAGGGGTGGACATTGTTCATGGCGAAGCGCGATCAATGGCGATTGAATATGCCTTGTCCAACGGCTTCGGTTTTGGCGGGGTCAATGCGAGCGTGTTGTTCAAGCGCTGGGAGGGTTAATCGCTCGATTGCTTGAGATGTTCGCGGGTGACGTCGAGGATGCGCTGGGCGAAGTCAGCATCCGCGACGCTGCGTGACAGCAGCAGTGCGCCAGCCAGGGTGGCCATGATGACAATGCTGCGATCGGCGATGTTCTGGCCTTCTAGCGTGCCTTGAATTTGTTCGAGGCGAGCATTGAGGACTTCGTCACTGGTGGGGCTTGGCTGGCCGCGCAGGCCCAGTTCCGAGGAAATGGTCAGCAGCGGGCAGCCTTCGTGGGGCGAGGTCTGATGCCACTCTGACAGGTAGGTGTCGATAAAGACTTGCAGCGGATTTTCCTGCGCGAAGATTTCTTCGCACAGGCCCGCGACTTGCTCGCCGGCCTCTTGCAGGGCTTTTTCGACCAGTTCTTCCTTGGATTTGAAGTGCGAGTAGAAACCGCCATGGGTCAAGCCCAGGGCTTTCATCAAAGGCTGCAGGCCGGTGGCGCCGATACCGTCCTTGCGAAATCGCGCGGAAGCTTCCTTGATGATGCGTTGATGGGTCTGGGCTTTGTGATCTGGCGAGTAACGCATGTGGAGCTCTCCGCGACGATGCTGCCATCTTAACCACGGAAGATTAAATGGTGACTGTACTTCTAAAATCTAAACAGCCTGCGGGTACGTCCGATTGTGCTGAAAAAACCAACCCCGCCATTGCGGCGGGGCTCGTATCAGCGGTCTTGTGCATCCTTGGCATCCGCTTCGGCATTGCGCTGTGCGACGCGCTTGCGTTCTTCATCGGTCAGTTCGACCTTGTTGGCGGTGTCGCGCAACATCATCAATCCGCCGACAATCGAGCCGATCGCAACGACCAGAATCAACCAGGCATACCAGGGCATAACGGCTCTCCTTAATGGCAGCTTGACGGGCGAGGACTTCGCCGTGCGATGCTGCATACCACCTTTGAGCGAAACGACTTCGCGGTGGTTCCATTCTAGGCCGCTTATGCCCGGCACACCCGAACAGTGTTACAGACCGGTCAACATCGCATCCGCCGGCGCATCGGCGCGCAGTTGCCCGGTGAGCATGAAGTAGCAGAACCCCACCGCCATGAAGCCGAGGAAAATCAGCCCGATCAACGTGTTGAACCATGCCATCGCCACTAGGCAAACCACCGCCAGCACCAGCGCGATCAGCGGAACCAGCGGATAGCACGGCGCGCGGAAAGTACGTTCCAGATTCGGTTCCGATTTACGCAGTTTGAACAGGCTGAGCATGCTCATGATGTACATCACGATCGCGCCAAACACGGCCATGGTGATCATCGCTGCGGTGAGTGTCATGCCGCCGAGGTTGATCAGGCCGTCGCTGTAGATCGCCGCGATGCCGATCAGGCCGCCAGCGATGATTGCGCGGTGCGGGGTCTGGAAGCGCGACAGTCTTGCCAATGAGGCGGGCAGATAACCGGCGCGGGCGAGGGCGAAGAATTGTCGTGAGTAGCCGAGGATGATGCCGTGGAAACTGGCGACCAGGCCGAACAGGCCGATCCACACCAGCATGTGCAGCCAGCCGGAGTTGTCACCAACCACGGTTTTCATCGCCTGCGGCAGTGGGTCGTTGATGTTGGACAAGGTGCGCCAGTCGCCGACGCCGCCCGCGAAGAACATCACGCCCATTGCCAGCAGCACCAGGGTCAGGATGCCGCTGATGTAGGCTTTCGGGATCGTGCGTTTCGGGTCCTTGGCTTCTTCGGCGGCCATGGCGGCGCCTTCGATGGCGAGGAAGAACCAGATCGCAAACGGAATCGCCGCGAACATCCCGGCAATCGCCGGCGCGCCGAAGACGTCGGAACCGGCCCAGCCATTCAGCGCGAAGTTGCTGAAGCTGAACGCCGGTGCGACCACACCCATGAACACCAGCAACTCAGCCACCGCCAGCACGCAGACGATCAGCTCGAACGTCGCGGCCAGTTTCACCCCGAGAATATTCAGGCCCATGAACACGAGGTACGCGCCGACCGCCGCGTGTTTCGGGTCCAGCGCCGGAAATTGCACATTGAGATACGCGCCAATCGCCAAGGCAATCGCTGGCGGGGCGAAGACGAATTCGATCAGTGTGGCCAGTCCGGCGATCAATCCGCCTTTTTCGCCAAACGCGCGGCGGCTGTAGGCAAATGGTCCGCCGGCATGGGGAATCGCCGTGGTCAGTTCGGTGAAGCTGAAGATGAAGCAGGTGTACATGGTCGCGACCATGAATGAAGTCACCAGAAAACCCAGCGTACCGGCCACGCCCCAGCCGTAACTCCAGCCGAAATATTCCCCGGAAATCACCAGCCCCACGGCAATGCCCCACAGGTGCAACGTGCCCAGCGTGGGTTTGAGTTGTGTGTTCATGCGCTTGCTCCCGCAATGGTTGGAAAGCTCGAGGGAGGGCGTGTGCAGTGGGCGTGCCATCACCGTGAAACAAGTCGTAATAAGTTGAAAGCTGTCGCATCGGGGATGTTCGGGTGGGGATAGCTGCTTTTTGTGCGCCAGTTGGGTGCGATGTTGTCGGTGATGCCGTCTTCGCGAGCAGGCTCGCTCCCACATTTTGAAATGCGTTGCCCCTGTGGGAGCGAGCCTGCTCGCGAAGGCGCCAACCCAAACACCACGAAACTCAGCCGTAAAGCCCGCATAAACCCACTCTTTACGCTTTCTTTATGACCCACGCCGGCCCTCGCTCTCGTTCCTTTACAGCCTCCTTCCCGACAATCCCTCCACACACGGCAATACGCCGTTACACGGAGATTTTCCATGAGCGTTCTGGACGGGGTGTCACTGCTGTTGGCAGTGGGGCTGTTCATTTATCTGTTGGTTGCGCTGTTGCGCGCGGACCGGAACTAGGAGCGGCTATGCACAGTTATGACTATTGGCTGATCCTCGGGTTTTTTGCGCTGGTTCTGCTGCCGGCGCCGTTCCTTGGGCGCTTCTATTACAAGGTGATGGAGGGCCAGCGTACCTGGCTGACGCCGATTCTCGGTCCGGTCGAGCGCGGTTGCTACCGCATTGCCGGGGTCGATGCGCAGGCGGAGCAGAGCTGGCAGAAGTACACGCTGGCGCTGCTGGCGTTCAACCTTGCCGGTTTCCTGCTGCTGTTTACGATTCTGCTGTTCCAGGATCACCTGCCGCTGAATCCGCAAAACCTGCCGGGTCAGGAATGGACCCAGGCGTTCAACACCGCGGTCAGTTTCATGACCAACACCAACTGGCAGTCCTACAGCGGCGAAGCGACCCTCAGCTATCTGAGCCAGATGGTCGGCCTCACTGTGCAGAACTTCGTCAGCGCCGCCACCGGCCTCGCCGTACTGGTCGCGCTTTGCCGTGGCATCGGCCGTAAGTCGGCGCAGACCCTCGGCAACTTCTGGGTCGACATGACCCGCGCCACCCTCTATGGCCTGCTGCCGCTATGCCTGCTGCTGGCGCTGTATCTGGTCTGGCAGGGCGTGCCGCAAACCTTCGCGCAGTATGTAAATGCCGTGACCCTGCAAGGCGTCGATCAGGTTATCCCGCTCGGCCCGGCCGCCAGCCAGATTGCGATCAAGCAGCTGGGCACCAACGGTGGTGGTTTCTTCGGCGTCAACTCGGCGCATCCGTTCGAGAACCCGACCGCGTGGAGCAACCTGTTCGAAGTCGCTTCGATCATTCTGATCCCGGTGGCGCTGGTGTTCACCTTCGGCCATTACGTCAAGGACCTGCGTCAGAGCCGCGCGATCATCGCCTGCATGCTGGCGCTGTTCCTGATTGGCGGCGCGACCTCGTTGTGGGCCGAGTATCAGCCGAATCCGACCCTGAACAACGCCGCTGTCGAGCAGACTGCGCCGCTGGAAGGCAAGGAAGCGCGCTTCGGTACCACCGCGACGGTGCTGTGGTCGGTGACGACGACGGCGGCTTCGAACGGTTCGGTCAACGGCATGCACGACAGCCTCAACCCGCTGAGCGGCATGGTCGCGCTGGTCAACATGATGGTCGGCGAAGTGATCTTCGGCGGTGTCGGCGCCGGGCTCTACGGCATGTTGCTCAACGTGCTGATCGCGGTGTTCCTCGCCGGTCTGATGATCGGTCGGACGCCGGAATACCTCGGCAAGAAGCTGCAAGCGCGTGAGGTGCAATTGCTGGTGGTGACGCTGCTGGTGATGCCCGTCGGCGTGCTGGTGCTCGGCGCGATTGCCGCCACGGTTCCCAGCGCTGCGGCAACCATCAGCAACCCCGGCGCGCACGGTTTCAGTCAGTTGCTCTATGCCTACACCTCGGCGAGCGCCAACAACGGTTCGGCATTTGGTGGCCTGGGCGCGAACACGCCGTTCCACAACCTGATGCTAGGCCTCGGCATGTTGATTGGCCGCTTTGGCTACATCCTGCCGGTGCTGGCACTGGCCGGTAGCCTGGCGATGAAGAAAAGCGCACCGGTCGGCCAGAACAGCTTCCCGACTCACGGCCCGCTGTTCGTGACCCTGTTGACCGTGACCATTTTGCTGGTGGGCGGCCTGACGTTCTTGCCGACGCTGGCGCTCGGTCCTGTCGCCGAACATTTAAGTATGGGCTTCTAAGGAATCCATCATGAATATGCCTGCAATCAAACCCGCCGCCGTCAAAGCGCCGGAACAAGCCAAAACCGCGATCTCGGCCCTGTGGCGCCCGGCGCTGGTGCAAGCCTTCGTCAAGCTCGACCCACGGCAGCTGGCCCGTTCGCCAGTGATGCTGGTGGTCGAACTGACGGCGATTTTCACCACCGTGCTGTGCTTCATTCCGGACGCTGATGTGCCGACCTTCGTCGCCGCACAAATCGCTCTGTGGCTGTGGTTCACCGTGCTGTTCGCCAACTTCGCCGAGGCCTTGGCCGAAGGTCGTGGCAAGGCCCGCGCCGACAGCCTCAAGGCCGGCAGCGAAGGCCTCAGCGCCCGTTGTCGCCAAGCCGATGGCACCTTCAAGATCGTGCCGGCTGCCAATCTGCGCAAGGGCGACGTGGTGCGTGTCGAAGCCGGGGAAATGATCCCCGGTGACGGCGAAGTCATCGAAGGTATTGCGGCGGTCAACGAAGCGGCGATTACCGGTGAATCAGCGCCAGTGATCCGCGAGTCCGGCGGCGACCGCTCGGCCGTCACCGGCAACACGCGGTTGGTGTCCGACTGGCTGCTGGTGAAGATCACCACCAACCCTGGTGAATCGACCCTCGACCGCATGATCGCCCTGGTCGAAGGCGCCAAGCGTCAGAAGACCCCGAACGAAGTCGCGCTGGATATCCTGCTGATCGGCCTGACCCTGATCTTTCTGCTGGTGGTCGTCACCCTGCAACCGTTCGCGCATTTTGCCAATGGCAGCCTGCCGCTGGTGTTCCTCGTGGCGTTATTGGTCACGCTGATTCCGACCACTATTGGCGGTCTGCTGTCGGCCATCGGTATCGCCGGGATGGATCGTCTGGTGCGCCTGAATGTGATCGCCAAGTCCGGCCGCGCGGTGGAAGCGGCGGGTGACGTGCACGTGCTGTTGCTCGACAAGACCGGCACCATCACCTTCGGCAACCGTCGTTGCAGCGCGGTGTATGCCGCGCCGGGTGTGAGCGGCCGTGAGCTGGCCGAAGGCGCGTTGTTTGCTTCGCTGGCCGACGAAACCGCTGAAGGCAAGTCGATCGTCGAGTTCCTCCGTGGCCTGCATCCGCAACCGGAGCCGGCCCCGGAAACCCTGACCGCCGTGCCGTTCAGCGCGGAAACCCGCTTGTCCGGCGTCGATTATCAGGGCCGCGTGTATCGCAAAGGGGCGGTGGATTCGCTGCTGGCGTTTCTCGGTCAGCAACGTAGCGATCTGGCCCCGGCACTGGCGCGGGAAATCGACAAGATCGCCCAGAGTGGCGGCACGCCGTTGCTGGTCTGTGCAGACGGTAAGTTGCTTGGCGCGATCCATCTCAAGGACGTGGTCAAACCAGGCATCCGCGAGCGTTTTGCCGAGTTGCGCAAACTGGGAATTCGCACGGTGATGGTCACCGGCGACAACCCGCTGACCGCTGCTGCGATCGCCGCTGAAGCCGGCGTCGATGATGTGCTAGCCGAAGCAACGCCGGAGAAAAAACTCGCGCGCATTCGTCACGAGCAAAACGACGGTCGCCTGGTCGCCATGTGCGGCGACGGCGCCAACGACGCCCCGGCGCTGGCCCAGGCAGACGTCGGCATGGCGATGAACGATGGCACGCAAGCGGCACGCGAAGCGGCGAACATGGTCGACCTCGACAGCGACCCTACCAAGCTGCTCGACGTAGTACAGATCGGCAAGGAATTGCTGGTGACCCGTGGCGCGCTGACGACCTTTTCCATCGCCAACGACATCGCCAAATACTTCGCGATTCTGCCGGCGCTGTTCGCTTCGATTTACCCGCAGTTGGGGGTGCTGAACATCATGCACTTGAGCAGTCCGCAGAGCGCGATTCTCTCGGCCATCGTCTTCAACGCTTTGATCATCGTTGTGCTGATTCCACTGGCATTGCGCGGCGTGCGCGTGCAGGCGGCGAGTGCGGCGGCGTTGCTGCGGCGCAATCTGCTGATCTATGGCGTCGGCGGGATTGTCGTGCCGTTCTTGGGGATCAAGGTGATCGACATGCTGCTTACGGCGTTGCATCTGGTGTAAGGCTGAAAAGAGCCCCTCACCCTAACCCTCTCCCAGAGGGAGAGGGGACTGACCGAGGTGTTTGCGAGAGGTACGCCGACTTGGGATACCGAGGTGAATGCGCGATTGGAAAGCCAATCACCGTAGGGGACTGACCGAGGTGTTTGTGCGAGGTTCGCCGACCTGAAATTCCGAGCCGAACTCAGGTTTTGAACAGCATGAAGATCGGCTCCCTTTCCCCCTCGCCCCCTTGGGGGAGAGGGCTGGGGTGAGGGGGAATGGATCTCCCTGACACCCGGCAAAAGTTTGTCCAACGAATTCGAGGATCTTGAAATGTCCACAATGATACGCCCGGCCCTGACCCTGTTGGCGCTGATGACCCTGATCACCGGCGTCGCCTATCCACTCGCGGTCACCGGCATCGCCCAGGTCGCTTTCCCGGCTCAGGCCAACGGCAGCCTGATCCACGACGCCGACGGCAAAGTCCGCGGCTCGGCGCTGATCGCCCAAGATTTCAGCGGCGACAACTGGTTCCACCCACGCCCGTCCGCCGGGGCTTATGCCACCGTCGCCAGCGGCGCCAGCAACCTCGCGCCGAGCAATCCGGCCCTCGCGACCCGCGTAATCGAAGACGCGCAGAAACAACAAGTCGCTGGGCAGGGGCCGGTGCCATTGGCCTTGCTGACCACCTCCGCCAGCGGTCTCGATCCGCACTTGCCACCGGCGGCAATTGCCTATCAACTGGCGCGTGTCGCGGCGGCGCGCAATCTGCCGGTGTCGACCTTGCAGCAATTGCTCGATAAGCACATCGAACAGCCGCTGGTGGGGCCGCCGGTGGTGAATGTGCTGGAGCTGAATCTGGCACTGCAAAACCTGTAATTCAGTTGATACCGATCGTTCCCACGCTCTGCGTGGGAATGCATCAATAGACGCTCTGCGTCTGCTTTTATGGGACGCAGAGCGTCCCGGGCTGCATTCCCACGCAGAGCGTGGGAACGATCATCAAACATCAGAAGAAAGAGAGCATCCCCAGCATGAGCGACTCCGGCCGCGCCGACGCATTGTTAGCAGACTTGCCCCGCGATGGCCGTGGCCGGCTCAAGGTTTTCCTCGGCGCCGCCCCCGGGGTCGGCAAGACCTACGCCATGCTCCAGGCCGCCCACACGCAACTGCGCCAGGGCGTAAAGGTCCTCGCAGGTGTGGTCGAAACCCATGGCCGCGCCGAAACCGAAGCCTTGCTCGGCGGCCTGCCGCAGCAGCCGTTGGTGCGCAGCGAATACCGTGGCGTGCTGCTTGAGGAAATGGACCTCGACGGCATTCTCGTCGCCAAGCCGAAACTTGTGCTGGTGGATGAACTGGCCCACAGCAACGCCCCCGGCAGTCGTCACGCCAAGCGCTGGCAAGACATTCAGGAACTGCTCGCCGCCGGCATCGACGTGTTCACCACGGTCAACGTCCAGCACCTGGAAAGCCTCAATGATCAGGTGCGCGGCATCACTGGCGTGCAGGTGCGCGAAACCCTGCCGGACTGGGTCCTGCAGGAAGCGTTCGAGCTGCTGCTGATCGACCTGCCGCCGCGCGAATTGCTCGAGCGTCTGCGCGAAGGCAAGGTCTACGTACCGGAGCAGGCCCGCGCCGCCATCGATGCATTTTTCACCCAAACCAATCTCACCGCACTGCGCGAACTGGCAATGCAGACCGCTGCCGCGCAGGTCGACAACGATCTGGCCCAGGGCTATCGCCAACTCGGTCAGGCCGCGCCGGCGGTGCGCGGGCGTTTGCTGGTCGGCATCGATGGCGATGCGCAGGCCGAACGGCTGGTGCGTCACGCCAGCCGCGTCGCCCAGCGCCGGCATCTGCCGTGGAGTCTGGTGCATGTCGACAACGGCAGTGCCCGTGACGAGCAATCGCGGTTGCGTTTGCAAAGCGCCCAGCAACTGGCCGAACGCCTCGGTGGCGAAGTGGTGCTGTTGCGGGCCGGGGAAGTGGCGAAAACCCTGATCCAACACGCCGCCGAGCGCCGCGCCAGTCTGCTATTGGTCGGCCAGTCGCGACCGCGCTTGCGCCGGCGATTGTTCGGCGGCGGTCTGGCGGCGCGCCTGCTGCGGCAGGCGCACGGTCTGGAAATCAACGTGCTCGACAGTGATCACGAGCAGCACCAACCGCGCCCGCGTAATTCAGTCACGCTGGTGTGGTTCGACTACGCGCTGGCGCTGGTCGCGACGTTGTTGGCCACGGCCTTGGCCTGGGCGGTGTCGAGTGTGTTGCCGCTGCCGAACATCTCGCTGGTGTTTCTCGCGGCGGTGTTGCTGGTGGCAGTGCGCAGCAGCCTCGGCCCGGCGCTGGCCTGTGCGGCGCTGTCGTTTCTCACCTACGATTTTCTATTCATCCCGCCGAATTTCTCTTTCAGCATTCAGCGCGAAGAAGACGTGCTGACGCTGCTGTTCTTCCTGTTGATGGCGGCCCTAACCGGCAACCTCGCGGCGCGTCAGCGGCGGCAATTACAGGCTTTGCGCGATACCCAGGAAGAGACCAGCGAATTGCTCGACCTGTCGCGCAAACTCACTGCCGCGACCGACCGCCAGGCCGTGATCAGCGCCGCCGCGCAGCACCTCGAAGGCTGGAGCGATGTGCAATTGTGCCTGCTCAACCGCGACGGCCAAGGCGGCTGGAAAGTCGAAACCGGCGGGCCACTGCAATTTACCGAGGCCGAACGCGCCGCCGCCGATTGGGCCTGGCAACACGATCAACCGGCGGGCAAGGGCACCGGTACCTTGCCGCTGGGGCGTTGGTGGTGGTGGCCGTTGTCGGTCGAGGACGGGCCGCTGGCGTTGCTTGGTGTTTGCGCCAAGGAAGGCCAGAGCTTGAGCGGTCAGCGCCGACGTTTGCTCACTGCGCTGAGCCAGCCGTTGGCGCAAGCCCTGGCCCGCGCGCAATTGGCCGATGACCTCGAAGCCGCGCGTCTGCACGGCGAAACCGAACAATTGCGCAGCGCCTTGCTGGCCTCGGTGTCCCACGATTTGCGCACGCCGCTGACGGCCATGCGCGGCAGCATCGACAGCCTGTTGGCCCTCGGCGAAGCGATCCCGCTGGAGGATCGCCGCGAGCTTCTTGAAGGCACCCGCGATGAGGCCGAACGCCTCGACCGCTACATCCAGAACCTGCTCGACATGACCCGCCTCGGCCACGGCGCCCTGAAGCTGGCGCGCGACTGGGTTTCGCCAGCCGATATCGTCGGCAGTTCGCTCAATCGCCTGCGCGCCGTGCTGGCGCCGCTGCAGGTCAGCACCGAAGTGCCGGCCGAGCTGCCGTTGCTGTATGTGCACGCGGCGCTGATCGAGCAGGCGCTGGTTAACGTGCTGGAGAACGCCGCGCGCTTTTCCCCCAGCCACGGTCGCCTGCAACTGCGCGCCGGCGCCGATGAGCAGGAGATTTTCTTTGCGGTCAGCGATGAAGGCCCGGGGATACCCGAAGAGGACCGAGCGAAGATTTTCGACATGTTCTACACCGCCGCGCGCGGTGATCGCGGCGGGCAGGGCACGGGGTTGGGGCTGGCGATCTGTCAGGGCATGGTCGGCGCCCACGGCGGGCGTATTTCCGTAGCTGACGGCATCGACGGGCGCGGCACCTGCATCACCTTGCACCTGCCGTTGCAGGCGCAGCCGGGGATGGACGGTGAAGCTTGAAGTCGACTGCGCTACTCTCTTGCCAATCTATTGTGTTGATGTGAATTCATGAGCCAGACCGCGACCATTTTGGTCATCGATGACGAACCGCAGATCCGCAAATTCCTGCGCATCAGCCTCGCTTCACAAGGCTACAAAGTGCTTGAAGCCGGCACCGGCGCTGAAGGCCTGGCACAAGCCGCGCTGAGCAAACCGGACCTGGTGGTGCTCGACCTCGGGTTGCCGGACATGGACGGTCAGCAGGTCCTGCGCGAGTTGCGCGAGTGGGCGAGCACGCCAGTGCTGGTGCTATCGGTGCGCGCCAGTGAAGGGCAGAAGGTTGAAGCGCTGGATGGCGGCGCCAATGACTACGTGACCAAACCTTTCGGCATTCAGGAGTTTCTCGCCCGGGTCCGCGCGTTGTTGCGTCAGGCACCGGCGGGGGGGGCGCAACAGGCAGCGCTGAGTTTCGGCCCTCTGACCGTGGATCTGGCCTATCGGCGGGTGCTGCTCGACGGCGCCGAAGTCGCCCTGACCCGCAAGGAGTATGCGGTGCTGGCGCAACTGGCGCGGCATCCGGGGCGGGTAATCACCCAGCAGCAGTTGCTCAAGGATATCTGGGGACCGACGCACACCGAGGACAGTCATTACCTGCGCATCGTGGTCGGGCATCTGCGGCAGAAACTGGCGGATGACCCGACCCGGCCACGGTTTATCGTGACTGAGGCGGGGGTTGGGTATCGGTTGTTGAGTGCTGATGGGTTGTAGTTTTGTGTTGTATGGTCGGGCGCCATCGCGGGCAAGCCCGCTCCCACATTGAGCTATGTATCACCCAGATTTCATTTCCCCCGAGAACCCTGTGGGAGCGGGCTTGCCCGCGATGAGGCCGGAACATTCACCCACAGCCTTCAGGTAATCAACCCTGCTCCTGCTCATACCGATCCAGCGTATCACTGGCAATCTCCCGCCCCAGCGCGATCAATTCCGGCGCCTTGTAGAACTCGAAAAACCGGCACACCCGCTTCGGCACGTTGATCAGGATATCCGGCGGATACCCGGCAATCTTGTACTGCGCCAGTGAGGTCTGCATCACCTCGAAACTCTGGTTGATCAAATCCAGCAGCGACGCCGGCCCGACGTTATCGATGATGAACGAACCGGTAGCGGATTTCGGTGCGCCTTCGCGTTCCGGGGCGGCGGCCGGTTGCTGGCTTTCCGGTTCGACGCCCTCGAGCCACGGATTGATCTCCGCCGCCTCGGCGCGCAAGGCTTCCTGTTCCAGCTTCAACAATTGCTCGGCCTGTTTACGCCGGAATGGCAACTTCGAACCCATGGATTTGATCAGACTGTCGAAGCGCGAACGGAACGCCGCTGGCCGCTCGATCACCGGCAACTTGTACTGGCGCTGGTTGGTGGCGTTGAGGTTGACCGCGATGATCAGATCGCAGTGGCTCGACACCACCGGAACGATCGGCAACGGATTGAGAATACCGCCGTCGACCAACATGCGATTGCCTTGCATCACCGGGGTGAACAGGCTGGGAATCGCCGCTGAAGCGCGCATTGCCTGATGCAGGCAGCCTTCCTGGAACCAGATCTCCTGTTGGTTGGTGAGGTCGGCGGCGACGGCGGTGTAGGGGATGCGCAGGTCTTCGATGTTGATCTCGCCGACGATCTTGCGGATCTGGCCGAAGACCTTTTCGCCGCGAATCGCCCCGAGGCGAAAACTCACGTCGACCAGACGCAGGACGTCGAGGTAGTCGAGACGCTCGATCCAGTTGCGGTATTCATCGAGTTTACCGGCGGCGTAGATCCCGCCGACCACCGCGCCCATCGAACACCCGGCGATGCAGGCGATTTCGTAACCGCGTTTCTCGATTTCTTCGATGACGCCGATATGGGCATAGCCCCGGGCGCCACCGGAGCCCAGCACCAGTGCGACACGCTTTTTCATCAAACTTCCTCCCGACAAGCCTGCACAATGCACGCATCGGCCAAGCGGCTCAATCGCCAAGGTCGTTGCGCGAAGCGGTGACGTCGTTTTTCGCTCGCGGCGCACGCTTGCGCGCTATGCTCTGCGCCACGTGGTTTGACCGGTCAGCGAGGCACTTTTTCGCCGCTTGACCGTCTTACCTGCACGACTGTTGACCTACCTTGAGGTGTGAGTGATGAAAGCCTGGATCTGTGTACCGTTGATGGCTCTGGTTCTGGCCGGTTGCGCCGGCAAAACCGCGTACCGCGACAGCTGCGGCAGCCAACTCGACGCGGCCTGGCACGAACTGGACCTGGCCAAGGCTGAAGGCTTCGCCGGCACCGTCAGCTATTCCAAAGCGCTGTCGCTGCTGACCGCCGCCAAGACCCAGCAACAATTCGAAGGCTTTGAAGGCTGCAGCAAGAAAGCCGAAAAAGCCCGCTTCTACATCCGCGAATCCCGCGCAGGACGTTAAAAAAGCAGCTGCAAGTTTCTAGCTGCAAGCGGCAAGCTCAAAGCGACCCCATTCAGCTTGCCGCTTGAAGCTTGCAGCTTGCAACTTGAAGCTGTCTACGGAGTAGACCCCCATGATCGATCGCTTGGTGGCTCATGTTTTGAGCCTGGATGTGCGGCTGCTGGCATGTCAGGCGCGCTTGACTGCGCGCACTGATCCCGAGGCGTTGCATGATTTGCGCACTACGGTGCGGCGCTTGCGCAGTCTGTTGCGGCCGTTGCGCGGCTTGCCGGGTGTCGAGCAACTGGAGGCGGCGGCGTCTGCGGTGGGCGATCTGACCACACCCTGGCGCGATCGGGAAGTGTTGGCGGCATATCTGCTCGAGCATGATCAACCCGAGGCTGCGCAGCGGCGTCTGGCGCAAATGGCCGAGGCATATCCGGCGCTGGCGGCGAGTGCGGAACTGGCTTCGTTGCTGATGATTCTCGACGCATTTCCACGGTTTCTGCGCGCGTCCCAGCGTCAGGGGCTGCTCAAGGATCTGGATAAACGCATTGAAAAACGCTTGGGCAAGCAATGGCAAAAGCTCGACGCGGCGCTGCACGATCCCGCCCATGACCGCCATCGTCTGCGCCTGCTGATCAAGCGCGTACGCTATGGCATCGAAGCCTATCCCGAGCTGGATCGCTTGCCGAAACCGGCTTACAAACGCCTGAAATCCGCGCAAGGCGCACTGGGCGACTGGCACGATTGCTGGCAATGGCTGGCCCGCGCCGAGCAGGAAGCCGATCTGCAACCCTGCGTGGCCACCTGGCAGGCCGGGTTGATCAAGGCAGAGCTGAAGGCCGATCAAGTGCTGGAAAAACTCAGCGTGACCTGTTTCAAACACTCCTGAAGATGGCTCTGTTCCCCTGTGGGAGCGAGCCTGCTCGCGAAGAGGCCGTGTCAGTCGCAATCGTTGTCGACTGATCGACCGCTTTCGCGAGCAGGCTCGCTCCCACAAGGTGATTTGTCGCTTGAAGGAATCGCGCCAAGGCCTATCTGTCAGCCCATTTGACCGGAATAGACGCTGCGCCGCGGCCCCGGGCTGGGTAAGATCCGCGCATTCCTTTCTCGTTTTCCGAGGTTGTCATGCGCTTTTGCGATCTGCTCGATGCTGTCCGCCAACAACCTGAAGTGACCATCCCCGCCGAATGGGGGCAGGGCCGTGCCAGTTTTGGCGGGCTGGTGGCTGCGCTGCAATTTGAAGCCATGCGCGCCAGGGTGCCGACGGAGCGCCCGGTGCGTTCGCTGGCAATTACCTTTGTCGGCCCGGTCGAACCGGAAGTGCCGGTGAGTTTCGAAGTGGACGTGCTGCGTGAAGGCAAAGCCGTTAGCCAGGTGTTGGGTCGCGCCATGCAGAATGGCCAAGTGGTGACGATCATTCAGGGCAGCTTCGGTGCCTCGCGGCCTTCGGAAGTCGCCGTCGAAGCCTATCCGGCGCCCACGATGAAACACTGGGACGAATGCCAGGAGCTGCCCTGCATCAAAGGCGTGACCCCGGAATTCATGCGCCATCTGGCGATGCGCTGGAGCGTCGGCGGCATTCCGTTCTCCGGCACGGCCTCGCGCTTGATGGGCGGCTGGGTGCGGTTGCGTGGGGATGTCAAAGAGGAGCCGGTCAACGAGGCGCATCTGCTGGCGCTGGTGGATGCCTGGCCGCCGGCGCTGTTGCCGTATCTGAAGAAACCGGCACCGGGTAGCACGCTGACCTGGACCATCGAATTCGTGCAGCCGTTACACTCCTTGAGCACGCTGGACTGGTGCCAATACCTGGCCGACATCGAATACGCAGCCGACGGCTACGGCCATGTCGCCGCGAAGTTGTGGAGTGCGAAGGGGGAGTTGATTGCCATGAGTCGGCAGACCGTGACGATCTTCGCCTGACTCAATGCCGACGGTGACGCTCACGCCAGGCGCGCCACCAGCCACCGCTGAGAAAGAACCGCGGAAAGGTCAGAAACTGCTCGACCAGCAAACGTGACACGGCATCTTTGCGATCACTGAACGGCTCGGAGGCTTGCGCCTCCAGGCCGTGGCCGTGGCGCTGCAGACCCAGCGCCGCGACGATACCGATCACGCCGATGGCGACGCTGGCCAGGCTCAGGCTGAACACCCCCGACACGATCAGCAGAAACGCCACGATGAACAACGGCACGGCAATCAGGTGCAGGACCAGATTGGTCGGATGCTGATGATTGCCCGGGTAAGCGCGCCATTGCCACGCGGGAAGGTTGGGGTGACGTTTGCCCATGTTTGCTACTCCTCGATCCATGTTGAACACATGCTTGAAGAATAGGCCCGGGCGCGGAGGGCGGCGAATCAAGGTTGGCTATTGAAGTGATAGCCGTCATCGCAGGATTCGATGTAGATGCCTCTGACGCCTTCGCGAGCAGGCTCGCTCCCACATTGATTCAATGGTGCATGTGGGAGCGAGCCTGCTCGCGAAAGCGGACTCACAATTTCAACTGACCTATCGCCTTGTTCAACTCTCCGGCCAATGTCGCCAGCTCATTACTGGTCGTCGCCGAATCCACCGTCTGCTGCACGGTGTTCTCGGTCACGTCACGAATACTCACCACGGCGCGATTCATATCCTCGGCAACCTGACTCTGCTGTTCCGCCGCCACGGCAATCTGTGTGTTGCTTTCGCGCATCTGCGCCACCGCTCCGGTGATTTCCGCCAGCGCCGCGCCAGCCTCCTGCGCCTGCTGCACGCAGTCGTCGGCCTTGTACGAACTCTCCTGCATGAAATCCACCGCATCGCGGGTGCCGGCCTGCAACGCGGCGATCATGCCGGTGATCTCGTCGGTGGACGCCTGCACGCGCTTGGCGAGGTTGCGCACTTCATCGGCGACCACGGCAAAGCCGCGACCCATCTCCCCGGCGCGGGCCGCTTCGATGGCCGCATTCAGCGCGAGCAGATTGGTCTGTTCGGCAATGCTGTGAATCACGCTGACCACGCCGTTGATCTTCTGACTGTCCTCGGCCAGGCGTTGAATCATTTCTGCCGTCTGCTGCACGCCGCTGGACAGCCCGGCAATCGACTGCTGCACCCGCGCCACCACCTGCTGACCGCTGCCGGCGAGGCCATCGGCGGTTTTCGACAGGTCACGAGTAGCGCCGGCGTGTTGCGCGATGTGATAAACGGTGGCGGTCATTTCGTTGATTGCGGTGGCAGCCTGGTCGGTTTCGCTTTGCTGGCCGAGCATGCCGTGGCGCACATCATTCATGCTCGAGGCCAGCCGCGCAGCACCGTCATCCAGTTGTCGCGCGGTGCTGGCAACGGTGCTCACGACGCGCTGATAACCGGCCTGCATGGCGTTGAAGGCATTGGCCATCTGCCCGACTTCGTCCTTGCCTGCCAGCGGCACGCGAGCGGAGAGGTCGCCGGTTTTTTCAACGTGCAGCATCACGTCTTTCAACGTGTTGAGCTGGCTGAGCAGAAAGCGGATCAGCAGTTGCGAAGCGCCGAGCATTGCCAGCATCAGGACGAAGACCGCCAGCGCATAGTTGGCGAAACGCTCGCTGAACACCTGGCTCAGGCTCGGGGCATAGGCGATGACCGCCACTTGCTCACCGTCGGCACGGCTGAACACTTCGGCGCCCAGCAACGGGTCGTCACCGAACAGTGGCATTTCATTGATGGCATTCCAGCCGTTGCTGCCGCTGATTTCCAGCAACGGTTGATCATTGAGACGCGGCGCTTCACCGCGCTTGAAGGTCAGCACCTGAGCGGACTTGGGCAACGCTTGCCCGGTCGGCCAAGCCTTGAGCAACTGCGCCTGCGCCTGCGCGGATGCCTGCGCGGCATGACTGCGGGCCTGTTGTTCGAGGTGCACGGCGTACAGTACGAGCAGCAGGGTGGTGACAAAGGCGACCGCATTGACCGCCCAGAATTTGTATTTCAGCGAGATGTTGCTAAGCCAGGCACCCATGGAGGTCTTCTCTGATAGCGGAAACAGTATTGGCAAGGTGCCATTATTGTGCCGCTATGCAGATTCGGGAGTTTTGATATGAATCAACAGATGCCGAGATCTATTGTGGGAGCGAGCCTGCTCGCGAAAGCGCTGCGTCATTCAGCCCATTTGTAGCTGATCCACCGCCTTCGCGAGCAGGCTCGCTCCCACAGGGGACGTGTGCAGTCAGGGGAGAATGGGGAGTTTGAAAAACGCCCGGGCACACGCAGTGGTATGTGCGGCCAGCGCTTCCTCGGTCTCGCCGCGATGCAACGCCACTTCGCGCAGCACTTCGGTCAGATACGCCGGTTCGTTGCGACCGTTTTTCGGCTTCGGCCGCAACGTGCGCGGGAGCAGATACGGCGCGTCGCTTTCCAGCATCAGCCGTCCCGCTTTGATCTCTTTGACCAGCGGATGCAGATGCGTGCCCCGGCGCTCGTCGCAGATCCAGCCGGTGATGCCGATGTGCAGATCCAGATCGAGGTAGCTGAACAAGGCCTTTTGCTCGCCAGTGAAACAGTGCACCACCGCCGCCGGCAGTTGATCGCGGAAATCCTTGAGAACCTCCAGCAGGCGCTGGCTGGCATCGCGCTCGTGCAGGAACACCGGCAATTGCAGCTCGACGGCCAGCGCCAGGTGTTCTTCGAGAACCTTTTCCTGTTGCGGGCGCGGGGAGAAATCGCGGTTGAAATCCAGCCCGCATTCGCCCACCGCGACGACGCTGGATTCGTTCAACAGACTGCGCAGGCGACGAGCACTGTCAGCGTTCCAGTCGCTGGCCGAATGCGGGTGGATACCGGCGGTGGCGAACAGCCGTTGGCCACTTTCATCCAGTTGCTGGCACAGTTCCAGCGCCTGCTCGCTGCCCTCGACGCTGGTGCCGGTCAGCACCAATTGGCAGACGCCGGCGGCATAGGCGCGGTCGAGCACGACCTGGTGTTTGTCGGCGAAACTGGGGTTGGTCAGGTTGACGCCGATATCGATGAGTTGCATGGTGCTACCTCGGGCCGAAGGCCGGAAAGCATATCAGAGCTGTAGATTTATAAGAAAAGCCAAGAACTACAAAGACTTATGGCTGTCTGTTGAGGCCGCGAAGAACTCCGGGGTGGCGACGATGCCATCACTGTGCCAGTCTCTCGCACTTTATCAGCGCTCAAAGCGCTCTGTTTTCGTCGGTGATGTCGTCTTTTTTGCGACGAATTGCCCCGTATTCTTTTCGGAGAGTGGATGCATCGTCCCTCGGTTCTGCTGCTGTTGTGTGCTGCGTTGCTGCTGCCGATGACGGCGGTCGCGCGCCTGCCCGGGCCGCTGCAAGCCGTGCCGGCGAGCAAGGTTCGCGACCTCTCGGACATTCGCAGCAGCCGCGTGTTGCGGGTGTTGGTCAATCAGAGCCGCAACAGCTCCGGCGAGGTCCAGGGCCAAGCCATCGGTGTCGAGTACCACCGACTGCGCGCGTTCGAGCAATACCTCAATGGCCATGCTCGTGACGGCCAGGAAGTCACCCTCAAGATCATTCCCAAAGCCAAGGATCAATTGCTCGGCGCCTTGCAGCGCGGCGAAGGCGATATGGTCGCGCCCGGTGAATTGCTCGATCTGCCATCTGGCTACGCGGTGGCCAGCAGTGAGCCGATTGCCAGCAACGTGCCGCTGGTGCTGGTCGGCATCAAGGGCCAGCGCCGTTACACCAAGGTCGAGCAACTGTCCGGCAAAACCCTGGCGCTGCCCACCGGTAGTGCGGCGGGGGAGGTGGTCAGTCAGCTCAATCAGAAACTGGCGCTGCACAAACTCGCGCCGATCAACATCGAATGGGTCGATCCGACGCTGGCGGTCGAAGATGTGCTGGAAATGGTCCAGGGCGGCATTTTCCACCTGACCATCGTCGAGCAACCGATTGCCGAGCGTTGGGGCAAGATCCTGCCGAAGCTGCGACTTGATCGGCAACTGAGCCTCGGCGAGCCGGGCGAGGAGCATTGGTTCGTGCGGCGCGATGCGTCGATGTTGCGCGCGAGCATCGATCGCTTCCTCACCGGTTACAAGAGACCGTCGGACGAAGACGCCGCGTTCCTGCGCATCTATCGACGCCTGTATCAGGTGCACAATCCGCTGGCCAAGGCCGATCGCCAGCGTCTGGAAAAACTCCGTCCGACCCTGCAGAAGCATGCCGACGCGCAAAACATGGACTGGCTCAATCTGGCGGCGCTGGCGTTCAAGGAATCGCGTCTGCAGCCCAACGCTCGCAGCGGCAGCGGCCCGACCGGGCTGATGCAGATCACCCCGTCCGCCGCGCAGCGGGTCGGCGTGAGCAATATCCAGAATCTCGATGCGAATGTGCAGGCCGGCGCCAAGTACCTGGCGATGATCCGCCGCAAGTTCTTCAGCAGCCCGAAACTCAACGAGCGTGAGCGCATGGCCTTCACCCTCGCCGCGTACAACATCGGCCCCGAGCGCGTGCAGGGCATGCGCGCCGAAGCCCGCCGCCGCGGCCTCAATCCCAACCAGTGGTTCTTCCAGGTCGAGCGCATCGCCATGGAGCAGGTGGGGATGGGCGCCGTCAGCTATGTTAATAGCGTGAACAAGTATTACCTGGCATTCGACCGGGAGCGTGAGTCGCTCGAGCCCCGACAGCAGAAAGTGGTCACACGGAAATAATCTAACAATTCGATTGTTATAGCGAAATTTTTGCGCTTTAAACATGAAATAAACTGATTAATATAGCGACCAACCCAAACACACAAACACTTCTGCACAACAAGGAATGCACCATGAGCTCTCTGATCAACAAGGTTCTGTTCACCCGCGCCGGTTACGGCCTGACTGTCCTGCGCATTGCTGTCGGCGTGATCTTCGCCGCCCACGGTTCGCAGAAACTCTTTGGTCTGTTCGGTGGTTACGGCCTGGCCGGCACCGCGCAATGGATGGAAAGCATCGGCCTGACCCCCGGCTATCTGATGGCCTCGCTGGCTGGCGGTACCGAGTTCTTCGCCGGTCTGGCGCTGATCATCGGCCTGCTGGCACGCCCGGCGGCACTTGGTCTGGCGTTCCTCTCGCTGGTTGCGATCTTCTCCGTGCACATCGGCAACGGTCTGTTCATGGCCAACAACGGTTATGAGTTTGCTCTGGCTCTGCTGGCCGGCAGCATCGCGGTACTGATCGAAGGTGCCGGCAAGCTCTCGGCGGATCGCGCCATCGCCGGTTGAAGGCTCTGGCTCAAGGCAAAGGCCCGCATTGTGCGGGCCTTTTTTTGTTGCGGGGGATTCTTGACACTGGTCGGTCACGTTCTCTAGGATGTTGCCCATGCGCCGATTTAAACAGCTACTTGCGGGGCGCCAGGTGACTTCTACAGTTACCGTCAGAAGCCGGAACAGGGCTTCGAAATACCGCTAAAGCGCTGGTTCGGTGTTGCCTCTCACCTGCCATGCAGACTTTTGAGGCAGAGACACGACACGATGAACGCACTACGCCCTCCAGCACGTCCCGCGCCGATCACGGCACATGTCACCCAGCGCAACCCGAAAATTCTTCTTGGCGGTAAACACCAGCCGACGCTGTTGCGTTATCTCGATGGCTGGCCACGTCGCAGCGGCGGTCCTGCCGCGTTCCTGATCCAGTTTGTCGATGACGGCGAGTCGCTGGCGCGTTTCGCTACGGACAGTTTCGATCTGGCGGTGATTCAGGCGCCGAGCGCAGTAGATGCGCCGGAGATGATCAAGCAACTCACCCGCGTTGCACGGCAGGGCCTGATCACTCGGCGCTGATTGGTCTTACGGATATTCGATCGCCACGATATACACGAACTGCTCGCCGGTCGGCGTCTGCACCCGCACTTCTGCGTCGAGTGCCTTACCGATCAGCGCGCGGGCCAGCGGCGAGTCGATACTGATCAAGCCGAGTTTGAGGTCCAGTTCATCGGGGCCGACGATGCGGTAGCGCGACTGCTTGCCGTCCTCGTCTTCGATGGTTACCCAGGCGCCGAAATACACCTTGTTCGGGTCGCTGGGTTTTTCGCTGACCACCTTGAGCGCTTCCAGACGTTTGGTGAGAAAGCGCACGCGGCTGTCGATTTCGCGCAGCATCTTCTTGCCGTAGGTGTATTCGGCGTTTTCCGAACGATCACCCTGCGCCGCCGCTTCACTCACCGCCTGGGTGACCTGCGGGCGACGCACATGCCACAACTCATGGAATTCGGCGCGCATCCGCGCTTCACCCTCGGGGGTGATCAGCGCGGTGCCGGCGGTGCGGGGAGGGCGATAACGACTCATGGCGACTTCTTGTGATTAAGACCGCTTGAGTCTATCAACCCTCGCGCAACACTGTCAGCGGGCTGGCGTTCAGCGCCCGGCGAGTGCCGAACACACCGGCGCCACCAATCAGCACGGCGCCAATCAACGGCAGCACCAGCAGCCATGGATGCGGATGCCATGGCAGATCGAAGGCGAAGCGGTACAGCACCAGACTGACCACCTCCGAACCGATCGCCGCGAGCAGACCGCTGACCGCACCCAACAAACCGAATTCGATACGCCGCGCCTTGATCAGCAACTGCCGCTCGGCACCCAGCGCGCGCAACAGCGCCCCTTGGCGAATGCGCTCATCCAGCGTCGCTTGCAGACCGGAGAACAGCACCGCCATCCCCGCAGCCAGAACAAACAACAACACATATTCCACCGCCAGGGTGACCTGAGCGAGGATGCTGCGCAGCTGTTCGAGCAACGCTTCGACCTGCAGGATGGTCACCGCCGGGAAGGTCCGCGACAACTCGACAATCTGCTGATCATGCCCCGGCGCCAGATAGAAACTGGTCAGGTAGGTCGCCGGCAGATCCTTCAAGGTGCCGGGCTGGAAGATCATGAAGAAGTTCGGCTGGAAGTTGTCCCAGTTGATCTCGCGCAGGCTGGTGACCTTCGCTTCGCGATTGACCCCGCCGACGCTGAACACCATGTGATCGCCGAGTTTGAGTTTCAGGCTTTCGGCCACCTTGCCTTCCACCGAAACCCCCGGCACGTCGTCGGACGGCTGGCCGCTCCACCACGAGCCGGCGGTGAGCTTGTTGCCGGCCGGCAGATCCGCCGCCCAGGTCAGGCTCAAGTCACGCTGGATGGCGCGGTCGCCGGCCGAGTCCTTGCTGACAATCTGTTGTACCGCTTCGCCATTGATGCTGATCAACCGACCCGGCACCACTGGATACAACGGCGCCGCTTGCGCCGACACCTTGATCAGGTGATCGGCGAAAGCCTGTTTGTCCGCCGGGAGGATATTCAGCGCGAAGTAGTTCGGCGCGTTTTTCGGTAGCTGGTTTTGCCAAGTGTCGAGCAGTTCGCCGCGCAGCAGTGCGATCAGCGCCATCGACAGCAGGATCAGACCGAACGCCAGCGACTGCCCGGCCGCCGCCAATGGATGCCGCAACAACTGGCCAAGGCCCAGACGCCATGGCAACGAAGCGCGGGCGAGCATGCGGCGCAGGCTTTGCAGCAGCAACAACAGCAGGCCGCCCAGCACCAGCGCGGCGACCACGCCGCCGCCAAGCAGGGCGAAGGTCAGCAGCAGGTCGAGGCTCAGACGCCACATGATCAGGCCCAGCGCACCCAGCGCCGCGCCGTAGACCATCCATGTGCTCGAGGGGATCGGCAGCATGTCGCGGCGCAACACCCGCAGCGGCGGCACGCGACCCAGTGCAGCCAATGGCGGCAAGGCAAAACCGGCCAGCGCCACCAGCCCGGTGCCAATCCCGGCCATCGCCGGAAACAGGCCACCCGGTGGCACGTCACTTGGCAGCAAATCATGCAGCAGGGCGAACAGACCCAGTTGCGCCAGCCAGCCGAGCAGGGCGCCACTGATGGCGGCAATCAGGCCGAGCACGGTCAGTTGCAGGCTGAACAGCACCATGGTTTCTCGGCGCGACAAGCCGAGGCAGCGCAGCAAGGCACTGGCGTCGAAACGCCGACTGGCGAAACGGTTGGCTGACAGCGCCACGGCTACGCCAGCCAGCAATACCGCAACCAGACTGGCCATGTTCAGGTAGCGCTCGGCCTTGCCCAGCGCGCCGCCAATCTGTCGGTTGCCGTCGCGGGCATCCTGGATTCGCTGGTTTGCAGCGAGGCCTGGTTTGATCAATTCACGATAGGTTTCCAGCGTCTGCGGTTCGCCGCGCCAGAGCTCGCGGTAACTCACCCGGCTGCCGGGTTGCACCACACCGGTGGCGGTGAGGTCGTCAAGATTGATCAGTACCCGTGGCGTCAGGCTGTAGAAGTTGCCAGCGCGATCCGGCTCGTAGGTCAGCACGCGGGTCAGCTTCAAGGTCTTCATGCCGACGTCGATGCTGTCGCCGATCTTCAGATCCAGCGCGGTCAACAGACGTGCCTCGACCCAGGCTTCACCGGGTTGCGGTTCGCCGCCGACTTCTTCCTGGGCAAAGGGTGCGGGCGCGCTCTTCAGCTCGCCACGCAGTGGATAGGCGCGGTCGACGGCTTTGATGCTGGATAACTGAATGCCGTTGTCGGTGGCAATGACGCTGGAAAACTCCACCACTTGTGCATGATTGAGGCGCAGTTCGGTGCCGCTGCGGATTTGCTCCTCGCGGGCCGGCGAGCTGCCTTCAAGGACCAGATCGGCACCGAGAAACTCGGTAGCGCGCAGCATCATTGCGCCGTTGAGGCGGGCGCCGAAGTAGCCGATCGCGGTGCTCGCCGCGACGGCCACCACCAGCGCAAAGAACAACACGCGCAACTCACCGGCGCGGGCATCGCGCATGAGCTGGCGCAGGGCAAGGCTGAACAGACGCAACAGCGGCAGACGTGCCATCAAGGCTCCAGAGGGGCGACCAGCAGCCCTGCTTCAAGACGGATCAGGCGCCGGCAGCGATGGGCCAGGCGTTCGTCGTGGGTCACCAGCACCAGGGTGGTGCCGCGTTCCTTGTTCAATTCGAACAGCAAGTCGCTGATGCGCTCGCCGGTGTGGCTGTCGAGGTTGCCGGTCGGCTCGTCGGCGAACAGCACGTCCGGTTCGGCCGCGAAGGCGCGGGCGATGGCCACGCGCTGCTGTTCACCACCGGAGAGCTGGCGCGGCGAGTGGGTCAGGCGCTGCCCGAGGCCGACGCGCTGAAGCAATTGCGTGGCGCGCTCGCGGGCATCTTTGCGGCCGTCGAGCTCAAGCGGCAGCATGACGTTCTCCAGCGCATTCAGGCTGTCGAGCAACTGAAATGACTGGAAGACAAACCCGACGTGCTCGGCACGGATTCGTGCGCGCTGGTCTTCGTCGAGATTGCTCAGGCCCTGGCCGGCGAGGGTGACTTCGCCGCTGCTCGGCAGGTCGAGGCCGGCGAGCAGGCCGAGGAGGGTGGATTTGCCGGAACCGGACGCGCCGACGATGGCCAGGCTGTCGCCCTTGTTCAGTTCCAGGCTGAGTTCGTGCAGGATAGTCAGTTCACCTTCCGCGCTAGGGACCACTTTGCTGAGGTTCTTCGCGGTGAGAATGCTTGCGCCCATGGAGAATCCGATGCGTGTATGGTTTTTGAGTGCTGGCCTGGCCTTGATGTGCATGGCCCAGAACGCAGCGGCGGGGACTGTCCTGATCGTTGGCGATAGTATCAGCGCCGGTTTCGGCCTGGATACCCGTCTGGGGTGGGTGTCGCTGCTCGAGCAGCGGCTCAAACAGGAGGGTTTCGACGATAAAGTGGTCAACGCCTCGATCAGTGGCGACACCAGTGCCGGAGGCCAGGCGCGGCTGCCGGCGCTGCTTGCAGAGCATAAGCCGGAGTTGGTGATCCTCGAGCTGGGTGGCAATGACGGCCTGCGCGGGATGCCGCCAACGCAATTGCAACAAAATCTTGCCTCGATGATCGACAGCTCGCGGCAGAGCGGCGCGAAAGTGCTGCTGCTCGGCATGCAGTTGCCACCCAATTATGGCAAGCGCTACACCGATTCGTTCGCCGAGGTTTACGGCAAGCTCGCCGAAGAGAAAAACATCCCGTTGGTGCCGTTTTTTCTCGAAGGTGTCGGTGGTCATCCGGACCTGATGCAGGCCGACGGTCTGCACCCGGCGGCCGGTGCTCAGAGCAAGTTGCTGGAAAATGTCTGGCCGACGCTAAAACCGCTGTTATGAGGCTTTTCTAGAGGCAGGCTTTCGGCTAATGTGGCGCCCCCTAATTTGGAGCCCCCGATGCCGCGTCCTGCCTGGTCCCTGTTTGCCTACCAACTGATCGAGCCTGACGAGCAGCTGGATCTGTTCGCCTGCCAGGAAGTGCGGGTGCATCTGGTGACGCGGCAGCTGGAACTCGGTGGCTCGGCCGATCGCACGCTCTGCGGCACTCTGCTGCCGGCGCAACCGCGCTGGTCGAATGTTGATCGGCGGGTGTTCCAGGATCAGCGCCTGTGCTCGCTGTGCCGGGCGATTCTCGAATCGCAGAAACGCGGTACGTCGCCGATCTGGCCCGAGCTTCGATTCGAACTTTAAGATCAAAAGATCGCAGCCTCGTTGCACTCGTCAGCTCCTACAGGGAATGCGTTGCAAATGTAGGAGCTGACGAGTGCAACGAAGCTGCGATCTTTCAGGGCGCGACACGGTCTATCGGCGTGTCTCCCGAATCCCCAGGCCGCGGTGTACAATCGCGCCCTTATACCCTTGATGATCATGCGAAGGATTTTCCGGATGTTGCCGCGCTTTCCTGCCGTCACCCGCTGCCTGTCACTTGCCGCCCTGTGTGTGGCCGGTCCCGTTGCTGCATTGGAGCTTCCCCTGCCACCACCCGGCGAGGACATCGTCGGCCAGGTGCAGGTGATCAAAGCCAAGTACGAAGACACCTTCGCCGACCTGGGCACCACCTACGATCTGGGCTATTCGGAAATGGTTGCGGCCAACCCGGGCATCGATGCCTGGCTGCCGGGCGCCGGTACCGAGATCGTCCTGCCGACGCGCTTCATCCTGCCGCCGGGCCCGCGTGAAGGCATCGTCATCAACCTCGCCGAATACCGTCTCTATTACTACCCGAAAGGCCGCGACGTGGTGTACACGTTCCCGCTGGGTATCGGCCGCGAAGGCTGGGGCTCGCCGATCGCGCACACCTCGATCATCGCCAAGACACCGAACCCGACGTGGACGCCTCCGGCTTCGATCAAGGCCGAACACGCTGCTGACGGTGATCCGCTGCCGAATGTGGTGCCGGCCGGTCCTGATAACCCGCTGGGTCCGTTCAAGTTCACCCTCGGCACGCCGGGCTACCTGATCCACGGTTCGAACAAGAAGTTCGGCATCGGCATGCGCACCAGCCACGGCTGCTTCCGCATGTTCAACAACAACGTGCTGGAAATGGCCGGCATGGTCCCGGTCGGCACCTCGGTGCGCATCATCAACGACCCGTACAAGTTCGGTCGCAGTGGCGGCAAGGTCTATCTGGAAGCGCACACGCCGCTCGACGACAAGGGCAACCCGTCGGTGGTCGACAAGCACACCGCGGTGATCAACGCGATGCTCAAGCGTGAAGACATCACCAGCAACCTGCGCATGAACTGGGATGTGGTGCGTGATGTGGTCGCCGCCGAAGACGGCCTGCCGGTAGAGATCGCCGTGCCGAATACCTCGGTGCCGATGGTGAGCAGGGCAGCGAGCGACCTGCAGCAATAAGAGCTGATTAAAACCCCGCCGATGCGTGCAGCGTCGGCGGGTTTTTTATTGCCCGGAGAAAAGCACCGGGCACAAAAAAGCCGACCCGGAAAACCGGATCGGCTCGATAACAATCCCGAGGGATTATTACTTGCGGCTAGCTTTTTCCAGCATGCGCAGAGCACGCTCGTTAGCTTCGTCAGCAGTCTGTTGTGCTTTTTGAGCAGCAGCCAGAGCTTCATCAGCTTTACGGTAAGCTTCGTCTGCACGAGCCTGGGAGCGAGCAGCTGCGTCTTCAGTAGCGGTCAGACGTGCTTCGGTTTCTTTCGATGCGCTGCTGCAACCGGTAGCCAGAACTGCGGCCAGAGCCAGAGCAGAGAATTTCAGAACGTTGTTCATCGTGTTCCCCTTCAAGGACTTTCAAATTAAGTGGCTGTCTCCTCACGATTGAGGAAATAGCCGGCGTACATACTACCCATTACTTGTAGTAAGTAAACTGACGTAGCGCAAGAAGCAAAAAAAATTGTAGGCGTTGATTCTTTTTCGAGCAACTTTTAACTGCGCTGTATAAAAAATATCCAGCTGCAAGCCCCGGCGTGAGCGACTCAAACGGAAAAAGTTCCCGCCCTCGTGCGCTGTTTTTGCGACTTCGGCTAAAGTCTTTCTAAATGAATTCGTCCACACTTTTGTTCAGGTTCTGCGAAGCGCTTCGCGTATCTTTGTTGATGTACAGGTGACTTTAAAAAAGGTTGCACGTCTTAAGTCTCAACATTCCGGCAATGTTCAGGCAAACGGCACGCAAAGATTGTCTTGCGGCCGAACCTGCGACCATCGATGCCAATGCACGCAAACCATCCGATGACGAGCGTACCTTGAGCATTTTCGCCAATGGTGCCTACTATTCAGCAGGTGTCAGATTGCGCGAGATCGGTGTGGCTCTTCTCAGTGTCCATCAGGCACGGGGTGGCGTAGATGTTCCTTCGCCGGAAAAACATCGGTAAGGTAGGGGTCACAATTCAAGACCCGCGAGGAGTAGTGATGAGCGAGGCGTTGTCCATCCACCATGACCAGGCTGGTCATCAATTCGAGACCACTGTGGACGGTCATCGTGCTTACCTGACCTACATGGATCTGGGCAAGCAGACCCTGGATATCTACCGCACCTTCGTGCCCAATGCCCTGCGCGGCCGTGGCATTGCCGCAGCGCTGACTGAACGCGCGCTGCAATACGCCGAAGAAATGGGCTACACGGTGATCCCGTCGTGCTCCTACGTCGAGCGCTACATGGAACGCCATCAGCGTCGCGCCGCGAAGATCTGAATCGCACACACAAAAACGCCGGACAATGTCCGGCGTTTTTTTATATCCGTAAAACCGTGCTTACGTGCGCTGACGCTTCGGCAATACGTCCTTGAGCTTGGCGTGCATGCTGCGCAAGGTGTTTTCGGTGGCAGACCAATCGATGCAGGCATCGGTGATCGACACGCCGTATTGCAGGTCGGCGAGATCTTTCGGGATTGCCTGGCAGCCCCAGTTCAAATGGCTCTCAACCATCAGACCGATGATCGACTGGTTGCCTTCGAGGATCTGGTTGGCGACGTTTTCCATCACCAGCGGTTGCAGGGCCGGGTCCTTGTTGGAGTTGGCGTGGCTGCAGTCGACCATGATGTTCGGCTTGATCTTCGCCTTGTTCAGCGCCTGCTCGCACAGGGCCACGCTGACCGAATCATAGTTCGGCTTGCCGTTACCGCCACGCAGCACCACGTGACCGTAGGCGTTGCCCTTGGTGGTGACGATCGACACGCCACCTTCCTGGTTGATGCCGAGGAACCGGTGCGGGCTGGACACCGACTGCAAGGCGTTGATCGCCACGGTCAGGCCGCCGTCGGTGCCGTTCTTGAAGCCGACCGCCGAGGACAGGCCGGAAGCCATTTCGCGGTGAGTCTGCGATTCGGTGGTACGCGCGCCGATGGCCGACCAACTGATCAGATCCTGCAGGTACTGCGGGGAGATCGGGTCGAGGGCTTCGGTCGCGGTCGGCAGGCCTTTCTCGGCCAGGTCGAGCAGCAACTGACGACCGATGTGCAGACCGTCCTGGATCTTGAACGAGTCGTCCAGATACGGATCGTTGATCAGACCTTTCCAGCCGACGGTGGTGCGCGGCTTCTCGAAATACACGCGCATGACCAGATACAGGGTGTCGGAGACTTCCTCGGCGAGCACCTTGAGGCGATCGGCGTATTCGTGGGCAGCCTTGATGTCGTGAATCGAGCACGGGCCGATCACGACGAACAGACGGTGGTCGGTGCCATCGAGAATGTTGCGAATGACTTCGCGGCCCTTGGTGACGGTGCGCAGGGCGGCGTCGCTCAGGGGGATATCACGCTTGAGCTGATCGGGAGTGATCAGGGTCTCGTTAGAGGCGACGTTTAGGTCGTTGATCGGTAAATCAGCCATCGTTTACTCGTCAGGTCACGGGTGCCGGCCGCCAGCGATCCCCGCGCGGCGGAGCACAGCAGATTTAGCGCGTCGGGGGAGCCGAACCTTAGCGCGTCAGACGCGGCTCGACAATGGGCAAACCGTGCTTTAGTCCAGCGCTGGCTGCGCAAAAGCCTTGCGCAGGTTGTCGTGGGAGAACTCTTCGGCGTGCTCCTCGACCCATTGCAGGGCCAGCGCCTGACTATCCTGCAGATCGTCGTGGCTGTCCTGCATGCGCGAATAGCGTTCGATCTGACACACCTGCTCACCCATTCGCGCGCTGAACAGGGTCTGTTCGTCAGTGAAGGCAATGCCCACCAGATAGCCTTTTTTACGCCGCAGACACCAGGCCACATAGCCCGGATAACAGAAGTCGGCATTCAGCGTCGGCATGCGTACTTGCAGCGCAGTGCCATGGCGCCAGGCGCGGTGGTAATTGCAAGCGATGCCGCCGAGGCTGATAGTGTGCAGCTGTTGTCTGGAAATGCATTCAGGCTTGAGTAACGTCAATTCAACCGGCACTTCGTCCGGATGAGGAATGAAACGTCCCATGAGCACAGACTCCCTGTGTCGGCCATCTGACATTGTTTCCCCCAGTATAGTGGTCGAATCCGAGCTGACCGACTTCGACGCCGACCAGCGGCTGCTGGCGATGCGCGGGGTTTCTCTGGTGATCTTCACCAGCGTCGGCTGCGCCAGTTGTCGTTATGCCCGCGAGGTGTTGCCGGGATTGCCGCTGGCGATCGATCGGCTGTGCTGGATCGACGCCGGCAACAACGGCGGCCTGGTCGAGCGTTATCAGGTGTTTCGTTTGCCGGCGCTGTTTGTGGTGCGCGACGGCGAGTTCTTTGGCGCAGTGCACACTCGTCTGACGGTTGATGAGCTCAACCAGGCAGTGGCGCAGGCGCTGGGTCGAATTGCAGAGGAGTTGCCATGAGCGAGACAGTCAGCAAACCGGTGGTGGGGATTATCGGCACCGGTGCAATCGGCGGGTTCTACGGGGTGATGCTGGCGCGTGCCGGGTTTGAGGTGCACTTTTTGTTGCGCAGCGAATTTTCCGCCGTGGCTGAGCGCGGTTTGCAGATCAACAGTGCGGTACATGGGCCGTTGACGCTGCATCCGGTCAATGCCTATTCCGCTGCCGAAGACATGCCGCCCTGTGACTGGCTGCTGGTCGGCACCAAGACCACCAGCAACGCCGGTCTGGCCCCGGCGATCATTCAGGCCGCCAAACCTGACGCAAAAGTGCTGTTGCTGCAGAACGGTCTGGATGTCGAAGACAGCCTGCGGCCGCTGTTGCCGGATTCGCTGCATCTGCTCGGTGGTCTGTGCCTGATCTGCGTGCACCGCGAGGGGCCGGGGCAGATTACCCATCAGGCCCTTGGCGCGGTGAATGTCGGTTATCACAGCGGCTCGGCCATTGATGAAGTAGCGCGCATGGCGATCGTCGAGGAGGGCGCCGGACTGTTCCGTGCCGCCGGCATCGACTCGCAGGCGATGGCCAACCTGCATCAGGCGCGCTGGCAGAAACTGGTGTGGAATATCCCCTACAACGGCCTTTCGGTGTTGCTCGGCGCGGGAACCGAAGCGCTGATGGTCGATGCCGACAGCCGCCTGTCGATTCAGGCGTTGATGGCGGAAGTGGTGCAGGGCGCCCGGGCCTGTGGATACGAGATCCCGCCCGGCTATGCCGAGTACCTGTTCACCATGACGGAAAAAATGCCCGATTACTGGCCGAGCATGTACCACGACTTTGCACACAAGCGTCCGCTGGAGCTGGAGGCGATCTACGCCCGGCCACTGGCGGCGGCGAAAGCGGCGGGGTGCGAGTTGCCGCGCATCGAGGCGTTGTATCGCCATTTGGGTTTTATCGACCGACGCAATACCTGAGTCGGTTGTTCTGGGGGAAGGCATGGCCAATAACATCGATGACAAACTGGTGCTGGCGATTTCCTCGCGCGCCTTGTTCGACCTGAGCGAAAGCCACAAGGTCTACCTGTCGAGCGGCGTCGAAGCCTATCGGCAATATCAGATCGAGCACGAAGACGAAATCCTCGCGCCGGGCGATGCGTTCCCGCTGGTGGAAAAACTCCTGAGCCTGAACAGCCGTCTCGGCCGCGCGCGGGTCGAGGTGATTCTGGTTTCCCGTAACAGCGCCGACACCGGGCTGCGCGTGTTCAACTCGATTCATCATTACGGCCTGGCGATTTCCCGCGCGGCGTTCGTCGGCGGGCGCAGTCCGTATCCGTATCTGAAAGCGTTTGGCTGCGACCTGTTTCTCTCGACCCACGCCGAAGACGTGCGTGCGGCGCTGGACGCCGGGTTCGCCGCCGCAACGATTCTCTCCGGTGGCGCCAGCCGCGCGGCCAGTGATGAATTGCGTATCGCCTTTGACGGTGACGCGGTGATCTTTTCCGACGAGTCCGAGCGCGTTTATCAGTCCGGCGGCCTGGAAGCGTTTCAGGCCAAGGAACGCGAATCGGCACGCGAGCCATTGCGTGGTGGGCCGTTCAAGGGCTTTCTGGCAGCGCTCAATCTGTTGCAGCGCGAGTTTCCCGATGACGATTGCCCGATCCGCACGGCGCTGGTGACCGCGCGTTCGGCGCCGGCCCATGAGCGGGTGATCCGCACCTTGCGGGAATGGGATATTCGCCTCGATGAGTCGCTATTTCTCGGTGGCCTGACCAAATCGGCGTTCCTCGAAGCCTTCGCCGCCGACGTGTTCTTCGATGACCAGACCGGCCATTGCGAACTGGCTCGCGAAGTGGTCGCCACCGGCCACGTGCCCCATGGCATCAGCAACGAACCGTCGATCTAGAGCCTTTTCATTCAGGACGTTGCGTCGCACGTCGTACTCGCCAAGGCACTGCTAAGCTGAATCAATCTCCGCCATCGTTGGCTCGCGAGGAGGTCCCATGATTCGCTCAATGCTGTATGCCACCGACCTCGGTCTGTACGCACCGTTCGTGATGCAGCATGCCCTGGCCTTGGCGCGCACCTTCAATGCCGATCTGTATGTAGTGCACGCGGTGGAACCCATGGGCCTGTTTGCCGAGTCGGTGCTGCAAAGCTATCTCGACGAACAGGCATTGAACGAATTCCATAGTCAGGGTCTGAAAACAGTCATTGCCAATATCGAACAACGGGTGCTCGACAGCTTTCGTGAAGAACTGGGGGACGACGGCGAACAGGATCTGCAGCGCATTCGCGCGGTGCGCGTGCTGCAGGGCGACCCGTCGCAGGTGATTCTCGATCAGGTGCACAAGCTCTCGGTCGATCTGCTGATCGTCGGCAGTCACAGCCATGGCGTCGGCGCGGAAACGCCGTTGGGGCGCACGGCGGCGCGGGTTCTGCAATTGGCCAAGGTGCCGGTCTATCTGGTGCCGCTGATGGAACGCCGGCGGCGTGAGGATCGCTGAAGCAGGAATAATGGCGTTTTGATAAAAAAGTTCTAGATTTATTCTTCGAACCATTAATATAGTTATATACCGTCGCTGATGCCCGTGGCGTCTACCTGCTTTGAGGGATTGATATGAAGCTTCAACAACTGCGCTACATCTGGGAAGTGGCGCACCACGACCTCAACGTTTCCGCTACCGCTCAAAGCCTGTACACCTCGCAACCGGGCATTAGTAAGCAGATCCGCCTGCTGGAAGACGAGCTGGGCGTCGAAGTCTTCGCCCGCAGCGGCAAGCACCTGACCCGCGTCACCCCGGCCGGCGAGCGCATCATCACCACCGCTGGCGAGATCCTGCGCAAAGTCGAAAGCATCAAGCAGATTGCCCAGGAATTCTCCAACGAGAAAAAGGGCACCCTGTCGATCGCCACCACCCACACCCAGGCGCGTTATGCGCTGCCGCCGGTGATCAGCAATTTCATCAAGCAATACCCGGACGTGGCCCTGCACATGCATCAGGGCTCGCCGATGCAGATCGCCGAAATGGCCGCTGACGGCACCGTCGATTTCGCCATTGCCACTGAAGCGCTGGAGCTGTTCGGTGATCTGGTGATGATGCCGTGCTACCGCTGGAACCGCTGCGTGGTCGTACCCCATGGCCACCCGCTGACCAAGCTGCCGAAGCTGACCCTCGAAGCGCTGGCCGAATACCCGATCGTCACTTACGTGTTCGGTTTCACCGGCCGTTCCAAGCTCGACGAAGCCTTCAGCCATCGTGGCCTGACGCCGAAAGTGGTGTTCACCGCTGCTGACGCCGACGTGATCAAAACCTACGTGCGCCTGGGCCTGGGCGTGGGCATCGTGGCTAAAATGGCGGTCGACACCAAACTCGATAACGATCTGGTGGTGCTGGATGCCAGCGAGCTGTTCGAGTCGAGCATCACCAAGATCGGTTTCCGTCGCGGCACCTTCCTGCGTGGCTTCATGTGCGACTTCATCGAGAAATTCGCCCCGCACCTGACCCGCGAAGTCATGGCCAAGGCCATTCAATGCCACAACAAGCAAGAGCTCGAAGAGCTGTTCGACGGCGTCGAACTGCCCGTTCACTAAGCACCCGCTTCAGAGCACCTCGGTGACAGCAAACTGTTGCCGGGTGCCCGCCACCAGAATCTCCACCTCATCGCCCGCGAACTTGCCCAGCAGGCTTTTGCCCAGCGGCGAGCGCGGGGTGATGACGGTAACCGGCTGACCCACCACGTCGACTTTCAGCCCCGCCGCATCCGGCGCCAGAAACAGCCATTGCTCGCGACCCTTTTCGTCCTCCAGGCCGAGCAGGGCGCCGACTTCAATGCCGCGATTTTCATCGTAGGCACGCAACGTCAGGTTCTGACATAGCGCCAGGGACTGACGGATTTCCTCAACCCGCTTCGCCTGACCCGCCGCCAGATACGACGCCTCCAGCCCCAGCGTGTCGTATTTGTTTTCGGCGATGTTTTCTTCGTGGGTCGCGGTTTCGTAAGCGGTTTGCGCGGCACGTTCGGCAACGTCGAGGTCGATGCGCAGCTTGTCGAGAATCAATTGGTGGACGCTGTGTTTGTTCATGATCAATCGCAGAATTGCAAAACGTTGGCGCGGCTCTTCTCGGTCGGCGCGGTCTGGTCCTGCTGCAGCCAGAACTGGCATTTCGGATTGGACGCGTTACGCGAATTGGCGCGCGCCTGATCCAGTCGGGCCTGCTGTTCATTCTTGCGCAGGTTTTCTTCGTACTGTTGGAACAGCGGACTTTGCGGTGGAATGTCCGGCTGAACCTGCACGGGCGCCACAGCCGGGGGATTGACGCGCTGCTGCACCGCTTGCGCGACAGGGGCCAGTTGCTCGGGAAAGATAAAGCGCGAAAGCAGCCAGCAGGTCAGCGCAATCGCCAGGAACCCCAGCCACAGGCCCAGCGCAATGCTGCCGGTCAGATGCAGCGCGCTAAGCTGAACAGGCAAGGGACGACGCGGATTGGGACGGTAGGGCATGGCGGCCTCCTGGCGGATGGTTGCGGGCAAGCGGCGATTGTCGCACGAAGATTAATCGCCGTCGGCTCTTCTGCGCGAGCGCATTTATGCGGACAATCGAGGTTTTTAGCCAACGGGAGAACGGCATGCCTGAAGCGAAACCCCGCTGGGACATATTCTGCACCGTGGTCGATAACTTCGGTGACATCGGCGTGACCTGGCGCCTGGCCCGGCAGCTGGTGGCCGAACATGCCTTGCCGGTGCGCCTGTGGGTAGATGATCTGCGCGCATTCGAGCGCCTCTGTCCTGAGATCGATATCGAGCTAGCGCAGCAGTGGCAGCAGGGTGTCGAGGTGCGTCAGTGGCCGGGCGAATGGCTGCACGCCGAGGCGTCCGACGTAGTCATCGCCGCCTTCGCCTGCCAACTGCCCACTGATTACATGGACAGCATGGCCGCACGGGAAACGCCACCGCTGTGGCTCAACCTCGATTATCTCAGCGCCGAAGACTGGGTCACCGGCTGCCACGGCTTGCCGTCGGTGAAGTACAAATCGGTGCAGAAGTTCTTTTTCTTTCCAGGCTTCAAACCGGGCACCGGTGGCCTGCTGCGCGAACGCGGACTTCTCGAACAGCGTCGGCAGTTTCAGCAGGATCGGCCGGCCCAGCGACATTTCCTGCAAGCCTTGGGTATCGATCCTGCTCCGGACGCGCAACTGATCTCGCTGTTTGCTTATGAAAACCCCGGGTTGGCCAGTTGGCTGGACGTGCTGGCGGCCGATGCACAGGCGACTCACCTGCTGGTGCCGGAAGGGCGGATTCTCGGCGATGTGGCGCGCTGGCTGAATGTGGAAACCCTAACGGTCGGCGCGATTCATGTGCGCGAGTCCCTGACCGTGCAAGTGCTGCCGTTCGTCCGTCAGGACCAGTACGACCATCTGCTCTGGTGCTGCGATTTCAACGCGGTGCGCGGTGAAGATTCATTCGTTCGCGCGCAATGGGCGGGGCGGCCGATGCTCTGGCACATCTATCAGCAGGACGATGACATCCATCTGGACAAGCTCGATGCTTTTCTCGCGCTCTACACTCACGGCCTTCCGCCCGCTGCGGCGCAGGCGATGAACGGTCTGTGGCGAGCGTGGAGTGCCGGTCAACCGATCGGCGAGCACTGGCTGGCGGTGCGAAATCATTGGCCGGAACTCGAGCAAAACGCCGAGGCATGGTGTCTGGAACAGGCCTTGCAGGCGGATCTTGCCACGGCGCTGGTACAGTTTTATGTAAATTGGATATGATACGCGGCCTAGATTTTTGTAAATCCCATCCAAATTCGGATATTCGCAATGAAAACTGGTAAAGAACTCAAACCCGGTACCGTGATCCGTATCGACAACGATCCTTGGCTGGTTCAGAAAGCTGAATTCACCAAGTCGGGCCGTAACAGCGCGATCATGAAGACCAAGCTGAAGAACCTGCTGACCGGTTACAAGACCGAAACCGTTTACGGTGCGGACGACAAACTGGACGACGTGATCCTGGATCGTAAAGAAGCCACCCTGTCGTTCATCAGCGGTGACACTTACACGTTCATGGACACCACTGACTACACCATGTACGAGCTGAACGCCGAAGACATCGAAAGCGTTCTGCCTTTCGTTGAAGAAGGCATGACCGACGTTTGCGAAGCCGTGTTCTTCGAAGAGCGTCTGGTTTCCGTAGAACTGCCGACCACCATCGTGCGTCAGGTTGACTACACCGAAGGCTCCGCTCGCGGTGACACTTCCGGCAAGGTGATGAAGCCTGCCAAACTGAAGAACGGTACCGAGCTGTCGGTTGCCGACTTCATCGAAATCGGCGACATGATCGAGATCGATACCCGCGAAGGCGGTTCCTACAAAGGCCGTGCAAAATAAGCACTGTTTTTTGCGGAAAGAAAAAACCCGACCATTGAGTCGGGTTTTTTTGTGCCTGTAAGAAACACTCGGAACCCTGTGGGAGCGAGCCTGCTCGCGAATGCGGTGTGTCATTCAATGAAGCGCTGTCTGACGGGACGCTTTCGCGAGCAGGCTCACTCCCACAATGGGACGGTGGTTACTTCAAGTGTTGCTTCAGTTCTTCAGACGCCTGCAACATCGCCGAACGCACCGCCGGTACCTGGCTGACCACGTTGAGCAAACCGTAATCGTGAATCATGCCGTTGTAGCGCACCGACGTTACCGGAACCCCGGCCTCGTCGAGTTTGCGCGCATAGGCTTCGCCTTCATCGCGCAGCACGTCGGCGCTGGCAGTCTGCACCAGTGCAGGCGGCAGGCCTTTGAGCTGTGCGGTAGTAGCGCGCAGCGGTGAAGCGTAGATCTCGTTGCGCTGCTTGGCGTCGGTGGTGTAGTTGTCCCAGAACCACTTCATCATGTTGCGGGTGAGGAAGTGCCCTTCGGCGTACTGGTTGTACGAACCGGTGTCGAAGTTGGCATCGGTCACCGGCCACAGCAGTACCTGGAATTTGATCGCCGGGGTGCCCTTGTCCTTGGCCATCAGTGCAACCACTGCGGCCATATTGCCGCCGACGCTGTTGCCGGCCACGGCCAGGCGCTTGCCATCGACATTGATCTCTTTACCGTGTTCCGCCACCCATTTGGTCGCAGCGTAGGCCTGGTTGATCGCCACCGGGTAATGCGCTTCCGGCGAAGGGGTGTAGTTGACGAACACCGCCGCCGCACCCGAACCGACCACCAGATCGCGCACCAGACGTTCGTGAGTCGGGAAGTCCCCCAGCACCCAGCCGCCGCCGTGGAAGAACATGAACACCGGCAGCTCACCCTTGACCCCGGCCGGCCGGACAATGGTCAGGCTCAGCGGTTGACCATCGACCTGCACGGTTTTCTCGCTGACGTCGGCTTTGGGCAACGTCAACTTGACCCCGGACTGCGCGCCGACCAGCACGGCGCGGGCATCCTTGGGCGACAGCTGCTCGATCGGCTTGCCGCTGCCTGAATTCAGCGCATCGAGGAATGCCTGGGTGTTGTGTTCGACATCACCGGCGAAAGCGCTGTGTACCGACAGGGCGAGAAGGGTACCGGTCAAGACTTTGCTGAAAGTGTTCATGTTCATTTTTCCTTGTTCGGGCCGGGGGCTTGAGTGATTACACGGTTACGTGCAGGCGCACATCGACGTTGCCACGGGTGGCGTTGGAGTACGGGCAGACCTGGTGAGCGGCGTCGACCAGCGACTGCGCATCGGCTTGTTCCAGGCCCGGCAGGCTGATGTGCAAATCAATGTCCAGACCGAAACCGCCAGGGATCTGGCCGATGCCGACATGGGCGGTAATCGACGCGTCGTCAGGAATCTTGCGCTTGGTCTGGCTGGCGACGAATTTCAGTGCGCCGATGAAGCAGGCCGAGTAACCGGCAGCGAACAGTTGCTCAGGGTTGGTCGCCGCGCCGCCAGCACCGCCGAGTTCTTTTGGGGTGGCCAGTTTGACGTCGAGTACGTTGTCGCTGGAGATCGCACGACCGTCACGGCCGCCAGTGGAAGTTGCGATTGCGGTGTAGAGAGTTTGCATGGTGTGAGCCTCATTGGTTGTGGTTTTGCGCGCTAATTGTTTGCGCGCTAAGTAGGTGTGAAGTGAATGTATAGCGCTAATGTTTAGTGCGCAAGATAAATTTTTAACAAAAATCGCGTTTTGCTCAAGGGCATAGCGTGGAAGGGGCGGGTAAGGCTTGATCTAGAGCGCTTGACGAGGGAATGCAGGCGGGAAAAATATTTTTGTTGGCGCTGAAATCACTGTGGGAGCGAGCCTGCTCGCGAAGGCGGAGTGTCAGTCAAAATGATGTCGGCTGACAGGTCGCCATCGCGGGCAAGCCCGCTCCCACAGGGACAGTGTTGTGCTCGGAAATGAGGATCAGGTCAGGCTGTCTTGCAGATGTCCGCGCAGCGCTTGCAGCTCGGCCTGCAATTTCTGCAGACGTTCAAGGGTGAAGCCACTGGCGCCAAGAATGCACTGCGGCACGGTCTGCGCCTTGTCGCGCAAGGCGCGGCCTGCTGCGGTCAGTTCGACAATCACCACCCGCTCATCTTCACGACTGCGGGTGCGGCTGAGCAGGCCTTCGGCTTCCAGACGCTTGAGCAATGGCGTCAGCGATCCCGGATCGGTCAGCAGGCGTGCGCTGATTTCTCCGACAGTCAGACCGTCCTTCTCCCACAACACCATCATCGCCAGATACTGCGGATAGGTCAGGCCCAGCGCCTGCAACAGCGGCTTGTAGACCTTGGTCATCATCAGCGAGGTCGAGTGCAGGGCGAAGCACGCCTGATTGTCGAGCAGAAGGTCGTCGCAGTTGTCGCGTTCGCAAGTCATTGTCAAAGCCTTGATCGTTGATCGTTTTTTAATCTAGCGCTCGAATCTTTAAGGCGCCAGATAAATATGTCCGGCGTCAGTGCCGGGCGAATTGCCGTTGCAGCGCCAGATCCCATGGAGGCACCGGGCTGAAGCGGGTTTTCAGGTATTCCAGCAATAACCGACTGCGCGAATGGACCTGCTGTTCCATGCGCAGCGCGTAAATGCCGGTGGTCTCCGGCGGCGGCAGGCCGTTTTCGCAGAACAGTGGCACCAGTTCGCCACGCAGCAAGTATTCGCTGGCCAGCCAGGTCGGCAGGTGTGCGACGCCCAGACCCGCCGCCGCGCCACACGCCAGGGCTTCGGCATTGTTGGCGCTCAGGCGTACCCGCGATGGCCGGTGCAGTTGCATTTGCCCGTCCACTTCGAATTTCCAGGCGAAGGGCGGAGCAAGGCCTTCCCAGTCGAGCCCGTCGTGTTCGCTCAATTGCACTGGGGACTCGGGCACGCCGCGCTGCTTGAGGTAGTCAGGGCTGGCGCAGGCGACGCGGACCATGCTCGCCAATGGCGTGGCGACCAGGCGCGAGTCAGCCAATTGGCCGGTACGCAGCACCAGATCGACCTTGCCCAGGCTGCTGCCGGCCATGTCGCTGAAGCTGTCGATCAGGTGCATCTGCACATCCAGTCCCGGATACAGCAGGAGAAAATCGGCAATCACCGGCGCCAGATGCCGCCGCCCGAAGGCTGCTGGCGCATCGATGCGGATCAGGCCTTCCGGTGCACTGCTCAATGACACCGCTTCGGCACGCGCCAGTTGCAATTCGGCGATGATCCGTCGCGCCCGCTCGGCAAAGGCCAGGCCGGCCGAGGTCGGCAGCACGGCATGGGTGCTGCGCACGAACAGCTGACTGCCGACGGCACTTTCCAGGCTATCGATGCGCCGCGCCACGGCGGATGGTGTCAGCGGATGACGGCGCGAAGCGGCAGAAAAGCTGCCACTCTCCAGCACATCGAGAAACAGGCCGAGCTGATCGGTCAATTGGTTGGGATTCATGGAAATCACACTTGTGCAAAATCGGCATAGCCATTGTGCGTTGCTATGCGTTTCCCCGCTAGGCGCGAGTGCGTAGCATTGGCCGCCTGTCGTTAGAGGATTACCGTTGTGATGGATTTTCTGTTGTACCTGCTGTTCGGCGCTGCCCTTGGCACATTGGGCGGGATCTTTGGCATTGGCGGTGGCTTGATTGCGATTCCGTTGCTTGGCGTATGGTTTGGGCTTGATCAGCAGATCGCCCAGGGCACGGCGCTGGTGATGGTGGTACCGAACGTGATGCTGGCGCTGTGGCGTTATCACCAGCGCAATCGCATCGAATTGCGCCATGCGCTGCCGCTGGCGGTGATGGGTTTCTGCTTTGCCTGGCTTGGCTCGATCTGGGCTGTGGGCATTGATGCGCAGACCATGCGCATCGGCTTTGTCGCCTTTCTGGTGGTGCTGTCGGCCTACAACCTGTTGAAGATGTTCGGCACACGACCAGCGCCGACTGCCGAGATGCGCTATTCGTGGCCGTGGTTGGGCGTGCTTGGCGCCGCCTCAGGGACCATGGGCGGCTTGTTCGGCGTCGGCGGCGCGGTGGTGGCCACTCCAGTGCTGACCAGCCTGTTCGGCACCAGCCAAGTGGTTGCTCAGGGATTGTCGCTGGCGCTGGCCCTGCCGAGCACTGGCGTAACCCTGGTGACCTACGCTGTGCACCACGAAGTCGACTGGATGATCGGCCTGCCTCTGGCGGTCGGAGGTCTGCTCAGCATCAGTTGGGGCGTGAAAGTTGCCCACGCCATGCCGGAAAAACTCCTGCGTGGGCTGTTCTGCGGTTTTCTGGTGCTGTGTGCGGTGATGCTCGCCTTTAAAGTTTGAAGCCCTCGACGATGTGCTCGGCCAGGCACTCGGTGATCGGCGACGGGTTGTTCAGATTGCGGATCAGCATGATGCTCGCCTCGGGCAACAGCGGCAGATCTTCGGCGGCGCCAAGGATGCGCATGTCCGGGGTGATCAGGCTTTCCAGTTGCGCGGTGATCGCCAGCCCCGCGCTGACTACCGCCATCAGCGCCGACAGGCTGCTGCTGTTGTAGGCGATGCGGTAATCGCGGCCCATCGCGTCCAGCGCATTGCACGCCCACAAGCGGCAGAAACAATCACTGTTGAACATCGCCAGGGGCAGCGGCGTCTGTTCATGGGCGCTGAAGTTCTGCGCCTCGGCCCAGACAAAGCGCTCCTTGCGCAGCAACTGGCCGATCTCGTTGCCCGGCTCACGGGTGACGATCGACAAATCCAGATCAGTGCGTTGCAGCAACTGCTTGCTCGACTCGCAATGCACTTCGATCTGGATCAGCGGATAGAACTGCGCGAACCGCGACAGGATCCCCGGCAGAAAACGCATCACGTAATCATCCGGCGTGCCGATGCGCACGGTGCCGACCATGTGCGGCTCGCGCAGCGTGTTGAACACTTCACTGTGCAGTTTGAGGATGCGCCGCGCATAACCGAGCAGCACTTGGCCTTCAGCCGTAAGCCGCACCTGACGGCCATCGCGCTCGAACAGCTGGCGCTGCAACACGTCTTCTTCCAGACGTTTCATCTGCATGCTCACCGCCGACTGGGTGCGATTGACCATCTCGCCAGCACGGGTGAAACCGCCTTGATCGGCAATTGCGACAAAGGTGCGCAGGACATCGGTATCGATACTGGGGTAGGCGGACAATTGATGAATCTCCGTGATGCATGCCATCAGAAACATTCGTTGGATTGATCTTAGCGCCAGCGCGAGACTTGAGCCATCCACAAAAGGAGGCAAGACGATGAAAGGTCAAAGAGAGTATGCAAGCCAAGAACGGCTGTCCGGCCACGGCCATATCGTGTCCGATCTGCTGCACAAATTCAGCCGCTGGTATGAACTGCATCGTGAACGGGAAATGCTCGCCGGTCTGAGCGATGAGGCGCTGAAAGACATCGGCATCAGCCGCGCCGATGTCGAACACGAAACCGTGCGGCCGTTCTGGGACGACCCGATGCATAAATGATGAGGCTATCGCTACACAAACTCCTTTCAGGTGAGGTAGGTTGCGAGCAGACATGGAGGAATAAATGCTCGCGACAGTGTCCTTTTCCCTCAAACAGGCGCGACGTCTGGCGCTGGCTGCCCAAGGGTTCAACGGGCGCCAGCCGCCGACCGTCAATGCCAGTCATCTCAACCGGCTGATCGAACGGCTGGGCCTGCTGCAAATCGATTCCGTCAATGCCGTGGTGCGCTCGCACTACCTGCCGCTGTTTTCCCGTCTCGGTTCCTACCCCTCTGACTTGCTCGACCAGGCTGCCTGGAGTTCGGGGCGTCGGCGCACGCTGTTCGAATACTGGGGCCATGAAGCGTCGCTGTTGCCGCTGTCGATGTACCCGTTGCTGGGCTGGCGTATGCAACGGGCCAAGCGTGGCGAAGACATCTATCAGCAATTGGCGAGGTTTGGTCGCGAACAGCAGGAAACCATTCGCCGCGTGCTGACTGCGGTTGAGGAGCGGGGCGCGCTGGGTGCCGGCAGTCTGTCGACCCGCGAAGACAAGGCCGGGCCATGGTGGGACTGGAGCGCTGAGAAACATGCGCTGGAATGGTTGTTTGCCGCCGGTGAGGTCACAGTGGCGGGGCGACGCGGTTTCGAGCGCTTGTACGATTTGCCCGAGCGAGTGATTCCGGCAGCGATTCTGCAGCAGCCCACGCCGGACGAGGCCGAGGCGCAACGCGGTTTGCTGTTGCATGCGGCGCAAGCATTGGGCGTTGGTACGGAAAAAGACCTGCGTGATTACTTTCGCCTGAGCCCTGCGGATGCTCGGCCGCGTCTGGCTGAGTTGGTTGAGGCGGGGCAATTGCAGATGTGCGAAGTCGGCGACTGGCGGCAGATCGCCTATTGCCTGCCGGAGCCCAAAGTGCCGCGCAAGGTCATTGCCAGTGCGCTGCTGTCGCCGTTCGACTCGCTGATCTGGGAGCGCAGCCGCACCGAGCGTTTGTTCGATTTCCGCTATCGTCTGGAAATCTACACACCGCAGCCCAAGCGCGTTTACGGCTATTACGTGCTGCCGTTTTTGCACAACGAGCGGATCGCCGCGCGGGTTGATCTACGCGCAGAGCGGGCGGCGGGGCAGTTGGCGGTGCATGCGGTGCACGAAGAGGAGCCGGGGCTGGATGATGATGGGATGTCGGCGCTGGCGCTGAGTTTGCGGCGGATGGCGGGTTGGCTGGGGCTTGAGCGGGTGCAGTTGAATTGTCAGCGCAAGAGTGCGTGGCGGTTGCGGGTGGCATTGGCGCGGATTGAGGTTGCCTGAGCTGGCCCTTTCGCGAGCAGGCTCGCTCCCACAGGGAAACGCATTGCAAATGTGGGAGCGAGCCTGCTCGCGAAGGGAGGCGACGCGGTCTAGCGGCGGACTTGCTTCAGGGTCTCGGCAATCAAAAACGCCAATTCCAGCGACTGGTCGGCATTCATCCGCGGATCGCAGTGGGTGTGATAACGATCGGACAAGCCGTCCTCGGTAATCGGTCGGGCGCCGCCGATGCACTCGGTGACATTCTGCCCGGTCATCTCGATGTGAATGCCGCCGGCATAGCTGCCTTCCGCTTCGTGCACCTGGAAGAACTGCTTCACCTCGCCAAGGATCTGTGCGAAGTCACGGGTCTTGTAGCCGCTGCTGGCCTTGATGGTGTTGCCGTGCATCGGGTCGGAGCTCCACAGCACTTGCTTGCCTTCGCGCTGCACCGCACGGATCAGTGCCGGCAGATGATCGCCGACCTTGTTCGCACCCATCCGCGCGATCAGGTTCAACCGCCCCGGATCGTTGTCCGGGTTGAGCACGTCGATCAGGCGGATCAGGTCATCAGGGTTCATGCTCGGGCCGACCTTGACGCCGATCGGGTTGTTCACGCCGCGCAGGAATTCAACGTGCGCGCCGTCGAGCTGGCGGGTGCGGTCGCCGATCCACAGCATGTGCGCCGAGCAATCGTAGTAATCGTTGGTCAGGCTGTCGCGGCGGACGAAGGCTTCTTCGTAGTTCAGCAGCAACGCTTCGTGGGCGGTGAAGAAACTAGTTTCGCGCAGTTGCGGTGAGCTGTCCATGCCGCAGGCGCGCATGAACGCCAGGGTTTCATCGATGCGGTCGGCGAGGTGGCTGTACTTCTCGGCCAGCGCCGAGTTGGCGATGAAATCCAGGTTCCACTTGTGCACTTGATGCAGGTCGGCAAAACCGCCCTGGGCGAAAGCGCGCAACAGGTTCAAGGTCGCTGTGGACTGATGATAGGACTGCAGCAAACGCTCTGGATCCGGCACGCGGCTCTTTTCGTCGAAGCCGATGCCGTTGACGATGTCGCCACGGTAGGCCGGCAGGGTTACGCCGCCGATGGTTTCGTCGTTGGCCGAACGCGGCTTGGCGAACTGGCCGGCCATGCGCCCGACCTTGACCACCGGGCAGCCGGCAGCGAAGGTCATGACGATCGCCATTTGCAGCAACACTTTGAAGGTGTCGCGGATCTTCGCGGCGGAAAATTCGGCGAAGCTTTCCGCGCAATCGCCGCCCTGCAACAGAAACGCGCGACCCTGGGTGACTTCGGCAAACTGCCGGCGCAGCTCGCGCGCTTCGCCGGCGAACACCAGCGGCGGATAGCTGGCCAGGGTCTGCTCGACCTGGCGCAGGTGCGCGGCGTCGGGGTATTGCGGTTGTTGCTGGATCGGCAGGGCGCGCCAGCTGTCAGGGCTCCACGGTTGGCTCATCACGGTCTCGAAGTTCGTACGCAGGGAAGCGCCATGTTAGCAGCAATTAGTGCGTGACCTGCTCCCGCCCCATCGCAGACAATCGCCGCTTTGCCACGGCGCCACAGCGGTGCCATCGCGTCACCGCGCCCGGTGACCATCAGGAGACGAAATGACAGAGGAGCGCGTCGAGCATCTGCTCGCCGAAGTACAGGATGAGTTCGGCGTGATTCGCGTGCTGGAAGTGGCCGATTACCGCTTTCTCGAGTTCGGCGATGCGATCGAGCGGAGCTGCGTGTTCACCGCCGACCCGAGCTGGCTGGAGTACGACTACACCCGCGCGATGCTGATCGGCGCGCTGTGCCACGAGCAGCCGGAGAGCGCGCTGTTTCTCGGTTTGGGCGCGGGCACGCTGACCCAGGCTTGCCTGAAATTCCTGCCGCTGGAAGACGTCGAAGCCATCGAACTGCGCCCGGACGTACCGCGCCTGGCCATCGAATATCTCGGCCTGGATGACGATCCGCGTTTGTACATCCGCGTCGGCGATGCGCTGGAATTGCTGCCGACTGCCGAGCCGGCGGATCTGATTTTCGTCGACCTCTATACCGATGTCGGTCCCGGTGTCGGGCATCTGGCCTGGAGTTTTCTCGGCGATTGTCAGAAGCGCCTGAATCCGGGCGGCTGGCTGGTGATCAACCAGTGGGCCACCGACGATGGCAAACCGCTGGGCGCGGCATTGTTGCGCGGGCTCTATCACCGGCATTACTGGGAGTTGCCGGTGAAGGAGGGCAACGTGATTCTGATCGTTCCGGCGGATCTCGATCAGGCGCTGGACATGCAGGCGCTGACCCAGCGGGCCGAAGCGCTGGCGCCGCAGCTGGGGTATTCGTTGCAGTCGTTGATCAACGCGATTCGCCCGGCGACCTGAGCCGGCAGTACCGCCCCCTTCGCGAGCAGGCTCGCTCCCACATTTGAAATGCGTTCTACCTGTGGGAGCGAGCCTGCTCGCGAAAAGGCCCTGACAGGCAGCAGATTCTTCACACCCCTTTGAAAATCCCAGGTCGCCGCTCCACCAACGACCGCACCCCCTCCCGGGCATCCTCAGTGGCGAGCAACTTCTTCACCAGCGCCGGTAACGCCCGCGCCGCCGCTGTCTCACCCTCATAACGCGCCTGTCGCGCTGACATCAAGGTCGCCTGCACGCCCAACGGTGCCTGCCGGGCAATCCGTTCGGCCAGCTCAATCGCCCTTGGCAGCAAATCCTCACTTGCCATTACTTCCTGCACCAGGCCCAGATGCAACGCATCGTGGGCATCAAATTCATCGCCAGTCAGCAGCCAGCGCATCGCGTTGCCCCAGCCGGCGATCTGCTGGAAACGCAAAGTCGCGCCGCCAAACGGAAAGATCCCACGCTGTACTTCCATCTGCGCGAAGCGAGTGTTGCTCGCGCACAGGTTGATGTCCGCCGCCAGCATCAGCTCGATGCCGATAGTCAGGCAGTAACCCTGCGCGGCGACAATCACCGGCTTGCTTACCCGTGGTCCGACGAAAACGCCCCAGGGATCGCAGCCGCCGCTCGGAACCTGCCAACCTTCGGCCAGCGCCGCGCTGGCATTGACCAGATCAAGCCCGGCGGTGAAGTGTTCGCCATGGCCGAACACCACGGCGACCCGCGCTTCGCGGTCGGCTTCGAATTCGCCGTAGGCCAGGCTCAGGTCGTTGAGCAGGTCGATATCGAAAGCGTTGCGCTTGGCCGCCCGATCGAGGCCGATCAAGTGCACATGACCACGACGTTCTCGGCTGACGCGGCCGGCGCAGAGCTGATTCATGGCTAAATCCTCGAGCAGGAAGGGCGGGTGCGCGGCGCTTTGCCGCAGGTCGGTGAACCGTTTAAGCGTCATCGCCCGCAGGGCCGGGCCTTTGCAAAATAGACCGTTGCGCGATTATCCGCAAAACCCCGTTACACGGCGGTGACACACGGATAAGGGCCACAAAAAAAGCTCCCTTTTCGGGCGAAATCCGGTATAGTGCGCGCCGGCCTTTAACCGGGCCGCGTTTAGGTAGCGCATTTCCCGAAGTCAGCTTCGGCTGCACGTCCGCATTGCGGGCTCTTCCTTGACGATTCATCTTCATTCATTCGTTTTCGCAAATCCCCGCCGACAAAGCTGCCAGGGCGACTCTTGAGTCTCAACACGGCATGCGCAGCTTTGGAGCATGGGTCTTTGCGGATGCACTTAGAGGCAGACCCATGACCCAGGAAACCGGCGGATTCGCCGCTTTTAATCTCAACCCGAATATTCTTGCAGCCGTCGCAGCGACTGGCTACGAAGAGCCTTCGGCGATTCAGCAGCAATCGATCCCGATCATCATGGCCGGCCAGGACATGATTGGCCAGGCGCAAACCGGTACCGGTAAAACCGCCGCGTTCGCACTGCCTATCCTGCACCGCATCGATCCTGCCAAGCGCGAACCGCAAGCCCTGATCCTGGCGCCAACCCGAGAGTTGGCGCTGCAAGTAGCAACCGCTTTTGAAACCTACGCCAAGCAAATGCCAGGCGTTACCGTCGTGGCTGTCTACGGCGGCGCACCGATGGGCCCGCAACTCAAGGCAATCCGTAATGGCGCACAGATTGTTGTCGCTACTCCGGGTCGTCTGTGCGACCACCTGCGTCGCGACGAGAAAGTCCTGTCGACCGTGAACCATCTGGTTCTCGACGAAGCTGACGAAATGTTGAAGCTGGGCTTCATGGATGACCTGGAAGTCATCTTCAAGGCTCTGCCATCGACCCGCCAGACCGTGCTGTTCTCGGCGACCCTGCCGCAGTCGATCCGCGCCATTGCCGAACGCCACCTGCGCGATCCGCAACACGTCAAGATCCAGACCAAGACCCAGACCGTTACCGCGATCGAACAGGCTCACCTGTTGGTTCACGCTGACCAGAAAACCTCGGCCGTACTCAGCCTGCTGGAAGTCGAAGACTTCGACGCCCTGATCATGTTCGTGCGCACCAAGCAAGCGACCCTGGACCTGGCCAGCGCCCTCGACGCCAAAGGCTACAAAGCCGCCGCGTTGAACGGTGATATCGCCCAGAACCAGCGTGAGCGCGTGATCGACTCGCTCAAGGATGGCCGTCTGGACATCGTTGTTGCTACTGACGTTGCTGCCCGTGGGCTGGACGTTCCGCGCATCACTCACGTGTTCAACGTTGACATGCCGTACGACCCGGAGTCCTACGTGCATCGTATCGGCCGTACCGGCCGTGCCGGTCGCGAAGGTCGTGCACTGCTGCTGGTGACTCCACGTGAGCGCCGCATGCTGCAAGTGATCGAGCGCGTAACCGGTCAGAAAGTTGCCGAAGTACGCTTGCCAGACGCTCAAGCCGTTCTCGATGCTCGCATCAAGAAACTGACCAACAGCCTGTCGCCGCTGGTTGCTGACGCCGAATCGACTCACGGTGAACTGCTTGATCGCCTGACTGCCGACATCGGTTGCACCCCGCGTGCACTGGCTGCTGCGCTGCTGCGCAAGGCCACCAACGGTCAAGCGCTGAACCTGGCAGCGATCGAGAAGGAACGCCCACTGGTGCCGAACAACGCACCGCGTGGCGACCGTCCTGAGCGTTCCGGTGACCGCCCTGATCGTGGTGACCGCGAGCGTCGCGCGCCAATGCCTTTGGGCGAAGGCCGTGCTCGTTGCCGTACCGCGCTGGGTGCGCGTGACGGTATCGCTGCGAAAAACCTGCTGGGCGCCATCCTCAACGAAGGCGGTCTGGCCCGTGAAGCGATCGGTCGCATCCAGGTCCGTGACAGCTTCAGCCTCGTCGAACTGCCGGAAGAAGGTCTGGAAAAGCTCCTGACCAAGCTGAAGGACACTCGCGTGGCTGGTAAGCAGCTCAAGCTGCGTCGCTACCGCGAAGATTGATCCGCCCTTGGGCTGATTGATCGAACATAAAAAATCCCCGACTGGTTCGGGGATTTTTTTTGCCTGCTTTTAGGGTTCACACAAAACCCTGTGGGAGCTGGCTTGCCAGCGATGACGTCAGCCGAAGCGATATATATCCATACCCAGCGCCCCCATCGTGAAACCCTGATGCGCCACGCTGAAAACCCCGCCAGCACCGCGAGCAAAATACAACGGCAACAAATGCTCATCACTGGGGTGACTGCGCACGGCATTCGGCGCCTGCTGGCGATAATCATGCAGCGCCGTTTCATCGTCGGCCGCCAGTTTGTCGATCATCCAGTCACGAAAATCCCGCGCCCACGGTTCAATGCTTTCCGGGCCGGCATGCCAGTCCAGCTCGCGGAGGTTGTGGGTGATGCTGCCGGAGCCGATCAACAGAATGCCGTGTTCGCGCAGGCTCGCCAGCGCACGGCCAACCCGGGTCTGCAACGCCGGTCCGCCGCGACTCGGCAGCGAGACTTGCACCACCGGAAGGTCGGCCTGCGGATACATCAACGACAGTGGCACCCAAACACCATGATCAAACGGTCGTTGCGGATCGAGCCGCGCCGGCAAGTCATGGGCGTTCAGCAGTTCAGCCACTTCGGCGGCCAGCTGCGGATTGCCCGGTGCCGGGTACTGAACTTCAAACAGCGCACGGGGGAAACCGCCGAAGTCGTGCCAGGTTTCCGGATGCGGGTGGCTGCTGACCAGCAGTTCCTGGCTTTCCCAGTGCGCCGAGACGATGACGATGGCTTTGGGGCGCGGCAGTTCGGCGGCCAGTCGCGCCAGTGCCGGGCCGCTGGCACCGGGCTCCAGCGCGAGCATCGGTGAACCGTGGGAGATAAACAGGCTGGGCAACATGGACGGGCTCCTGAGCGCTAAGATGAGCCATCTTCAGTCAGATCATCGATCTGAATCCAATATAAGTTTCTGCGGTTTTTCATCGGTTTTTCGGGAGTGAGCCATGCAGCCTGAGTTTTGGTACAAGAAATGGGATTCGAACCAGATCGGCTTTCATCAGGCCGAGGCCAACCCGTATTTGCAGCGCTATTGGCCGGAGCTGGCGATTGCACCGTCAGCACGCGTACTGGTGCCGCTGTGCGGGAAAAGTCTGGATCTGCTCTGGCTTGCCGGGCAGGGACATCAGGTGATTGGAGTGGAGCTCTCGGAAAAGGCTGTCGAGGAGTTTTTCAGCGAACATCAGTTGCAGCCGCAGATCAGCGATAAGGGCGCATTCAAGGTTTATCGCAGTGTTGCGTTCGAATTGTGGTGCGGTGATTTTTTTGCGCTGACGGCCGAGGATGTTGCCGGTTGCACCGCGCTGTACGACCGCGCCGCGTTGATTGCCTTGCCGGACGCCATGCGCCAGCGCTACGCGGAGCATCTGCAACAGTTGCTGGCGCCGGAGATGAAAGGGCTGGTGATTACCCTGGATTACGATCAGTCGCAGATCCCGGGACCGCCGTTTGCGGTGAGTGATGATGAGGCGCAGCGGCTGCTGGGCCAGGGTTGGCAGCTGGAGAAACTGGAAGAGCGGGATATTCTGGCTGAGAGCCCGAAGTTTCTGCAGGGCGGGGTTGAGTGGTTGGTGGAGCGGGTTTATCGGGTTTCTTCCAGATAGTTTTCTGTCAGCAGCTCCGGCGTCTTCGCGAGCAGGCTCGCTCCCACAGGGGAATGCATTCCAAAGGTGGGAGCGAGCCTGCTCGCGAAAGGGACTTTGCTGACAACGCATGATCTGAAGATACAAAAAAAGGCCCGCATCGCTGCGGGCCTTCTTTTTCACTTCGGTCAAATCAACCGCGACGACGCAGTGCGTCAATACGCTCTTCCAGCGGCGGGTGGCTCATGAACATGCGGGCGAAGCCCTGTTTGATGCCACCGTTGATGCCGAAGGCGTTCAGGGTGTCGGGCATGTGCACCGGCAGGCCCTGTTCGGCACGCAGGCGTTGCAGAGCGCCAATCATCGCGCTGGTACCGGCCAGGCGGGCGCCGGCTTCGTCGGCACGGAATTCGCGCTTGCGCGAGAACCACATGACGATTGCGCTGGCGAGGATGCCCAGCACCAGTTCGGCGAAGATGGTCGCCACGTAATAGGCGATGCCCTGGCCTTCTTCGTTCTTGAAGATGACCTTGTCGACGAAGTTACCGATGATCCGCGCGAAGAACATCACAAAAGTGTTCACCACGCCCTGGATCAGCGCCAGCGTGACCATGTCACCATTGGCGACGTGACCGATTTCGTGGGCCAGTACGGCTTTCACTTCATCGGGCGAGAATCGCTCGAGCAGGCCCTGGCTGACCGCGACCAGCGCGTCGTTCTTGTTCCAGCCGGTAGCGAAAGCATTCGCTTCGTAGGCCGGGAAAATCCCGACTTCAGGCATCTTGATCCCGGCTTCGCGGGACAATTGCTCGACCGTTTGCAGCAGCCATTGCTCATGACGGGTGCGTGGCTGGCTGATGATTTGCGTGCCGGTGCTCATCTTCGCCATCCACTTGGAGATGAACAGCGAGAACAGCGAGCCGGCGAAACCAAAGACCGCACAGAAGACCAGCAGCTGACTGAGGTCGAGGTCGACCCCGTTGGCCGCCATGAACCCGTTGAAGCCGAACAGGCTCAGGGTGATGCTGGCTATCAGCACGACCGCCAGGTTAGTGGCCAAAAACAGCAGGATGCGCATCATGGTTGTAGAACTCTCCTCAAGCTAAAGATGTAGCGTACTGCGGGGTATATAAGGTGCGGCACCGGGCTATTCAACCGAGTGACTATTTCAAACTGTGTCCTACAGCGGTTTCCTGAGCAAAAAGAAAATTCCCACCCTCGATTCCGACACGGATGACACAGCCTTTCGCCCCGCCGCCATTAGGTCAGATACGTCTGTACGGCTCGCATCGCAAGTGTAGAAGGGCTGCAAAGGCGCGGAACAAAGATGTGTTGCTGAATCAGACAGTGCGCAACAGCCAATCCGTTGCGCACTGCTGGCCCATTACTGGCGGTAGGACTTGAGGAAGTTGCCGATGCGGCGGATGGCCATTTCCAGATCATCGACGCGGGGCAGGGTGACCACGCGGAAGTGATCCGGCCACGGCCAATTGAATGCCGTGCCCTGCACCACCAGCAGCTTCTCGGAAAGCAGCAGATCAAGCACGAATTTCTCGTCGTTATGGATCGGGCAGACCTTCGGGTCGATTTTCGGGAACGCGTACAACGCGCCCATCGGCTTCACGCAGCTGACGCCGGGAATATCGTTGAGCAACTCCCAGGTGCGATTGCGCTGCTCCAGCAGGCGACCCTGCGGCAGCACCAGATCGTTGATGCTCTGGTAGCCGCCCAGCGCCGTCTGGATCGCGTGCTGGCTCGGCACGTTGGCGCACAGGCGCATGTTGGCCAGCATGTCGATGCCTTCGATGTAGCTCTGCGCGTTGTGTTTCGGCCCGGAGATGGCGATCCAGCCGGAGCGGAAACCGGCCACGCGATAGGATTTCGACAGGCCGTTGAAGGTCAGGCAGAGCAGGTCCGGGGCCAGCGAAGCGGTGCAGATGTGCACGGCGTCGTCATAAAGAATCTTGTCGTAGATCTCGTCGGAGAACACCACCAGATTATGAGCCCGGGCGATTTCCAGCATGCCCAGCAACACTTCCTTCGAGTACACCGCACCGGTCGGGTTGTTCGGGTTGATGATCACCATGGCCTTGGTGTTCGGGGTGATCTTGGCCTTGATGTCGGCCAGATCCGGGAACCAGTCGGCGCCTTCGTCGCACAGATAATGCACAGCGTTACCGCCAGCGAGGCTGACGGCAGCGGTCCACAGCGGATAGTCCGGGGCTGGCACCAGCACTTCGTCGCCGTTGTTGAGCAGCGCCTGCAGCGACATCACGATCAGCTCGGACACACCGTTGCCCAGGTAGATGTCTTCGATGCCGACACCTTCAACCTGCTTCTGCTGGTAGTACTGCATCACCGCCTTGCGCGCGCTGAACAGGCCTTTGGAATCGCTGTAGCCCTGCGCGGTCGGCAGGTTGCGGATCACGTCCTGGAGGATTTCGTCCGGCGCTTCGAAACCAAACGGCGCCGGGTTGCCGATGTTCAGCTTGAGGATGCGCTGGCCTTCCTCTTCCAGTCGTTTGGCGTGCTTGAGCACCGGGCCGCGAATGTCGTAGCAGACGTTGGCGAGCTTGTTCGATTTGCTGAACTGCATGGCGATGTGATCCCGAAAATGAACGATCCAGGCGGCAAATGGACAACCGTACTGGGATTGCTGCGTCTTCGCACAGGCGGAGGTCTGGCGCTTTAGCGCTCAGAATCCGTTTGAATGCGCCCGGTCTGGCTGCCAGACTGGCGCGTGACGAGGCGCAATCATACGTGCCGCCCGATCCGTGGAAAAGGTACAGATCGGGCTTTTTCAGCCGCTGAGGTGTGATGATGGAAAAGTTGCAGAAAACCCTGGAAGAATGGCGTGCCATGCTCGACCCCGAGCAGTACAACGTCTGCCGTCTGAGTGCCACCGAGCGCCCGTTCTCGGGCAAATACAACGACACCAAAACCGACGGTGTCTACCACTGTGTCTGCTGCAACGAGCCGCTGTTCGATTCCAAGACCAAATTCGACTCCGGCTGTGGCTGGCCGAGCTTTTACGCGCCGATCGGCGATAGCGCGATGGCTGAGATCCGCGACACCAGTCACGGCATGATCCGCACCGAAGTGAAATGCGCGCGCTGTGATGCGCACTTGGGCCACGTGTTCCCGGATGGCCCACCACCGACGGGCCTGCGTTATTGCATCAACTCGGTGTGCCTGAATCTCGAGCCGCGCGAATAACCGAAACAGGCGACATTGCGTCGCCTTTTTATCGAGCAATTAGATTGCACGCAATTCAATCGCTCGTTATGTTTGCGCCTTCCTCACCATTGCGGAGCCGACCCATGAGCGACAACCTGCTGAATATTCCGTGCACCACCATCAAGGGTGAGCAAAAGACCTTGGCCGATTTCGCCGGTAAAGCGGTGCTGGTGGTCAATACCGCGAGCAAGTGTGGCTTCACTCCGCAATACAAGGGCCTCGAAGAACTCTGGCAGACCTACAAGGACCAGGGGCTGGTGGTACTGGGTTTTCCGTGCAACCAGTTCGGCAAGCAGGAGCCGGGCAATGAGGGCGCCATCAGCGAGTTCTGCGAGCTGAATTTCGGCGTCAGCTTCCCGCTGTTCAAGAAGATCGACGTCAACGGCGCCGATGCTCACCCGCTGTTCGTGCAGTTGAAGAAGCGCGCCCCGGGCCTGCTCGGCTCGCAGGGCATCAAGTGGAACTTCACCAAGTTCCTGATCGGCAAGGATGGCCAGTTGGTCAAGCGTTTCGCCCCGACGACCAAACCGCAGGACCTGAGCGGCGAGATCGAAGCTTTGCTGAAATGAGCCAGCCGGGTGACTCGCTGAAGCTCGACAGCCAGTTGTGCTTCAAGCTGTACGCGGCCTCGCGGGCGGTGATTCGCGCCTATAAGCCGATGCTCGATCAGTTGGGCCTGACCTACCCGCAGTACCTGGCGATGCTGGTGCTGTGGGAATGGCAGGATGCTGCGCCGGAGCAACCGACGGTCAAGGCCTTGGGCGAACGTCTGGCGCTGGACTCGGGGACATTGACGCCATTGCTCAAGCGTCTGGAGCAGATCGATCTGGTCCGGCGTCGGCGCTCGGCGCGCGACGAACGTGAGATGCACCTGAGCCTGACGCCTGCCGGAGCCGCATTGCGCGAGCGGGTCGGTCCGCTGAAAGCGCGCCTGCTCTGCGACAGTGGCGTTGATCTGGACCGACTCAATGATTTGCGCGCCGGCCTCGATCACTTGCTCGGGCAAATCAAAGCGCTGGCGTAGTCGGCATCCATTGATCGAGCAGCGCGGCGAGTTCTTCGCGGCGAAACGGTTTGGCCAGATAGTCGCTCATGCCCGCTGCGCGGCAGCGTTCGCGTTCCTCGGACATGGCATTGGCGGTCAGCGCGACAATCGGCAGATTCGGCCAGCGCCCGCTCTGGCGAATCTGCCGACTGGCTTCATAGCCATCCATCACCGGCATGTTGCAGTCCATCAGCACCAGATCGAAATCGGCAAACTCCAGCTGATCCAGCGCCTCGGCGCCATGCCCCGCCACCACCACATCGCAGCCAAGCTTGCCGAGCATACCTTTTGCCACCAGTTGATTGACCGGGTTGTCCTCGACCAGCAGCACCTTGCCCCGGCGCGCGGACGGCGAGGCGTCCGCTTGCGCTTCGGTGAGGGCGGCGACCTCCGGTTGCAGAATCCGTCGCAGATGCTGGTACAGCGCGTTGCGCGCTAGCGGCCGGGCTTGCTGCTGCAAGGGGGCGAGGGCGGCGGCTTCTTCGCTGGGCAGAAAACTGCCGTAAGCAGTCACCAGCAGAATCGGCGCGGTGATGCTCGGGCGCAGACCGAACAGGCATTCCGGACAATCGGTGATCAGCACATCCGGATTCAGGCCCAGCAGCGAATCATCAATAGTGCGCTGCGTGTATTCCAGGCCCCACACCGGCAACAGGCTTTTCAGCAATTCCGCCAGGCCACTGCTGGCTGCAGTAATGGCGAGGACCTTGCCACGTAACGGCTGGGGAGGGAGGGCGCGAGTGTGGCAGGGCAGTGGCAGCTCGGCACAGAACTGGCTGCCAAAACCGCTTTCGGAGCTGATGGTCAGGCGCCCCTGCATCGCTTCGCACAGGTTATATGTCAGCGCCAACCCCAGCCCGGTGCCGCCGTACTGACGGGTGATACCAGCGCCGGCCTGGGTGAACGGCTGGAAGATTTTCACCTGCGCTTCCTGGGCGATGCCGATGCCGGTGTCGCAGACTTCGATGCGCACGCCGCCCTTGTGTGCCGACAGGCGCACATCGACCCGACCGAAACGGGTGAATTTCAGCGCATTCGACAGCAGGTTGCTGACGATCTGCCGCACTCGGGTCGGGTCGCCCAGCACCAGCGCCGGGAAGTGCGGCTCGATCAGGCAGGTCAGCTCTACGCTCGGCGCGGCGTTCTGCGAGAGCAGGTTGGCGGTGTCTTCGATCAGCGAGCCGAGGTCGAACGGGATGTTTTCCAACTCCAGTTGCCCGGCGTCGAATTTCGACAGGTCGAGAATATCGTTGAGCAGTTCCACCAGCACCTTGCCCGAGTCGTGGGCGATCGACAGTTGTTGCTGCTGCTCGGCGTTGAGCGGGCCGTCCAGCGACAGCGCGATCATCCCCAGCAGACCGTTGAGCGGTGTGCGGATTTCATGGCTCATGTTCGCCAGAAACGCCGAACGCGCTTCGGCCATGTCCAGTGCAGTACGGCGGGCCACTTCGAGCTCTTCGTTGGACTGGCTGAGGCGGGCGTTGATTGCCTTGAGTTCGGCGGTGCGCGCCGAGACGATGTCTTCCAGTTGCGCGAGGTATTCGGTCAGGCGGTTTTCTGCGGTTCGCCGCTGCTGGATTTCGGTGGCGATGTTCTCGAACTGCTGATTGGCGACCTTGACCAGCACGCCGATCTCATCGTTGCCGTGGCCGGCCGGGCACTCGAGCGTGGTCGGCTCGGCGCTGCGCGGGTCGCGACCGCTGAGCTCACGGATGACCCGCACCAGTGGCTTGGTCAGCATCACGTAGAACAGCGCCAGGAGGATACCGGTCAGCAGCAGGCTGCGGGCGAAACCGTTGAGCAGGGTGACTTCCGCGCGGCGCAGGAAGCGGCTGCCAAAGGCGTAAGTGTCGACTTCCAGTTTGAGGACGCCGAGGGATTCGTTGGGCAAATGGTCGAGGTACAGGCGATCTTCGAAATGACGCTTGGCGCCGAACAGGAAGTCGCTGATCAGCCGATAGCTGCTCTGCAGCTCCGGGCGTTTGACGTTGGCCAGGACGGTCTCGTTGTTGTCGATCAATTGCGCGGCGATGATCGCCGGCGAGCGCAGCAGGCCGAGGGTGAGCTCCTGCGCCAGTTCGGCATCGATGTTGTAGGCGATGCGCGAGGCCGGATTGTGGCTGATTTCCAGCAGTGCGAGGATTTCCCGGTTGATGGAAGCGTCTTCGCTGGCATAATCGATGCCGATCTGCAGCAGACTGAGCAGGGTGCCCAGAATGAACCCGACCAGCACGGTAAGCCTGGCTTGCTTGTAAGACAGCCGGTGGGTGAATTTGATATCCATGGGTTGTTGAACCACTTCCGTTTCCCTTCGCTGCTCAAGCATAGTCGATCATGCAGGGATACCGAGGTTCCCGAATCGCCTTGTAACAAGGCTTGCTGAGGCGATTTTATCTGTGTGTCGTCGCTGGATCGTCATCATCACTGTGAAAGTGCCCGAGGAGAAGACGTGGATTCCCGATTGAATGCTTTTCTTGAACGCGCCGAGTCGGTTCTGGCGCGAATCGAACCACTGTTGCCGGCACCGCGCCCCGTCATTGACTGGAACACATGCCTGGCAGCGCGCTGGCAGCGTGACGGTCGCAGCGGCTACCTGTTGCCGCTGGAAGTCAGCCTCGACATGCGTCTGTCCGACCTGATCGGCGTCGACCGGCAGTTGGAGCAGTTGGGGCGCAACACGCAACAATTTCTTGATGGCATGCCGGCCAACCACGCCTTGCTCTGGGGCTCGCGCGGTACCGGCAAGTCTTCGCTGGTGCGTGCGTTGCTGGCCGAGCACGCCGCTGCCGGCCTGCGTCTGATCGAGATCGAACGCGATCACTTGGCTGACCTGCCACGGGTGGTCGAGCAAGTCGCCAAATTGCCGCAACGTTTCGTGCTGTTCTGCGATGACCTGTCGTTCGAATCCGGCGAAGGCGACTACCGCGTGCTGAAAAGCGTGCTCGACGGTTCGCTCGAGCAGGCCCCCGACAACGTCTTGCTGTACGCCACTTCCAACCGCCGCCACCTGGTGCCGGAAAAGGAAAGCGACAACGAAAACTGGAAGCGCGTCGACGGCGAACTGCACCCGAGCGAAGCGGTGGAAGACAAGATCGCCCTGTCTGACCGTTTCGGTCTGTGGCTGTCGTTCTACCCGTTTACCCAGGAACATTTTCTCAACGTCGTCGAGCACTGGATCGGCCAGTTGGCCGCCAAGGCCGGTCTGAGCTGGCAGCGCGACGAAGCACTGGACATCCTCGCCGTGCGCTGGGCCACCGGCCGCGGTAATCGCAACGGACGTTGCGCGTATCAATTCGCCCGCTACTGGGTGGGACTGAAATTGCTGGAGCACAAGGCATGATTGATTTGCAACAAAGCGGCCAGGGCCTCGAAGGTTACGGTATGTTGGCCGCGCAACTGGAATCGCTACTGGCGGACGAGCGCGATTTCATCGCCAATGCCGCGCAGTTTTCCGCATTCCTGTTCAACCAGCTCGATGATTTGAATTGGGCCGGTTTCTACCTCAATCGTAACGAAGAGCTGGTGCTCGGCCCGTTTCAGGGCCAGATCGCTTGCGTGCGCATCCCGTTCGGGCGCGGTGTTTGCGGCGCTGCTGCTGCCAGCCTGCAAACCCAGCGCGTCGAGGATGTACATGCCTTCCCGGGCCACATTGCCTGCGACAGCGCTTCCAACAGCGAACTGGTGGTGCCCTTGGTCAAGGACGGACGCCTGATCGGCGTGCTCGACCTCGACAGCCCGAAGCTGGCGCGTTTCGGCGCCGAAGATCAGGCCGGCATCGAACAACTGGCGGCGATTTTCCTGCGCCTGACCGACTGCTGATCAACCGCCGAGGCCAGCCTTGTGCAACAGGCTGGCCGTATCCACGCTGTCGATTTGCGCGGGATCGAGAAACCGCGTTGCGTACTGCATGTACACCCCCTCGTTGATGAACAGGCCGAACAGCGGCGCATCGATGTGCGCTTCACGGCACATGGTCGCCATGATCCCCAGCGCCTCGCTCAGCGACTTGGCTTTCTTGTAAGGGCGATCGGCGGCAGTCAGCGCTTCGAAAATATCGGCAATCGCCATCATCCTCGCCGGCAGGCTCATTTCCTCGCGCTTCAGCCGTTTCGGATACCCGGTGCCGTCCATTTTTTCATGATGGCCGCCGGCGATCTCGGCAATGCTGTCCAGGTGACCGGGGAAGGGCAGGTGGCTGAGCATCATGATCGTCTGCACCATGTGATGGTTGATGATGTAGCGCTCTTCGCGGGTCAGCGTGCCGCGGGCGATCTTCAGGTTGTACAACTCGCCGCGGTTGTACTTGTACGCGGGCACATCGAGTTTGAAGCCCCAGGGGTTGTCCTCGGGGATCAGCTCGTTCTTGTCACGTTCGATCAGATGCTCGGGTTTGTCGGCCAGCAGACTTTCACTGACGGGCAGCAGCTGCGCAGGGGTTTTCGCCTGGCGGCGGTTTTCTTCCCAGGACACACCGAGGCGATCATCGAGGGTGCGCAGCCATCTGCGTTGCGCCACTCGCTCGAGACGTTGCAGGTCGGCCTCGGCCATGGCCTCGCCACCGAGATTGCAGCGGGCGACAAAGGCGAAGTCGTCGTCGAGCATCAGCAACTCACTATCACGGGCGCGGGCCACCGCCGCTTCGTCTGCACCGCTTGCCAGCGTCTGCCAGTAGTTGATCCACACGTCACGCTTGAGCACTTCGAAGCGGGTGCGGATTTCGTGGATGCGGTCGTTGATGGTCTCGAGCTTGGTGGCTTTGTCGACCACGTATTCCGGCGTCGTGACCTTGCCGCAATCGTGCAGCCACGCTGCGATGTGCAACGCCTCCCATTCATCCTCGCTCGGTTGGTAAGCGCTGAACGCCGGGTCCTGGCTTGCCGCAGCGGCCTGGGCGAGCATCAGCGTCAATTCCGGCACTCGCTGGCAATGGCCACCGGTGTAGGGGCTCTTGGCATCGATCGCGCTGGCGAGCAGTTGGATGAAGGCATCGAGCAGTTGTTTCTGCCGCGCTTGCAGACGCTGACTTTCGATGCTCACCGCCGCCGCGCCGGACACCGCCTGCAAGAAGGCGATACGGTCGGGGCGCAGCTTTTCCAGGTCGCCCGGCGCGCCGCTGTCATTGACCAGCAGAATCAGCAGGCCGATGGTTTCGTCGTGCTGGTTGTGCAGGCGGATGCCGATCAGGTGGATGCGCGGTGATTCCATGGCCAGGAGGATTTTCTGCAAGTCGCCGGCCTGATCGAAGCCCAGATGGCTGACGGTATTGTTGGCGCTGGCCAGTTGCTCGAACCACGCCGGGCCGGTGTTTTTGTGCAGCTCACGTCCCTCAATGTCAAACGCCTCCAGCTTCTGCGGCACGCCATCAATCACCAGTCCATAAGGTTCCATGCGCGCGCCGTCGGCTTCGCGCAGGTAGATCAGACCGGCCTGTGCCTGAGCGATCTGCACGGTTTCGAACAGCACGCGTTCGAGTAGCGGGGCAAAACGGGTTTCGGCGCAAAGGCTGTCGGTGATGCGGAAGAAACTGCCCAGGGTTTCTTTCATCCGCGCCATCGACAGGCTCAATTGATCGACTTCCAGTACGGGCGAGCGGCGCGCCAGCGGAGAACTGAAGTCGAAGCTGCGGATCGCGTCGGCTTCTTTGACCAAGGCATGCAGCGGCTTGACCAGAATCCGCGAAATCACCCAGCCCAATGGCAGGCACAGCAACAGGATGGCGAGGGTGATCAGCGCGCCTTGCCAGCGCATGCGGAACGCATCCACCAGTAATTCGTCTTCCGGCACCAGCAGCGCCAGTTGCAGGCCTTTCGGCCCGCCTTCCTCGATGCTGGTGCGCGCGACGATCCATTGCCGGTCGTTTACTTGCAGACGCTTGCCGATAATGTCGGAGCTGAGCAGCGCGTTCAGCTCAGGGCTGAGATGGGCCGCTCTGGCCAGACGCGCAGTGCGGTCATCGACGATCAGGCGATGGCTGTCGTGATAGGCCACGGCGTTGCCATCGGTGTCGTACAGCGCGATCTCTGTCGAAGGCGTGACCCGGTGCTTGCCCAGGGCGGTCGACAGCGAAGCGAGGGTCAGATCGGCGCCAATCACCGCGTTCTCGCCGCTGCGCCGGGCCAGCGTGGTGCCGACATTGTGGGTCGAGAAAAATACATAGGGCTCGGTGGTGATTTGCCCGGCCTGTTCCAGGGCGTCGCTGAACCAGGTCCGGCTGCGCGGATCGTAAGGCTCGTCTGGATGATCGCGGCGGCTGAGCGGCGTCAGCGCCTGGTCGAAGAACAATGATTGCGAGCGTACAGTGCCCTGCGGCTCGTGCTCGATGCTCCAGACCTGATAGGCCGCCGCTTCAGGCGCCTGAAGCTGTGCCTTCAGAGCCGGAGTGCGCAGCGCGCGCACCATGAAGAAATCGCCATTGGCGTAACCCAGATACAACGACGCCAGCGCCGGGTTATCGGTGAGCGACTGGCTGAAGGGTTTGAGCAACGGCAGGCGTTGTTGCAGATCGCTCGCCTGGGCCGCCGGGGTGTCCGCCAGCAGGCTCAGCAGGTTGCGGATCGGCTGATAGGTTGCCTGCAGATCGAGGCGTACATCCTGCTCGATGCGGTCAAACAGCTTTTCGCTGCTCGACAGGATGATCTGCGTGGTCTGGTGGTAATTGAACAGGCCCAGCACCACGCCCGTAAGCAATAAAAGAAAGGTGAACATGACGCTGATGTGCACGTGCAGCGGCAACCGGCGTTGCTCGGGGCGCAGTGGGCTGTGCATTGCTGGCTCTCCATGAATGTTTAACTCACTGCTCAGCGTCCAAGCATAGTTAAGACTCGCTGACTGTGCCTTGATCGGCCAGGGTCAATTGCTGCTGCAGGGCCTGCGCCAGTTCGAGCATCGCCTGGCTGGTTGCCGCCCAGCGACGGGCAATCTCCTGTGGCGCGAGCGCTTGCTCGCAAGCGGTCTCAAGCTCATCACAACATTCAATCAGCCGCGAGGCCTGCGCGATGCGTGCTGCGCCCTTGATCTTGTGCGCAACCACCGCCAGCGCTTCGCGATCATCCTCGGGCGACAGCCTGAGCAGTTCCTCGCGGTCGAGGCGGCTGCTCTTGAGCAGTTCCACCAGCATGCGTCGGGTCTGCGCCGGGTTGTTGCCGGTCAGCAAGCTCAGACTTTGCAGGTCGAACACCGAGGCCGGTGAAGCCGGCGTGATGCCGTCGATCCACTGTCCGAGCAGGGTCAGACTCAACGGTTTGAACAGGCAGTCGTCCATGCCGGCGAGCTTGCAGCGCTGGACTTCTTCCGGCTGAGCATTGGCGGTGAAACCCAGCACGGTGCACGGCGGGCGATGGTTTTGCAGTTCAAGCTGGCGAATCCCACGGGTCATCTCGTAGCCGTTCATCAAGGGCATGTTGCAGTCGACGATCACCAGATCGAAATGATCGGCCTTCCACCGTTCGAGGCCGCTGCAGCCATCTTCGGCAATGCTGAAGCGATGACCGAGAAATTCCAGTTGCTGACACATGAGCAGACGGTTGGCCGGATGGTCGTCGACAACCAGGACATGTAACGGCGTTGTCGCAGGCTTGATCAACGGTTCGCTTTTCGGCGGATTCGCCTTTGCCGGCAGGCTGTCCAGCGGCAGCGATATGCACACCTGAGTGCCGATGCCGGGCTGGCTGCTCAACTGCAGTTGTCCGCCCATCATTTCGCACAGGTTGCGACTGATGACCAGCCCCAGTCCGGCGCCGTTTTTTGCCTGCCGACTGCCGTTTTCCGCCTGCGAGAATGGCTCGAACAAGCGCTGTTGATCTTCGGCGCTGATGCCTGAGCCGCTGTCCTGCACGGTCAGCTGCATCAATGTTCGACCAGCAGCGTCTGCCGGGATCAGGTCGAGGGTGATCCGCACGTGGCCACTGTCGGTGAACTTGATGGCATTGCTGACCAGGTTGGACAGCACCTGCTTGAAGCGCAGCGGATCCAGATGCACATCCACAGCCGGGTGCGGCGGGTTGAAGACGACTTGCAAGGCAAGGTTTTTCTGCCGCGCGAGGCCGTCGAAGATGCGTGCAACGGAGGTCACCGTGTCGACCAGATTGATCCATTCCGGGGACAGGCTCAGACGTCCCGACTCAATGCGGGCAATGTCGAGGATATCGCCGATCAGCCCGAGCAGATCCTTGGCCGAATGGTAGGCCGTGTCGATCGATGCGCGATCGGGATGTTGCGGATCGATGCGTCGCAGGGTCAGTTCGAGCATGCCGATCACGGCGTTCATCGGCGTACGGATCTCATGGCTCATGGTTGCCAGGAAGGTACTTTTGGCCCGGTTCGCCTCGTCCGCCTGTTCTTTGGCTGCACGCAGTTTTTCAAACAATTGGCGGCGTTCACTGATGTCTATCCAGCCGCCGATAATCCCTTGAACGTCACCGCTGGAGTCGCGGTAGGGAAGAATCCAGTGGTAAATCGTCAAACGGCGGCTGCCGATGTGCAGGGGCCGGTCGAGGATCAACGGAATGCCTTCGGCAATGACTCTCTGGTAATCGGCCTGGAATGCCTCGGCCTCGCATGCGTTGCTCAGGGTGCCCTGCATCACGCCTTTGCCGATGATGTCCTCGCGTCTGGCGTTGAACGCTTCGAGATAACTGTCGTTGCAACTTTGCAGCAGACCCTGGCGATCTCGCACGTAGATCGGGTGCGGCGTGCCGTTGACCAGCGAGCGCATGAACTCCAGTTGATCGTTCAGCGCTCGTTCGGCGGCCTGGCGTTGTTTGATCTGGTGGCGCATGTAGGCGTTCCAGGTCAACAACAGCAGCAGGATCAGGCCGGCGGCTGCGACCACTTGGTAGAACAGGCGCTGGTAGTTTTGCCAGATGTTCTGTGATGCCGTGGAGTAACCGCGCCAGCGGCCGTTGATCACGCCGAGCTCCTCGGGAGCGATGCTCAGCAGCGCCTTGTTGATGATCGAGGCCAGTTCGGTGTTGTCACGTGCGGTCGCCAGCGAGAAGGCTGCCTGACTGGTGCCGATCGTGGTGGTGATTTGCAGTGGCCGATCGAATATGCGCGATGAGATGAAATAGTTGGCGATCACCAGCGAGTTCACCGCACCGTCGACATGGTTGTCGGCCAGCATCGACACGGCGCTGAACGTGTCGGGGGTTTCGATCAGTTCGATGCCCGGAAAATTCTCATGCAAGTAGGCGACCAGCGGATTGCCTTGGGCGATCGCCAGACGCTTGCCTTTGAGTTGGCCCAGATTGGTCGGGCTGTCGGCGCTTTTGCGGGTCAGCAGCACGTAGGAATTTTCCAGATACGGGCGACTGAAACTCAGGTTTTTTTCACGTTCGGCGCTCGGCAGCAGGGCGGCAATCAGATCGGCTTTGTGGTTGTCGATCTGCCTGATCATTTCCGCATCGTTGCGGCTGCGCTGAACCTTGAAACGCAGGCCGGTACGCAAGCGGATCAGCTCGAGCAGGTCGGCGCTGATGCCGCGGAAATTGCCGGCGCTGTCGAAGAAGGTCAACGGTGCGTAAGCTTCATTGACCACCACGCTGACGACGGGATGCTGCTTGAGCCAGTTTTCCTCACGATCTGTCAGCTGCAGTTTTCTGTCAGTGAGCAGCAGGTCGCTGCCGGCGCTCCAGCGCTTGGCGATGTCGTCGCGCTGACTGCTCGGGATCGCTGCGAGCACCGTGTCGATGATGCCCAGCAGCTGCGGATTGCTGCGCCGCACGGCGAAGCTGAAGCCATGGGCTTCCTGCTTGCCGAAGTTGGCCATACGGACATTGTTGAGATAGCCCTTGTTGATCATGTAATGGGTGGAGAGGGTGTCGCCGAGAAACACATCGGCCTGGTCGAAGGCCACCGCGTTGATTGCGTTCTGGTAGGACGGATAGCAAGTGATCAGCGCTTTGGGATACAGCGCTTTGATCTCGGGCACCGGCAGATAGTGATACACCATGCTCAGGCGCAGGCCGGCGAGGCCTTCGGTCAACGAGCGGGTTTCGTCCTCGCGGGTTACCAGTACGGGCTGATCGACCGCATAGGGTCTGGAAAGCGCGAGGTTGGCATTGCCTGCTTCGTAGCCGTTGGCTGTGCCAAGCAGGTCGATCTGGCCATCGATCAAGGCGCGAATTGCAGCCTCGCGCGAGGGAAAGCGCTGCACGCGAATCGGCAAACCGGTGGCCTGACCGAGAATCCCTGCGTAATCGGCGGTCAGTCCCTCGTAGTCCTGGCCACTGACGGTCATGTCGAATGGCGGGTAATCAGGTGCGGAGGTACCCAGTTTCAGTTCGCTGCGAGTCTGCAGCCATTGCCGTTGTGACGGCTGCAGGACAGTTTGCACGGCCTCGGTGGCCGAGCGGCTGAGCAATGCATAGTCCGGTGAAGCGCTTGGCGCGGCGAGGGCATTGGCGCTCAGGTACAGAACAGCGCTCAAGGCAATCAGGTAGTCCTTTACACGGCTGGGCATGCGGAGTCTCACACGAGTGCGTTACGTTTGGCCATCTCGATAAGTTCTACAAGGGATCTGGCTTTGAGTTTTTGCATCAGACGCTTTTTATAAGTGCTGACGGTCTTGTTGCTCAGAAACATGCCCTTGGCTATTTCCTTGTTGGTACGTCCCTGAGCAAATAACTGCAATACCATCAGTTCGCGGTCATTGACGGATTTGAACAGTTCAAGTTCAGCGTATCGAGTGTCGTCGGCGCGCACCGGATTAAGCGCTTGACTGGGGAAATAGTTATAACCGGAAAGTACCGCTTTGATTGCGCTGACCAATTCGCTCAAGTCTTCCTGCTTGCAGACATATCCCGATGCGCCGGATTGCATGCAACGAATGCCGAACAGCGTAGGACACTGCGCCGTCAGAATCAGAATCTTGAAATTCGAACCCATGGTGTTGAAGCGGGCCAGCACTTCGAGGCCGTCCAGCTTGGGGATGCTGATATCGAGAATGACCAGGTCGGGCATGCATTCACGGACCATCTGCATGGCATCGACACCGTTATCGGTCTCGCCGACGACCTTGTAGCCTTCATGTTCCAGGAGCATTCGCACGGCGAGGCGGATGACCGGATGGTCGTCCACAATAAAAACGGAGTTCATAAATAGAGTCCCATGCAAGCATGAATAAAGCGCGCACCTTAGCTCAGATGCATGAGCACTCGCATGGACTGGTAGTGTCGCGACTACGTTATCGGATTAATCCTACGCGTAATGAGGAAAGAGACTACGTTGAAATTAGGTTCGGCGTAAGGAAGGGCGAGCAATCAATTGGCCGAAGATTGAAATGATCCGAAGGCCAATATTGATATTCAATTATTTGTCGGTGTTTAAAGTTGTGTTTAATCAGCGGTGTTTATTTGATCTGGTTAATGGGTCAAGCGTAGTTGAATCTCACCTGGTTCACAGGGGCATTCAGCAAAACTCTCATGGGGGTCAGCCGGTCAGATCAGTGACCGGCTGACCCCTCAAGACTCAGTGACTTGAACGCCCGGTCATTTCCAGTGCCATGTCACTGGCGTAACTGTCGGTCATGCCGGCGATGAAATCGATCATGCGCAGAAACGAACTGTGCAACGAACCCTGCGGATCCGGCGCATTGTTGCCAAGCAAATCGAGGATGCGCCGGCTCTTGAACGACGGCGTGCGACCGTTGTGCTGCTCCAGCGCGGCGCCGCAGAACGAATTGAGCAGGATCTCCAGCGTCGTGTACGCGCCGATCTCATGCAGGGTCTTGCGTTTGTCCTGAAAGATTTTCTTGCGCGCGATGTCCTTGGCGTTCAACACGCAGCGCTTCGCCGGCCCGTGCATGTGTTCGACCAGATCGCCGTGCAGCGTGCCGGCGAGCAGAGCATCCTGCTGTTCGACAAATGCCCGCGCCGCCGCGTTGGTCAGGTGCTCGATGGCCTTGCCGCGCAGGATCGCCAGTTTACGCCGGCGGGAATCCTGCGGGCCGAGCTGGCGATAGGTTTCCGGCAAATCGTCGCCGACCAGACCGAGCAGCAGTGACTCGACTTCGGCGTATTCGAGCAACTCCATTTCCAGACCGTCTTCGAGATCGATCAGCGCATAGCAGATGTCATCAGCGGCTTCCATCAGGTAGACCAATGGATGGCGTGCCCAGCGCTGGTCTTCGATTTGCGGCAGACCGAGTTTGTGCGCGATCTGTTCGAGCAGCGGCAGCCCGCTACGTTCAATTTGGCAACCAAATTAATAAGCTGCTATGCAATTGATTTATCAGGAATAAATTATATTTTTTGCTTGATTTACAGACTCTCGCACCGTCGGGATGGGCAGCGTTAGCGGCACGCAACCCCTCTAGCTATGAGCAGAACGGAATCGTGAGGTAACGAGGTTTTTGATGGAGATAGACAAGGGCTGGAGCATCAAGGGCAATTTGGATGGGTGTGCTCGGAAGGTTGAGGGATCGTCTGCCCAACGTCTTCAATTTACATGCCTTACGTCAGGAAAGGGTCGTGCGGATACAGGCATATGGACATCACAACCACCCTCGGTTAGGGTTCTGCCTACCGCTTGAACCTCAGTAACGGATTACACGTCGCTATGACGCAAATTATAAATCGTGATGCAGCCGATAAGACGAAAGGTTTTCGATTACAGAAGCTTCGTGCGGCAAGGCTACTGCTTGAAGCGTCGAGCGAAAACTCGCATGTGAATTTTTATTATGCTGCCATTGAGGTTGAAGAAGATGTAACAATAATAAAAACTACAGATTTCACCACTGAGCAGATAATTGAAGAAGACAAAAATTTTGATCCTGAAAGTAACTTCACCATTTTCTCAAATGCAGTGATCAATACGCTTGTAAGTTTTTTCGATATTTACATAGGTAAGTGGCAAAAAAGTTACTCAACCTTGTTTACGTTTAATTTTTACACAACAACAAATTTCGGAAAGGAGAGAAAAGATAAGCTTTCCGATGGAACCAAAATAGCACTCCCCAAGAAACCAATTCTTGAAACGCTCCAAAATAAGTCCGAAATTACCGACGAGGCAGCAAGTGTTATCAAATCCATATTGGTTGACGAATATAAAGATCAATATGAAAAAATAGAAGGTAATGGGCACCTAAAAGCACTGGAAGACATGCCTTTAGGTGACTTTAAAAGTTTCTTAAATAAGATAACTTGGCTTTCAGGACAAGAAGACGAGTCGGCTCTTCAAGAGATAGCTGAAAAGCTAATAAAAGAAAGTAATTATTATCAAATTAGCATGAGCGGGAAAGAGCAATTAATCCTTGCAAAGTTATTAGATAAGATCGATGAGAAGCAGCATTTCAAAGACTATGCCGAAAGGTTCATAAATTCTGCTGAGGTGCACCTCATCTTTAAGATGGCTGAATCTGAAATAAATGAATCGTTGCTTGATCCAATTTGGAAAGACCTTCAAGAACTGTCCTTAAAGATAAGTGATAAACGAAATCTTGAAGAGAAAATATTAGATGTTTGTCCAGCTTATCCAAAGTCGAGAATTGCGACGCTAGCAAGGAAAGCTTGTAACTCCAAGACCGAAGAGGATGCAAGCAATAAAAGTTTCTTGTCATTGAAATACAGAGTTTTTGAGGCGTGTGATGATTACTTTTTTGACCATCAAAAACTAGAGAAAGACGTTGACCAAAAATGTATTGATATGACAATAAAGATACTGCAAGAGAAAGCCGTTAGCTCTGTTGAAGAATTGAAGAAAGACTATACCTACTCCGTATCTAACAGGGAAACCATAAATAGCATAGTTCTCAATCTGATAGACTCATGTCTTGTAAGTCTTGACGAGGAGAAATCGAAATGAACGAGGCTGCTAAAAAGAATTTAATGTTCATCTCTTCGGACGATTTCTACCTTATAACTTACTCAATTATTATTATTCTTGACTGCCTTGGATGTACCAAAGGGAGAGAGTTTAAGGATTATAGGAAGCTATCTTTTATAATTGAGCTAATAAATAACAAAAGAAACATACTGATACTGGAGGCTATACCTCTAGAAAAGCTACATAAAAACGATAAAGATTTTTTGTTTCAGAGTTACACTAATGGTCTAGCAAAAAGAAGTGAAATTTTAAAAATCCTTTTCACTCTTGAAAAAAGAGGTTATGTAAGCTTGCAGCAAGGAAGCATAGAAACCTTAGTTAACATAACCTTAAAAATAGACAAGCTTCCAAAAGATTTTTTATCAAAAAAAGTATTCGGCACAGAGTACCAAAACTGTCAAAAATTCAAAGCAATAATCCAGAGAAGCACTGCACTTACTCTTGACACTTTTCTCAGCAAAATATATAGGGATAGAGGTGTAAAAATATGGGAAATTTAAGAATCCAAAAGATAGTTTACCAAGGTGCCAACTATCATTTTGAGTCCCCCATATTCGACGAGAACCTTATTCTTATAGAAGGTGATAATGGCACAGGTAAAAGCACCTTTTGTAACCTGATTTACTATGGCCTCGGCGGCAGAGTGAATGAATTCAGCCGCAAAGAGAAAAAAGAACAGCACAAAGAAATAACGAACGATAAAGATAATCGGGTTGAACTTTACATAAAAATAAATGATGAAAGCTTCAAGCTCACAAGATTCATAGAAGACAATGACATAACTATATCTTCAACATTAGAAGCAAGTGACATTCAGACAAAGTCCCTAGCACTCATACATAATGGCGATGTTGCTCCAATTATATTGCAAGTATTCCGCTCGCAAGAGTCTGAATATATATTTTCGGATTGGATTTTATCGAAGCTAAAAATATCTGTTGTAGAGCTATATCAGGGGCATCGAAATTTTAAAATAAACTTCAATGACCTAATGCGTCTTATATATCATGACCAGCAACCAGACCCGAGAGGCGTCTACAAAAAGCTGGACACTCAGAACAACTTCATGAACGACTCAGAGCTTTTGAGGAAAGCTATTTTTGAACTTTTGGTCGGTAAAACATACTCGGATTATTATGACTCTCTTTCCAGATCTAAGGCTCTGGAGAAGGAAAAAATCATCGCGGCAGGACTTCTAAAAGAATACTCACGAATCATAGAGGAGTTGTCAGGAAGCTCTGAGCCGCTAAATATTACGTTCCTACAGAAAAACCTGCAGGAAAAAGAAAATCAGTTAGAAAAACTGCATGACTCACGAAATCAATTCAAAAGCAGTAGAGACACAAAAAAGTCAACCGTAGACTTTGCACTAATCGACCTAAAAAATAAAATAACTGAAAAGCAGCTCACACTAAGCGAGTTAAATCAAACGTTAATTTCAACGATTGGAGAAAGACACAAGCTGAACTCCATAAAAGAGAGCACTCTTAGAGAGATTTCACAAATATCCAAAATAATTCATTCTCACGATCAGCTCAATTTATTTTCAGCAGACACTTGCCCATATTGCTTGGGTAAAGTTGAGCGTATAGCCGGACATTGTGTGTGTGGATCTGAAATCAGAGAAGAACAGTACCAGCGTTTTTTTTATACATCCAAAGAATACAAAGATATTTACAAGTCCAAGATAAAAACTACTCATACTATTGAGATAGCAATAACTGACTGCGAGCAAGAGCTGAGTGCCATCCAAAAAGCCATCATGCATATTGAGGCTGAACTTCCTGAGTTAATGCGAAAAATAGAAGAGCGTGTTGATAATCTCGACACGCCAATAGACCTTGATACGATAAATGATATTGATGACGAGATTTTAAATACTCGTCAGGACATAGAGACGATACGCCAACAAATGGAGGCGGAGAGTAAGAATGTTCGTCTGACAAACGATTACGAAAGGAAAAGAAGCGACCATGAAACAGCAAAATTATTGACAGACCAGCTTGAGGCCAACGCTAAGATAGACATACAAGATAAAGTCGGTAAGCTGAGTGCGATATATAATAAGTTAATGACCGACTCGCTTCCTGACTGTAATGTCGCACGAATCAGTATAGAGGATTACTTGCCAATAGTTGGTGGCGGTGAATATAGGGAGGCTAGTTCGGCCGTATCAAAAAGACTGATGTATTATCTAGCACTTATGAACTTATCTCTTTCAGAGGAAAACGTCCCTTTCCCAAGATTCCTAATTATAGATACGCCAGAAACATCAGGAATTGAGCTAGATAATCTTAAACGCTGCTTGGAAAAAATTGGAGAGCTTGAGCACTATGGAAAACCCTACCAAGTAATACTCACTACGGGTCTAAAAAAGTATCCTGACAGCTTCCTAAAATACAGAAAAATATACCTGCCGGACAAACAGCATCGATTGCTTATTAAGAATTAGTTATGGGGCAGGGGTGTGCTCTGCCTTTGAAAGCAGCCTTTTGGGTTTATTAAAACACACATCACTGAACCTTTAAGCGACGCATGCTGACATTTGGGGTTTTAGGCTAGGACTTTCAATAGTCCGCTCCATCGGGCTAGCAGAGTCAGCGGTGCGGAACCTCTCGATGGATCCGAAGAGTGTCATCGTCAGGTAGCGACTTTTCTTGGTGGTGAATGGACAAGGCTAGGTACATCATTGCCGTTTTGGACATTTTGAATAGGCCCATGATCTGCTGTTCAAGGTCTTCGATTGATATGGCTTCACCATACGACTGGAGCCGTTTTTTTTCTGTTATAAGCTCAACTAGTTTTTTGTGCTCTTCGCTATCAGCATCCAGCTCGCTCAGCTTTGTTTCGGCTGCTTTCAGGGTGTTTTCCGGGTTATAGGGTTTCTGGGATAGCTCATATCCGAACGAATCAACTATTTTCAGCGATTTATGCTCAAGAGCATTCCGTATTTTATTTACAACGTTTGCTCTTGGGTAGTTAACATCGGCTAGGAAAAGGTTAGCGTTAGGGTCTTTATTGGTAGTGCTATTTTTTTCGCCAGTATCATGAATGTCTTGGCTCAGAAAATAAAGTGCTCTCAAATATGGGTTTTTGACTTCACTCAACCAAATAGCGGGTTTCTGGTTAGAAGAAAATATGCTGTTTATGTTGACTTTGTGTTCGGGTATTTCACTGTCTGAGACTTTAAAAAATTTATAGATGAAGTAAGCGATTTTGTCTTGTATGGAGTAAAGGCAGCGAAGAGCTGTTCTGTAGTGATTGGTCTTTAAGTCGTAGAAGGTCGAATCGTAGCTTTCGACTTGTGAGGTTGTCGAATTATACATGTGCTCAGTTTCGATTGGGATTTGTAAGGCAGTATGGAATAGGTATCTAGCATATTTATAGGTGTCTTTTATCTCTTCAAAGTGAGAGTGGTATGCAAGTTCTTCACTGGGGAGTAATAAGTGATTTATTTTTCCACTAAATGAAGGCAAGTAAAGACAATCTTCGTATGCGTATTCCTCTGTGATGACATTGTTTGTGAAATTCAGGAATAGTTTATTCTTCCCCACCCAGTCAAGGTATGATTTATGCTTTCTGTTCATAAAGTTTTCTTTGTGAGTGTCTGAGTGGTCGGAATCTAGATATTTAGGGTATTGGGCTTCAAACCATTTGCAGTAATGATTGAGTCGATGATTTAGCTGCTCAAATAAGTTCTGTTCTCCCGGAGTGCTTACGCTTTCTGATAGTTTTGCTTTTTTAGAAAGTCTATATGAATGTTTGTAGAAAAAGAATCTTGAGTTTTCATCATATATGCTCTCGCTGGCTTCTATCAGGCATAGTGCCTTGGTGATGAGGCCGAAAGCATTTTTTTCATCAATAGCTAAATCATAAAATTCTAAGGCTTCAAGATGCCGATGTTGCTCGGTCAGGTAATTTGCAAGATTTATACTTATTTTTGAGCGGAGGTGTGCAGTGCTAAAGTGGGCAAGTCCTTTACTGCTTTCAAAACTATAGTATTTATCTTTTTGACTGCTCAGCTCATGCAAGGCTTTCCGTAAATAATAGATAGCTCTTTTTATGTAAGGTGAACTCCACTCGTCCGCGATTATAGCTCTGTATGCTGAGTAATATCCCGTGCCCACTGTGTAATACAGTTGAGCTGTCAAAAAATTCGTTTCACCTCTCTTTTTTTGAACTATCTGGCAGTAGTTTATGAGGTTGGTGCTTGAGGTTTCTATCAGTAAATCCATTTTTTGACTGATTTTCTCTATTTCTTGATTGTTGAGAGCTTTATCAGTCATGTGTTCCTGCCTGCGAAGGTCTTGGGTGTTTTTCGATATTCAAACTATATCCCGTCCTCAAAGCTTGGGTAAAGTGATGTGCTGGATGTAGCGTTTAATTTTTAGTATTTTGGAATGCTGGACGGGTTTGAATGGTTAGCTCTTAATCAACTGTTTAGTGCGTATCTCTTTTTTATTGCAAATATCTATGGCTGAGCTATATTTAAACGCTTTGCCTATGTGTTAAAGGTAGTGATATGGCTAGTATGAGTTGGGATAAGCTGCTGAATAATACCCGTCTTGGTGATCGGCCTCCTAAATCTGAGCTAGGCCGTTCACCTTTTCACTCAGATCATGACAAAGTGATATTCTCCGGTGCTTTCAGACGTCTTGCCAGAAAAACACAGGTTCATCCTCTGGCTACTAATGACCATGTTCACAATCGCCTCACGCATAGCTTAGAAGTGGCTTGTGTTGGGCGGACGCTGGGCGTGAGAGTAGGCCAAGAGCTTCTGAGTAAGCGGCTGATACCCGAGCAACATTCGGCTTCTGATATTGGTGATATTGTCCAAACTGCTTGCCTCGCTCACGACATTGGCAATCCTCCATTTGGTCATACTGGCGAAGAGGCAATACGTCACTGGTTCTCCAATGACGCTGGTGCAAAGCTCATTGAGCATCTTCCTCTATCAGAGGCCACTGACCTGCGTCGGTTTGAAGGCAACGCACAAGGCTTCAGGGTTCTGACGACATCTGAGTACCATCCTCATGATGGAGGCATGCGTCTGACATACGCTTCATTGGGTGCATTCATCAAATACCCATGGTTGGCTGAAGACGCGATGAATGACCTGCGGCCTGTTAAGAACAAATATGGGGTCTACAGTTCTGAGTTAGACCTCTTTAACGAGGTGGCAGATGCTACCGGCCTGCTTCAACTGGGTGAAGGCTGGCGTTGTCGTCATCCCCTTGCGAACCTGATGGAGGTCTCTGATGACTTCTGTTATGCCATTCTGGATCTTGAGGATGGTGTAGAAATGGGAATTTTGGAGTGGGATAAGGTCTTTGAGATCCTGTGTCTTGTCCTTGATGACCATCAGAAAAACCAGCTCATGAAAGACATGCAAGGCATGAAGGTAGGTCGTCGGCTCTCTTTGGTACGTGGGAAAGTCATTTCAGCTTTTGTAGATGCTGGTGCTGCTGCCTTTATGGGCAACCATGATGAGATTATGGCCGGTAAGGCTCTGGGTATCCTTGACCTGTGCGACAGAAACGTTAGGGACTGTGTAGCGTCTGCTAAAGCCCTCGCTCGAGACGAAATCTTTCAGCATCCCCGCAAGGTTGAGCTAGAGATTGGAGCCTACAGCACCATTTCTACCTTGTTGAATGTAAGCTGTACTGCCGCCTTGAATTACGTCAGAAGCGGCGGCGTAGCCGACTCCAAGACAAGGCGGGTGGTTGACCTTTTGAGTTTAGATTTAACCGCCTTGAACGGATCTAACGGTGTTTCCAGAGAGTATGGGGCAATTATGCAGGTGCTCGATTACGTTAGTGGCATGACCGACAACTATGCGATGCATTTGGCACGTCAATTCAATGGAATGGGTCTAGAGCGATAGAGCTGAGAGGCGATTCGTTTCATCGAGATTATGCAGAACGACATAATGGCTGTGACGCACTGGTATGCTAAGGAATAGGGTTATGGAAAACAACGCTGAAAACTGTGAAATGATTGACCTCACAAAGTTGAATTACAAAAAGAATCAACATTATGTGTCTAGATTTTATTTGGAGCAGTGGCTAGTCAATAAACGGTTTTTTGTGAAAAGATCGGAGTTCGATAGCTTTAAAGTTTTTGACAAACAAACGGCGAAGGAGGTAGGTACAGAAAGATACTTCTACGGCATTGAGATTGATGATGATGTCCTTGACACGCTTAAATATATGTTCGGTGAGCAGTCTCTATGCAGTAAGGTTCTTGAAAAGCACTTGCAGAATTTGACTCTGCTGAAGCTAATGGATGATGTGATAAACAAAGAAATTGGCATCGTTAATCGCGATGAAGCTTTACTTGAAAACGTAAAGTCTGCCTTCAAGCATATGACTCTTCACCACCTTGAAGATAATTATGAAAGAATTGAGACTGCAATATCGGCCGAAATTAAAAAATTTGCTAATTCAGATTTTGATGAGTCTTGGTATAAACCTACTCGCAAAACCGCTACGTTTATCTTTGTGCTATTTGGGACGCAACTATTTAGAACAAAAGAGAAGATGATTGAGCTTCGGAGCCTTATCCCGAAGATTCATATTGATCGAAACGGCCTCAAAAAAACTCTAACCGAAGAACAAAAAGACTCTGTGTTGAAGGTTATGGCTTTCTTTCATGCACTAGAATTTTCAGCTTCGCTTGAGAAATCCGGTTGCACATTAACTATCACTAGAAACCATACGGACTTAGGTTATCTGACATCTGATTCACCTTCTCTCATACACATGAACCCTCCGCCAGAACTTGATTTATTGGCCTACGGTGCTATTCCTCTCTCGCCTAGGGTTATGGCTCATATCCATTTTCCAAAAGTGAAAGGGAACACAAATGTTTTGACAGTTCATGACGTTCACGATGTTGATCAGATTCTCCTTGCTAACAAGGTAATCATCAGTAACCCTCATAGCCAACTCTATGCTAGTAAACTGGCTGATTTTGTTAGGTCAGGCGTCGATATTGGTGATTACGTCGAGCCCGCTGAAAAGGCTGACAGGAGGAATCAGAGTCGATAATTTAAACATTTCGAATGTTGGTTTTGTTAAGGAGTTTTATTGTGAGCGTACAAAGTTTTATTGATAGGAGTAGAGTTCTCCATGAAACTCTCGAACAAGTTGGTTGGTTCGATGCTGATACAGTGGTTCAGCTTGGTTCACGGCATCGGTGGTAAAGTAGGTCCTAGCAAAACCCTTCTTATTCTTTTTTTGAAAGCTAAAGCGGCTAGATATTTCCAGATAGTTGCACTTATAGCTTTTTAGCTGTTGCTTTTCAAGAAATGTCATTTTTGGCTGCAAGGCCTAAGTACAGCTCGCTCTGATAGCAGCCGAACTTGTGTTTCTTGTAGCCGAGGGAGTCGGCGTGGCGCGCGGTCCACGGGTACTTCAGATAGGTGCCCAGCGTCGCGTAGGTCAGGCGCGTGCCGCCGTCGAACTGGTGATATTCCAGCTGCGTCAGCACGCGAAAGCCTTGAGCATTGCCTTCGAAATTGAGGAAATCACCACGCTCGGCCTCGCTCATGCCGTCCAGCCAGCCACGCCCGGCGGCTTGTTGAAACCAGTGGCGAATCGCGTCTTCGCCGGAATGGCCGAACGGCGGATTGCCGATGTCATGCGCCAGGCAAGCCGATTGCACGACCATGCCGAGGTCGGCCGGGTCGCACCAGTCTGGCAGCGCGCTGCGCAAGGTTTCACCGACACGCATGCCCAGCGAGCGGCCGACGCAACTGACTTCCAGCGAGTGGGTCAGGCGGGTATGAATGTGATCGTTGCTGGTGACCGGGTGCACTTGGGTCTTGCGCCCGAGGCGGCGAAAGGCACCGGAGAAAATGATGCGGTCATGGTCTTTGTGAAAAGGGCTGCGGCCGAGTTCTTGCGGGCTGTGCAGCGGCTTGCCGAGGCGTTCGCGGTTGAGCAGGGTAGGCCAATCCAAGGCTGATTCTCTCCGTCTGGTGACTGATCGCCCTAGCTTCCCGGTTCGGCTGCGCGCCTGCAAGCGGAACTACAGACCCGCCGCATCGATATCGATCAGCAACAGCCGTTCGCCGTTATCGAAAAACTGCCCCGCAGTCAGGCAGTACTGGTTGCTGGTGGCATCGCGATAGGTGTTCGACAGGGTCAGGCGGCGTTCTTCCCAGCCTTCGGCCAGCAGATGATAGAAGTACGGTCGCCACGACCAGTTGTGCCCCAGATAGCGGTCATCGGCGAACCAGCCGTCATGCCGCCATTCGAGGTTGGGCGTCAGTTGCGTGCCGTGGCGGTCGCACTGATAAAAGCGCAGCAGCCAGGGAAACGCCTGCAATTGCGGCAATGCACTGAGCGGGGCGCGGGCCTGCGCCCATTGCTGCAGAATCGCCATCAGCTCGCCGAGTTGCTGACGCATCTGCATCAGCCTTCCGCGCTCGCTGAGTTTCTGCTTCACGTAGCGTTGCCGCAATTGCGCGAAATGCGCGACGAAAGCATCCGTAGCGAAGAACTCTTCCTGCGCCCGGGCGAAGAGAAAACCCTGCACGTAGCGCGAACCGCATTCCAGAGCAAAATTCAGCTGCGCTTCGGTTTCGACGCCTTCGGCGATGATCCAGCAGCCGGTTTTCTCGGCCATTTGCGCGAGAGCCTTGACCACATCGCTGCTCGGTCCGCCGAGGGCAGCAGCCTGAAACAGGCGCATGTCGAGCTTGAGAATGTCCGGTTGCAGGGCCAGCACCCGATCCAGCTGCGAATAGCCGGCGCCGAAATCGTCGATGGCGATTCTTGCCCCTGCGTCACGGTAGCGCCCGACCACGTGGGCAAGGCGTTCGCTGTTACCGCCCAGTTCGGTGATTTCGAAAACGATGCGCTGCGGATCAACCTCGTGTCGTGCCAATTGCTTGAGGCTTGGCAGCGCTTGATCGGCGCGCAGGCGACTGATCCAGCGTGGCGACATGTTCAGGCTGAGAAACCACTCCGCCGGCGCTTCATGCAGGCGGCTGAGGGCGTGGTCACGGACCTGCCGATCGAGACGGCGCAAAGCGGTGGCCGGGGTCCGTGGGTCGGCGAACAATGGCCCGACCGAGGTCAGTTGACCATCGCTCTGGCGCAAGCGACCTAATGCCTCGACGCCTGCGATGCGGCCGGTGGCGGTATCGATGAAAGGCTGAAAACAGGCGAGCGGTTGCCCGTCGATCACGGCAAGTCCTTAATCTTGTTTTTGGTTTGGCCGCGCTTGCCGGATAGGCACGCGGGATGAATCTCCCGATAAGGAGATTCATCCCGGCGCTATTGCAAGAATGTAGCCAGATGGGCGCTTCAGCGTTTGCCCGAGCTGTGCATGACCAGTCTGATCAGCGGCCCAAGCGTCGTGCCCAGACGCAGCAGTCGCGTCAAACCGCCACCACTGCTGCGCTTCGAGCCTTTGCCGGTGAGGAAACCCAGCAGCGTCACCGCCGCCACGCCCCACAACGGCGCGTGCTTGATGCCGAAACCATCCTGCACGTTCTGCTTCATGCCACGCATGCGCTGCAACGGTTGCAACACTTGCGCGGTCTCGTGGCGGATTTCCTGACGATGCATTTCCATGCGCAGGCGGATCAGCGCCTTGCGCATTTCCCGGCGTGAGCTGTTTTGCGGAAGTTCAGGCAGGCTCATGGCAGCAGACGCTCCCGGTCGTTGGCCAGCTCTTCGAGCGTGCCGTGGAAAGGCGAGGACTCATCGAAAATCGCCGCTTTGAGACGCAGGCCGCAGAAGATCGACGCCAGTGTATAAAACACGCACAGGCCGATGATCGCTGCCAGGCGGTAGGTGTCCCAGAAGATGATCATCACCAGCGTCGACAGACCCACCAGCAACAACAGGGCAAACACCAGTGCCAGGCCAGCGAACAGCAGCAGGCTGACGGTGCGTGATTTCTGTTCCTGCAATTCGATGCCGAACAGCTCGACATGACTGTGCAGCAGGCCCAGAACGGCAGCGCCGAGGCGACGCGTGGAGGAGGCGGTGCCCGCAGTCGGGCCGGATTCACCGATCGACATGATCAGCGCCGAGTTGCCAGCAGGCCGATCAGAAAGCCGACGCCGGCAGCGATGCCCACCGACTGCCATGGGTTGGCCGATACATAGTCTTCAGTAGCGGTGACCGCCGCCTGACCGCGTTCGCGCAGGGTGTCTTCAGTCACTTTCAGGGTTTCCCGGGCACGCAGCAGGCTGTCGTGGATCTGGGCACGCAGCTCATCGGCCTGATCGCCAGCGAGGGTCTTGGTGTGCTCGAGCAGGCGTTCGGTGTCGGCAACCAGAGTCTGGAAGTCGTTCATCAGGATTTCTTGAGCAGTCTTTGCCTTGATGCTGGCCATGGGTGGATCTCCGTAGGTGGCTTTGAAGCGTTCGAGTATGAGCCTTGCGCGAAGGTTCAGTGCAAATGCCTGGTACAACTTTTGCTGTGTCGTGGTGCGTCGCTCGGCGTAGGTGCGCTGTTGCCGGGCGTCCAAGCAGAAAAACTCTAATTCATTTGCTGGCGGTTCGTGTGCGGACATCGATTCATGCGCCAAATCAGTTCATCGACCCTGCCGTTGAATGACTGGTGAGTCGTAATTTGGTGCATGAAATGCCCGCATGAACCGCTTTGGTGCCTTTTACCCTTGGGTCTGCCTCCTTATGGAAAATCTGCAAAGCGCTGTGGACACGCTGGTTCACAGCTCCAATACATTGTTCATCCTGATCGGTGCGGTGATGGTTCTGGCGATGCACGCCGGTTTCGCCTTTCTGGAGGTCGGCACGGTCCGGCAGAAGAACCAGGTCAATGCACTGGCGAAAATCCTCAGCGACTTTGCCGTGTCGACCCTGGCCTATTTCTTTATAGGCTATTGGATCTCCTATGGCGTCACCTTCATGCAACCGGCAGCGGTGCTCACGGCTGACCATGGCTATGGCCTGGTGAAGTTTTTCTTTTTGCTGACCTTCGCTGCCGCCATCCCGGCGATCATTTCCGGCGGCATTGCCGAACGCGCGCGTTTCGTCCCGCAGTTGTGCGCGACGGCGCTGATCGTAGCGTTTATCTATCCGTTTTTCGAAGGGCTGATCTGGAACGGCAACTTCGGCTTGCAAGGCTGGCTGACGGCGCAGTTTGGCGCGGCATTCCATGATTTCGCCGGCTCGGTGGTGGTGCATGCCGTGGGCGGTTGGCTGGCATTGGCCGCTGTTCTGCTGCTCGGCCCGCGCAATGGTCGCTATCGCGATGGGCGCCTGGTCGCGTTCGCGCCGTCGAGCATTCCGTTTCTGGCGCTGGGCTCGTGGATCCTGATTGTCGGCTGGTTCGGCTTCAACGTGATGAGCGCGCAGACCCTGCAAGGTGTCAGTGGCCTGGTCGCGGTCAACTCGCTGATGGCCATGGTCGGTGGCACCGTCGCCGCGTTGATCGTCGGGCGCAATGACCCGGGCTTTCTGCACAACGGCCCGCTGGCCGGGCTGGTGGCGATTTGCGCCGGCTCCGACCTGATGCATCCGGTCGGTGCGCTGGTAACCGGCGCGATCGCCGGAGCCTTGTTTGTCTGGTGCTTTACCGCTGCCCAAGTCAAATGGCGCATCGACGATGTGCTGGGCGTATGGCCGCTGCATGGTTTGTGTGGCGTGTGGGGCGGGATTGCCTGCGGCATCTTCGGTCAGTCTGCGCTGGGTGGCCTGGGCGGTGTCAGCCTGATCAGCCAGTTGATCGGCACTGCGCTTGGTGTCGCGGTCGCGCTGGTCGGCGGCTTCGTCGTCTACGGCGCGATCAAGGCATTGCATGGGCTGCGCCTGAGTCAGGAACAAGAGTATTACGGCGCCGACCTGTCGCTGCACAAGATCGGCGCGGTGAGTCAGGACTAGATTTCCTCATCATTGGCTCCGGGATAGAAACCGTGGAGCAGGCGATAGCGATCGATACGCACTTGATCGACCTTCTCCTGCACTTTGTGCGCGGGCAGGCCAAGCATGATCAGCGCGTGTGAAGCGAGCATCAGGCTTGACTCCAAAAGCTCCGGCACCACCTCGGTGGCGCCGGCAGCTCTGAGTTCCGCCGATTGGCTGTCGTCACGGGTGCGTACCAGAATCGGCACCTGTCGGTTGAGTCGCCGGGCTTCGCGCAGAATGCGCAACGCCACGTCGCTCTGATCCACGGCGATTACCAGCAGCCTGGCGCGCAACAGGCCAACCGCAGTAAGCAGATCGCCACGCGCCGAGTCGCCGTAATGCACGTCGCTTTCCGCGGATGCGGCTTCCTGCACCCGCACCGGATCGTTGTCCAGCGCAACATAGGCTTGCCCGGCGTTGCCCATGAAGCGGCCGATGGATTGGCCGACGCGCCCGTAGCCGCAGATCACCACGTGCTGGTCGAGGTCGGCGTTGAGCGCGCTGATCTGTTCGATCTGCGCTTCCTGATTGGGCTTGCGGTGCAGCACGGCGGCAATGCGCGGCGCCGCACGCAACAGCAGTGGCGTGAGCAGCATCGAACAGAACGTCGCCGCGAGCAGCAGGGCGCCCGGTTCGGCCGGCAACAGGCTGTTCTGCTGCATCTGCGCCATCAAGGCAAAACAGAATTCGCCACCCTGGGCCAGGGCCAGGCCGCTGCGCCATGCGGTTTCGCTGTCACTGCCGCGCCACTTCACCAGCAGCGCGACCACGATGCCCTTGATCAGCATCAGGCCGAGCGTCAGGCCGATGATCAACAGGCTGTGACTGACGAACAATTGCAGGTCGATCAGCATGCCGATGCTGACGAAGAACACGCCGAGCAGAATGTCGCGAAAGGGCCGGATGTCGGCTTCGATCTGGTGCCGGTAATGGCTTTCCCCGAGCAACATGCCGGCGAGGAAAGCGCCGAGTGCAGGCGACAGCCCCAACAAGTGCGTGAGCCAGGCAGTCAGCAGCACGATCACCAGCGCCAGCAGGACGAACAGCTCCGCAGAGCGCGAGGCCGCCACCTCATGAAACAGCCGTGGCAATAACCAGCGACTGGCGAGCAGCAGGCCGAAGAACAGCACCACGGTTTTGCCCAGGGTCAACGGCAGGGCCCAATACCAGGCCTGCTCGCTGGTGCCGGCGAAGACCGGAACCAGTGTCAGCAGCAATACCGCGACAACGTCCTGAAACAGCAACACGCCGACCGCGTTCTGGCCGTGGCTGCTGAATACTTCACCAAGACTGCCCAGCTCCTTGGTCACGATCGCCGTGGATGACAGCGATAACCCTGCGCCGAGTAACAGCGCCGGCATCAGCGGCATGCCCAGGCCCATCAACAGTGTGCCGAGCAGCGCTGTGCTGATCAGCACTTGCTGACTGCCGAGGCGAAACACCACCTGACGCAGCGCAATCATCTTCGACAGGGAGAACTCCAGACCCAGCGAAAACAGCAGAAACACCACGCCCAGCTCGGCGACATCGGGCAGATGTTCGCTCTCGTTGACCCAGTCGAATGCGTTCGGCCCGACCAGTAATCCCACGCACAGGTAACCCAGCACCGGCGGCAGTCGCAGGCGCCGGAACAGGGCAATCACCACCAGGGATGAGGCGAGGATGATCAACAGATTTGCAAACACGGGACACTCCGCTGTCAGGGCGTTGGCCTCTGAAGCGTAGAGGCAAAAAGTCCGCGAGGATGACGCATTTGCAATTTGCGCTGAATGATTTGCGTCAGGATTTTGCGCCGGGAGCGCTGGGTCCTTTGGGCGCCGCCGGGTCGACGAGGGTTTAGTGGCGTCCTAGAATGGGCTCACTTGTTTTCCGGTAATGCCGTCATGTCTCCAGAATGTCAGCTGTTCGGCACCCTCGGGTGTCATCTGTGTGAAGTTGCCGAAGCCGAGCTGATGCCCTTCGTCGAGCATGGTCTGCTGGTTGAATTGGTGGACATCGCCGAAGACGAATCGTGGTTCGAAAAATACAGCTTGCGCATCCCGGTACTGCGGCGGGTCGACACTGGCGCTGAGCTGGATTGGCCGTTCAGTGGCGACCAGGTAGTGGCATTTTTAGGCTGTTGATTTTGCCTTGATCCTTCCGCTGGTCGCAGCGATACATCCTTGCGTTGGCGCTCGCTGAATTCTTCGGTTACTGTATGTCCATACAGCAATCGAGTCAGAGGGATGAATCGTGGTCAATGTCGAACAGTTGAAGAGCAGCGTTAACCGGATGTCGGTGGACGTGGTGCGCGAGGCCGTCCTCGAATTGCGCCTGGACGGGCTGGTCACGGAAGGCAAGACGCCATTCAACAAGCTGCATTTCAATACCTGCTTTGCCGAAATCGAAGCCCTGTTTCAGCGCGCCGGTTATCACAAGCAACTGGATGTGGTCGGTTATCAGGGCCTGCTCTACGCCTTGTATGATCCGGGGCGTTGGGAGGCCGTCGATGTGTTGCGCTGGCTGAAAGAGTTCACCGAGGCGGCGGCCCTCAAATCGATTCCGGCTTGAACAAACTGCGCTAGGTGGCTTTGCCTCAGTGTTGGATAATGCCGGCCTGCATTGAGGATCCGTATTCGAATGTCCACATCCAGCTTTAACGCTGCGCAAAATCAGGCCAGCACGTTGTATTTGCCCCCCGGTCCGTGGGTCACTGTTGTCGATTGTCTGTGCGAGCATTTCAGTGCCATCGGCCGCGAGCAGTGGCTTGATCGCATCGCTCGAGGGCGGGTGCTGGATGCGCAGGGTCAGCCGATTGCATTGGACTTACCGTACAAGGAAGGCCTGCGCATTCACTACTTCCGCGAAGTGCCGGACGAAAAACCGATCCCGGTTCTCGAGTCGATTCTTTATGCCGACGAACATCTGGTAGTGGCCGACAAACCTCATTTTCTGCCAGTAACCCCGGCCGGGGAATATGTCGAACAAACCCTGCTGCGCCGGCTGATCCGTCGGCTGGACAATCCGCATCTGGTGCCGCTGCACCGCATTGACCGGCACACCGCAGGGCTGGTGATCTTCTCGGCTAACCCGCAAACCCGCTCGGCCTATCAGTCATTGTTCCCGACCCGGCAGATCGACAAGCGCTACGAAGCGATCGCCCCGGCGTTGCCCGAGCTGAATTTCCCCTTGGTGCACAAGAGCCGCCTGGTCGATGGCGAGCCGTTTTTCCGCATGCAGGAAGGACCTGGCGCCAGCAATACCGAAACGGCGGTCGAGGGGCGGGGGAAAAACGGGGATCTGTGGCGCTATGGCCTCTACCCCGTGACGGGCAAGAAGCATCAGTTGCGGGTGCACATGACGTCGCTGGGCGCAAGTATTTGCAACGACCCGTTTTATCCGACGGTGTTGAAAGATGTCGAGGACGATTACGCCAACCCGTTGAAGCTGCTTGCGCAGGGCCTGCGCTTCTCTGACCCGGTGACCGGTGAATTGCGGGAGTTCGAGAGTCAAATCACCTTACAGTGGTAATGCTGAAACTGCTTTCCGAGCGCCCATGAAAAAGCCCGCATGACAATGCGGGCTTTTCTGTATCCGGTAACGACGCGGAGCCTTACAGCTCTTTAACGGTACGAACCTGATCCTTGTTGATGCGGGTCTCTTTGCCGTCCAGCTGCTGGAACTCGTAGAAGCCCGAATCATCATCGTATTTCGGGGTGTCGACGGCCTGGATTTCGCGACCGTCATTCAAGGTGATCACTGTTGGCGAGGAGCAACCTGCGAGGGTTGCCAGGCCCAGTGCGAGCATGAAAGTGGCGAGGGTCCGTTGAGTCATGAGTGTGTCTCCGAATGGGAAATCTTCTGGTTACTGAGCTTGAGACGTAAACAAGGCGTGAGAGTTCCTTGGATAATGTCAGTCTGACACAGTGTTGTGCAGATGTAACAATTCCGGGGTGTTGAGGTTGGCCAGTCGCGGGTCGTTGTCAGGACATTGCAATGCAACGGCACCGAGGCTGCGCATCACCCGGCCCGGGCTGCGTTCACCTGCATCCCAGGCTGCTTCGAATGCCGGCAACAGCGCCACGGGAATCACGCACAGCAGCGGTTCCCAATGTTCGCCGTGGCGCAGCATTAAAGGTTTTTCACGTTGCTGATCGGCAGTATTCAGCATGTCTTCGAGCAACGCCTTGTCGATTCGCGGCACATCACACGGCAACACCAGCAAATGCGCATGGCGCGCCGCTTTCAGCCCGGCACGAATACCGGCCAGCGGCCCGGGGAAATCGCCTTCATCATCCATCACCAACTGATCGGCGAACGTGGCATAGCGCTCGCGATTGCGGTTGCACGAGATGATCAGATCGTCGGTCAGCGGCCGTACCTTGCGCTGCAAATGCGCGATCAAAGGCTCGCCCAGCCACTCGATAAGCCCCTTGTCCTGACCGCCCATGCGCTGGCCGCGTCCACCCGCCAGAAGCAGGACGGAGCAGGGCGGCAATTGACTGTTCGAGGGCATGACGACTCTCCAGAGGGGCGGCGGAAAAATGAGCCGCTGTGATATAACACCGGGCTGTTTCCCCTACAACTGGAAGAGCCTATGAAAGCCAAGGCTGATGTACCTTTCGTGCCGCTCAATATTGCGGTGCTGACTGTCAGCGACACCCGAACCCTGGAAACCGATACCTCCGGCCAGGTCTTCGTTGATCGCTTGATCGCGGCCGGTCACGCGCTGGCCGAGCGGGTTTTGCTTAAAGATGATCTCTACAAAATTCGCGCGCAAGTCGCCAACTGGATTGCCGACGATGTGGTTCAGGTTGTGTTGATCACCGGCGGCACCGGCTTCACCGGGCGTGACAGCACGCCGGAAGCGGTGGCATGCCTGCTCGACAAGCAGGTCGACGGTTTTGGCGAACTGTTCCGCCAGATTTCCGTAGCCGATATCGGCACTTCGACCGTGCAGTCCCGTGCCCTGGCCGGTCTGGCCAACGGCACGCTGGTGTGCTGCCTGCCGGGTTCGACCAATGCGGTGCGCACTGGCTGGGATGGCATTCTTGCTGAGCAACTGGACGCCCGTCATCGTCCCTGCAACTTCGTCACCCATCTGAAGCAGGCGGCGCCTTGTGAATCCCGTGGGTAAGCCGGGCAAGACCGGCAGTTTGGTGCCTGTCGAAACGGCGCTCGAGCGTTTGCTGGCCATGGCCGATGCGTCGCGCATTGTCGAGCGCGAGCACTTGCCGCTGGCTCAAGTCGAAGGGCGGGTGCTGGCGGAAGATCTGATCTCGACGCTGGATCTGCCGCCGTGGCCAAACAGCGCCATGGACGGCTACGCCTTGAACCTGGCGGGTTGGCAGGGCGAGCCGCTGCCGGTCAGTCAAAAGGTGTTTGCCGGACAATCTCCACAACCTTTGGAGCCAGGCACCTGCGCACGCATCTTCACCGGGGCACCGTTGCCGCCGGGCGCCGACTGTGTCGAGATGCAGGAAAATGCTGAAGCTCAGGCTGATGGCCGGGTGCGCTTTCTAGAGCCTTTGAAAGCCGGGCAGAACATTCGTCCGCAGGGCCAGGAAACTACGGTCGGCGAATTGGTGCTGCAAGCTGGCACCCGGCTCGGACCGATTGAGCAGGGCCTGGCTGCTTCGCTTGGCTGTGCCGGCCTCAATGTCGTGCGCAAACCTCGCGTCGCTGTTTTGTCCACCGGCGACGAGCTGGTTGAACCCGGCCAGGCATTGGGCCCGGGCCAGATCTACAACAGCAATCGCGTACTTCTGTGCAGTTGGCTGCAGCGTCTGGGTTGTGAAGTGATCGATGGCGGAATTCTCCCGGACGATCTGGCCACCACGCGGGCGCGGTTGGGCGAGCTACAAAATGTCGATCTGATTCTGTCTACCGGCGGTGTCTCGGTCGGTGAGGCGGATTTCCTCGGCATTGCCCTGCGTGAAGAAGGCGAGTTGGCCCTGTGGAAGCTGGCCATCAAGCCCGGGAAGCCGTTGACCTTCGGCCATTTTCGCAACGTGCCGGTGATTGGCCTGCCCGGCAATCCCGCCTCGACGCTGGTGACGTTCGCCCTGCTGACGCGGCCTTATCTTTTGCGTCGCCTGGGTGTGCAAGCCGTCGAACCACTCAAGTTTGCAGTGCCAGCAGGCTTTGTCTGGCCGGTGGCCGGCAACCGTCGTGAATATTTGCGCGGGCGCTTGGAGCAGGGGCGCGCAATCATTTACCGCAACCAGAGTTCGGGTGTGCTGCGCAGCGCCGCGTGGGCCGACGGGTTAGTAGAAGTCCGAGAGAGCCGCACGCTGAGCGAGGGTGATGAAGTGAGCTTCATTCCCCTCAGTGACCTGCTGGGGTAACCCGTCTTGCCCATGCACGCGTCGGCTGTTAAGCACGGCGCGTGCAACGATTGATTCGGTCAGTTGCTGATCAGTGTCACCAACTGGTCGAATCGGCTGTTGGCCACCCATCCCAGCAGTCCCAGGATGACAGCGGTTGCACCCGCCGAATACGCCAGACGGTGTTTGATCGTCCGGACATCATTGAGCACTTCGTCCATGTCGCGGCGCATGTATTTGAAGTGAGTCTCCAGCTCGCTGACTCGGGGTTCCATATCAAACTCTCCAGGGGTCTTGGCGCTGTTACAGAAGTCTGGTTTCTTGCTGGCACGACTTTCGGCGAGAGCGGCTACCGGGCTCACCGGTGCCTTGGTTTCATGGTTGCGCATGGAAGTACTCGCTGGTCGTAGCAACTGCACGCTTGCTGATTATTCCATTGCTCGATTCATGGAAATGAATCGCAGGGTATCCGTTCATTACCGGCACATCCTTGTGTTATTGAGTTGAAAGTTGGTACTGCCGGCACACGGTGACCCAATGATCGGACGGGGTCAATTAAGCCGATTCCTCTTGTTCCGTACGAAAAAATACCGCTGTGTAGGACGCTGGCCGTTTGAAAAGCAATTAATTGCCATCCCTGCGGCTTTTTTAACGCGCGCAGTGGTCAAGATGTTTCAATCGATTTCAATTCTTGGAGTGACGTTATGAGTGAACGCCGGGCACTGCTGATCTTGCATGGCAAACAGGCACTCAACGAAGATGTCCGCGCTGCCGTCGAAGCCAAGCGTGAGCAAGGCTGGGAACTGGCTGTACGAGTGACCTGGGAGGCTGGCGACGCCCAGCGTCTGGTCGAGGAAGCGTTGGCGGCCGGCTACAGCAAAATCATCGCCGGTGGCGGTGATGGCACGTTGCGCGACATCGCCGAAGCGCTGGCTCAGCAGCCGCAAAAAGCCAGTCTCGTCCTCCTGCCGCTGGGCACCGCCAACGATTTTTCCCGTGCCGCCGGTATTTCCCTGGAGCCTGCCGAAGCCCTTGAACTACTGGATGTTCAGCCCTCGGATATCGATCTGGGCGAGGTGGGCGGGCAGATTTTCCTGAACATGGCGACCGGCGGATTCGGTAGCCAGGTGACCGCCAACACCTCGGAAGACTTGAAAAAGGTCTTGGGCGGTGCCGCCTACCTGTTCACCGGTTTGACCCGGTTCAGCGAGCTGCATGCTGCTTACGGCGAGTTGCAAGGCCCGGATTTTCATTGGCAGGGTGAACTGCTCGCACTGGGCATCGGCAACGGACGGCAGGCGGGTGGCGGCCATGTGCTGTGCCCCGAGGCGCGAGTCGACGATGGTTTGCTGGATATCAGCATTTTGCCGGCACCGCAGGAGCTGGTCGGCACGTTGAAGAATCTGCTGAGCGAGGGCTTCGGCCTCGACAACATGTTTGTGCGGGCGCGATTGCCGTGGGTCGAGATCAAGGTCGCCGAAGGGCTGAGCATCAATCTCGATGGCGAGCCGCTGGAAGGCGACAGTCTGCGATTTGTTGCGAAACCTGCAGCGTTGCAGGTGCATCTGCCGAAGGACTCGCCGTTATTGGGCCAACAACCGTCAATCAGTCATCAAGGCTGATGATCTGTTCACGCACAGCGAACAGCACCAGGCCCGCCACGTCGTAGATTTGCAGGCGCTTCATGATCTGTGCGCGGTGGGTTTCCACGGTCTTGACGCTTAAGCCCAGGCCGTTGGCGATTTCCCGGGTCGATTTACCGCGCACGATCAGGCGAAGGATTTCCAGCTGGCGCGCGGTCAGATTGTGCGAATCGGCGACGTCCGGCTGGCTTTTCTGGTTTCGCGTCAGTGCCTGATTGATCACCGTATGGGCAATGGCCGGGCTGAGGTAGCGTTCGTTGTTGCGCAGGGCTTCCAGCGCGTGCTCGAGCTCGGTGGCCGTGGTGTCCTTGAGCAGGTAGCCATGAGCGCCGGATTCCAGTGCCTGCATGATCAGCGCCGGATCGGTGTGCATCGACAGAATCAGCACTTTGCTCTGCGGCCGCACGCGCTTGAGCCGTTGCAGCGCTTCCAGGCCACCGGTTTCTCTCATCGAGATGTCCAGCAATACGATGTCCGGGCTCAATTGCTCGACCATTTCAAGCAATTGCGAACCATCACTGGCTTCGCCGATTACCGCGTAACCGGGAATATCCAGTACCAGAGCGCGCACGCCGGCTCTGATCAGCGAGTGGTCATCCACCAGAAGTAAGTTACAAGTCAACGCATAACCTTATTCGTACTGGCCCGTTCGAGTGCCCGAGGCGCCCACGGGAATAGTGCTTCGATTCGAGTGCCTTTGCCCGGCTCGCTGATAACGCTCAATGTGCCGCCCAGTTGTTCGATACGCTCGGCCATTCCGGCCATGCCGCGTTGGCCTTCTCTGGCCGGGTCGGCCGCCGGAGCAAAACCCAGGCCGTCATCACTGATCAACAGCGTCAGACCTTGCGGCAATCGCTGTACCCGAATCAACAGGTTTTTTGCCTGTGCGTGCCGGAGGATGTTGGTCACGGCTTCCTGGGCGATGCGAAACGCCGCGACGGCCATTTCCTCGGGAATGCCGTTGAGCCGTTGCTGGCAATCGAGACTCCAGTTGACCGGCGTGTTGGCCAGTGTCTTGAGCAAGTGCGCACGCAGGCTGGCTTCAAGGCCCAGGCTGGTCAATTGACGTGGATTGAGAATCGCCGAGACGTCACGCACCTTGGTCAGGGTTTCATCCAGCGTGTCGCAGAGGACCTTGCATTGTTCCTGCAGATCTTCCGGCAGGCGGCGTTTGAGCCAGTCACTTTGCAGCTTCGCGGCGGTGAGCAACTGGCCGATATCGTCGTGCAATTCACGGCTGAGGCGATGTCGTTCGTTTTCCTGGACTTGCAGCAGTCGATCAGCCAGCTCTTGTGGCTGAAACTTGATCGATTTGCGCGACAAGCGATATTGCACCCAGACGCACGCGGTGGCGGCAACGTCGAGTGCCAGCAATCCCAAGGGAAGACGTGCGGAAACAACATACGCCAGCAGGCTGCCCAAGGTCGCCAGAACACACAGAACAAGTGTGAAGCGCCGGGCGTTTTCCCGAGAAGGTGGCCATGTAATGAGTGACTTGAGACTGGCGTACATAACGGATGGAGCCAATGGATGTTCGCTGCGGGCAGACCGACCGGTGACTGGCGGATCTCTGTGTGGAAATACTGTCAATTATGTTATTGATTCATACCGCATTCGTTAAGCAATCATTGACCGGCAATAACATTGCTAATGAAACGCTGGAGTCACTGTGCCATTAAACGGCAGGTAATTAACCGGCGGCATAATACCACTTAACATACCGTTGGTCGCGGTCACTATATATGTCCATTCAGTCAGGAAATACCGGATCGTGGACGCAAGTTCCATATTGGAAAAAGTTGGAGTTCTTGTAGTTGGACGACTTCGATTTTGCCTGGAAGTGTCTCTGGGAGCACACAGGGAAAACCCTGATGGCGGCATCTGGAAATCAGCCGTTGGTCGGGCAGATTATTTGCCCCGGATTGTCGCTTTCAGGTACGAAGCATTCATTTGCGACAATATCGCGGATTGCAGGCTTAAGCCTGATGCGCGGTAAAGGGCGAAGAGAGCAAACGTTTGCTCATCATCTTCGGCTCGAACGTGTCCTGGCCCATTTGTGCCGCGAAGGCCTCAAGCAGGGCTGTCTGCTCGCTGCCATCAAGGCTCAGTTGTCCGGTTTTATGATCGACCAGCTCAAGCTGCCATGCCATCAGGGTGAAACAGTCCCGCAAGGCATCGAGGGCCTGTTCGTGAAGGTCGACGCGATCCTGGGTCAGATTCAGCAGGCTGTAGATGTGCAGGGAAAACTCGGAGATTGCTTCCAGTGCCAAGGCTTCGGCGCGGCCGGCCAGCTTCAACAGAGTGCCGAGCATGCAGTCGATGGCATCCTTGTCATTGCTGATCAGTTGCAGATGGCTCAGGCATTCTTCGGACTTGGCGAGAAGCGTTTCGGCCTCGACCAGAAATTCGGGGAAGCGTTGCGCCCAGTCTTTACGGTCGATTGGCATGTTCATCTCCACCACGTCGTGTTGGTTGACGGATGGCCGTGTGTGGCGACGATCGTGAATCGTCGGCAGATCGCGCCCGGCGGTGCAGGTGCACGGACCGAGGGGTTCCAGAGGGTGGGTTGCCACTGAATTGCGATCGCACACAATAGCCTGACTCCGTTCATGCAATGAGAATGGCGTCACAGTAATGGCTATTGGAAATGGCGAATATCAGGTTGGGCCTGATTGATCCTAGGGGAATCCCTTAGGCGCGGGAACCTAACGTGCAAACCGAGGTCGCGCCGCAATGAATCTAGCAGATGAAATCACGATTGCCAGTAAAGCATGATGTCAGTGTGACATCAATGGCCGTTTATGGCATTTTTAGCGGCGCGCTTTACAGCAATCAAGATTAGCTGAATGCAGCCGATAAACCCCCATAGTGAATTCATCAGAACAAGCCCAGGAGTCATTGATGGCCGGCATTCTCGACACGGTAGACCAACGCACGCAACTGGTGGGTGAGAATCGCCTGGAAATCCTCATGTTTCGCCTGGCCGGACGCCAGCTGTTCGCGATCAACGTGTTCAAGGTTCAGGAAGTGCTGCAACTGCCCAAGCTGACCCTGATGCCGCAGCGTCATCCCTTCGTCTGCGGCGTGGTCAACCTGCGCGGACAGACCTTGCCGGTGATCGACCTGTCCCAGGCAATCGGCATGCGCCCACTGGTGCCGGGCCCGAACAGCACGATCATCGTCACCGAATACAACCGTTCGGTGCAGGCCTTCCTCGTTGGCGGTGTCGACCGCATCGTCAACATGAACTGGGAAGCCATTCTGCCGCCGCCGACCAGTGCTGGCCGCCAGCATTATCTGACCGCGATCAGCAAGGTCGACGATCAACTGGTGGAGATCATCGACGTCGAGAAAGTCCTCGCTGAAATCGTCCCGTACAACGCCAAGGTCTCGCGCGAGAAACTCGACGACCCGGTACTGGAACGCGCCCGTGGCCGCGAAGTGTTGTTGGTGGACGACTCCAACGTAGCGCTCTCGCAATTGCGCGATACCCTCGGACAGCTCGGGGTGAAAATGCACATTGCCAGCGACGGTCTGAAAGCCTTGAACATGCTCAAGGCCTGGGCCGATACCGGCGTGCACATGACCGACAAACTGCTGATGATCTTCACCGATGCGGAAATGCCGGAAATGGACGGCTATCGCCTGACCACGGAGATCCGCAACGACCCTCGCCTGCGTGGCCTGTACGTCGTGCTGCACACCTCGCTATCGGGCAGTTTCAACGACTCGATGGTGAAGAAGGTCGGCTGCGACAACTTCCTCTCCAAATTCCAGCCGGACAAACTGGTCGACGTGGTGCGCCAGCGTCTGATGCTCGACGCCGTGCCGGCCTGAAACACGCACATCTTGCTTCCTGGGCGAGCCTGCTCGCGAAAGCGCAGGGTCGGACACATTGATGGTGAATGTGCCGGCCTCTTCGCGAGCAGGCTCGCTCCCACAGAAGTGTATTTACATTAATGACGGCTTTGATTCGGTATTGAAGCTCGTATAGGGTGGCGTTTTTCCTCCAAGGAAGCTGGCTATGCTGCGTCTGAGCGCGCTTTATCGTTACCCGTTGAAATCCGGCAAGGGCGAAATCCTGCAAAGCATCGAGCTGGACAAGCTCGGGCTGGCGGGCGACCGACGCTGGATGCTGGTGGACGAGGCCAGCGGGCGCTTTCTGACCCAGCGTGCCGAAGCGAAGATGAGTCAGTTGTCGGGGTTATGGAATGCCGGCGGCGGTCTGACCCTCAGCGCTCCCGAGCAGGGATCTATCGAAGTCGCGCTGCCCGCTGCCGACGCCGAGCTGCGCGGTGTGACGATCTGGCGTGACACCCTGCGGGTGCCGGACGCCGGTGATCAAGCCGCGCGTTTTGTCAGCGACTTCCTCGGCAAGCCGACACGTCTGGTGCAAATGCCACTCGAGCGGGCGCGCACCACGCAGTCGGGTTTCGGCAAGGACGACGATCAAGTGGCGTTCGCCGACGGTTATCCATTGCTGCTGATCGGCGAAGCTTCGCGGCTGGCCCTCTCGGAAACGGTAGGGCGAGAGCTGGAGATGCTGCGCTTCCGTCCGAATCTGGTGATCGAAGGCAGCGCGCCTTATGCCGAGGACCAGTGGAAACGCATTCGCATCGGCGATATCGAATTCCGCGTGGTCAAGCCATGTGCGCGTTGCATCATGACCACCGTCGACCCGCAAACCGGTGAGCGCAGCACCGATCGCGAGCCGTTCGCGACGTTGCAGAAACATCGCTCAACCGCTGATGGCGCGATGTTCGGACAGAATCTGGTCAACGACGGCAATGGCCGCCTGGAAGTCGGCATGCCGGTGGAGATTCTCGAATAGGCTGTCGCTGAAACGAAAAATGCCCGGGTCTTTTGGACGCGGGCATTTTTTTGCGCTGTGAAACCGGCGGGATCAGCCGCGGTATTCGCACAGGTAAGCGGTATCCACTTCGACTTTCAGTTGGAACTTGCTGTTGGCCGGAACGTTGAACTGGCTGCCGGCGGCGAAGGTTTCCCAGTCGCTGCTGTCTGGCAGTTTTACGTTCAGCGCGCCGGACACCACGTGCATGATCTCGCGCTGGCTGGTGCCGAATTCGTATTCGCCCGGGGCCATGACGCCAATGGTCGCCGGACCTTCAGCGGTGCCAAAGGCGATCGACTTGACGGTGCCGTCGAAGTACTCGTTGACTTTAAACATGGGCGGATTCCTCGAAAAGGGCTTAAAAGGGGGCGGCCAGTATGCACAAGGCTTTTCGCGCCGTCACGCGTCTAAAGCGGCAGGACCAGCGGCAATAACCGTGCAGTATTGCGGGCATCTTCCAGCGCGCGATGTTGTTGGCCGTTGAACTGCATGCCCGCCAGTTGCAGCGCGCCATTGAGCCCCAACGGTCGTTCCAGGCGCCGAGCCTTGGCGAAGCGCTGTTTGAGGTTCATGTGCGGGACTTTGCTCAGGCCGCTGTCGATGTTCAGGCGCTGCCACTCCTGCAGCAATTGCTGGCGATCGTAACCGCCCCAACTGGCCCAGCCTTCCAGACGGGTTTGATGCTGCGCCAGCCAACGCTCAAAAGCCGGCCAGACTTCGCTCAGCGGTTGCGCCGAATCGATGTTGGCCTGAGTGATGTGTGTCAGCTCCCGACAGAATGGCGTCAGCAATGGCCGGCGGGTCGGTTTGACGAAGCGCTGGAAGTGATCCTGCTCGCGCCCGGCGCGGTCGACCAGGGTCGCACCGATCTCGATAATTTCCATTTCCGTGACCGGCCAGCCACCCTCGTCTGTGGTGGCTTCCAGATCTATGACCAGCCAATGGGGCATCGCAGGGTTCCTGATTTCCGCGTTCTGATTTATCAGAGCGTAGTCAAACCCCGCGCTTGTGCCCGGGCGACTACTCGACCTGCAACAGAACCTGACGATTTTTTACCTGATCGCCGACCTTCACTTGCACCCGTTTGAGCACGCCATCGATACCGGCCTTCAACGGATGCTCCATTTTCATTGCCTCCAGCACCACCAGCAATTGACCCTTGCTGACCGTACTGCCTTCGCTGACCAGCACGTCGACAATGGCACCGTCCATCGGGGCTTTCAGGGTGCCGGAGGCGACGCTGGTCTGACTGTCGATCGGCGCATGAGTTCGATCCTCCAGGCGCAGGCTGCCCGGATTGGTGAACAGCCACAGCTGCCGATCGTGCAGACGATAGGCGTGACATTGGCGCAGACCGTCGACTTCGATGGTGATCGATTGCGCGGCGTGCTCAATGATTTTCACCGCCACAGTGCTTTCGCCAGCCTGCACGACCAACTCGCCGGGTTTGCGCGCCAGCACCGACAGCGTCCAGTCCTGCTCGTCACTGCCCAGTCGATAGTGCAACGGCACGCTGGCGTTGTTGCGCCAGCCGTTCAGCGGGGCGCGATGGGGCAGGGCGCTGGCCTGATAGAAAACCGCCACGGCAATCGCCAGTTGCGCCGTCGTCGGTACGTAAGGGCTGAGGCAGGCATGGCTGGAAAAATGTTCCTGGATGAAACCGGTGCTGAAATCGCCACTGATGAACTGCGGATGTTGCAGCAGGCCTTCGAGCAAGCGTTGATTGGTCTGCACGCCAAGCAGCACCGTGTCCTGCACCGCACGCAATAACTTGCGCCGCGCCTCTTCGCGGGTTGCGCCGTGGGCGATCAGTTTGCCCAGCAGCGGGTCGTAGAACGGGCTCACCGACTGACCTTCAAGCAGACCGTGATCGATGCGCGCCCCGTGATCCGAAGCCGGTTGCCATGCGGCAATTCGGCCGGTTTGCGGGAGAAAATCCGCAGCGGGATCTTCAGCGTAGAGGCGCACTTCCATGGCGTGACCGTCGAGACGGATCTGCTCCTGCGTCAGCGGCAGCGGCTGGCCCTCGGCAACCAGCAGTTGCCACGCGACCAGATCGAGGCCGGTGATCAATTCCGTCACCGGATGCTCGACCTGCAGACGGGTGTTCATCTCCAGAAAGTAGAACTGCCCGCGTGCGTCGAGGAGGAACTCCACGGTGCCGGCGCCGACATAATCCACCGCGCGCCCGGCCTTGAGCGCCGCTTCGCCCATGGCCTGGCGCAGCTCGGCGGTCATCACCGGGCAGGGTGCTTCTTCGATGACTTTCTGATGGCGGCGCTGGATCGAGCAATCGCGTTCGCCGAGATAGACCAGATGGCCGTGCTGGTCGCCGAACAATTGCACTTCGACGTGGCGCGGTTCGATCAATGCCTGTTCGAGAATCAACTCGTCGCTGCCGAAACCGTTCATTGCTTCGGACCGCGCGGTGCGCAGTTGCGCCGCCAGTTCGCTGGCCTCGTGCACCAGGCGCATGCCACGTCCACCGCCACCGGCACTGGCCTTGATCATCAGCGGATAGCCGATGCGTTCGGCTTCGGCCAGCAGCGTCGCGTCGTCCTGCGCTGCGCCTTGATAGCCGGCAATGCACGGCACGCCGGCGGCAAGCATGGCGATTTTCGACAGGCGTTTGCTGCCCATCAACTCGATCGCTCCGACGCTGGGGCCGATGAAAGTCAGCCCGGCTTCGGCGCAGGCGCGGGCGAAATCGGCGTTTTCCGAGAGAAAGCCGTAGCCCGGGTGAATCGCGTCGGCACCGCTGCGCCGGGCGGCGTCGATGATCGCCGCAATGTTGAGGTACGACTGCTGCCCCGGCGCCGGGCCGATGTGCACGGCCTGATCGGCCATTTGTACGTGTAGCGCATCGGCGTCGGCGTCGCTGAACACGGCGACGGTGCGATAACCCAGCGCCTGCGCCGTGCGCTGGATGCGGCAGGCGATTTCACCGCGGTTGGCGATCAGGATTTTGTGGAGGGTGGGCATGGTGGGGTTCCTGAAATGATAGCGGTGAATGGGATGGCCTCATCGCTGGCAAGCCAGCTCCCACAGGTTATTTGAGCAAATGAGAATCCGTGTGGGAGCGGGCTTGCCCGCGATGCTTTTTCAGGCCCACCCCGGTTTGCGTTTCTGCATGAATGCCATGGTCCCCTCGATTCCTTCCTCTCCGGTCACCGCCGCGCCGAACCACTGCGCCGCCTCATCAAGCAACTCACTCGATGGCTGTCCGGCACTCGCCAGCAACAACTTTTTCGTCACCGCATTCGCTTCCGGCGCGCAGCGCAGTACCTGTTGCAACACCTCGTCCAGCCGTTCTGCCAACGCTTGCGCATCCTGTTCAACGAAATGCACCAGCCCCAATCGCTGCGCCTCAGCGCCATCGAAACGCGCCGCCGTCAGCGCGAGCCGGCGGGTTTCGGTCAAGCCGATCCGTTGCACCACAAACGGTGCGATTTGCGCCGGGATCAGGCCGAGGCTGGTTTCCGGCAAACCGAACTGCGCCTTGTGATCACTAATCGCAACATCGCTGACGCAGGCCAGGCCGAAGCCGCCGCCGAGCACGGCGCCTTGCAACACGCAGATCAGCACCTGCGGCGTGTGCTGGGCCTCCTCCAGCAACGCGCCAAACGCCCGGTTCAACTCGCGGTAAGCGTCCGCCCCTTGAACCCGTGCGCTGGCCATGTCCTTGATGTCGCCGCCGGCGCAAAAATGCCCGCCGGCACCGCTGAGCACCAAGGCCCGCACTGTGCGGTCATCGCGCACCGCCGCCAGCACCGCGCGCATTTCGGCGACCATTTGCAGGCTCATCGCGTTGCGGCTGTCCGGGCGGTTGAGGGTGATGTGCAGCACGCCGCCATGCAGTTCCAGCAACAGCGTCTGGCAGTCGGGCAGGCGGCTCATTTCTTTTTCCCCGGCAGAATGCCCATCAGTTTGCAGATGATCCCCAGCATGATTTCGTCGGCGCCGCCGCCAATCGATACCAGACGCACATCGCGATAAGCACGGGCCACCGGGTTGTCCCACATGAAGCCCATGCCGCCCCAATATTGCAGGCAGCTGTCGCTGACTTCACGGCCGAGACGCCCGGCCTTGAGCTTGGCCATCGATGCCAGGCGCGTGACGTCCTGGCCTTTGATGTACTGCTCGGTGGCCTGATAGACCAGCGCGCGCAGGCATTCGATTTCGGTCTGCAATTCGGCGAGGCGGAAGTGGATCACTTGGTTATCGATCAGCGCATTACCGAAGGTCTTGCGCTCCTTGCAGTACTCGATGGTGCTGTCGATGCAATATTCCAGGCCCTTGATCATGTTCGCCGCGCCGAACAGGCGTTCTTCCTGGAACTGCAGCATCTGCATCATGAACCCGGCGCCTTCATGGCCGATGCGATTGCGCTGCGGCACGCGCACGTTGTCGAAGAACACCTGCGCGGTTTCCGAGCTGCGCATGCCGAGCTTGTCCAGGTGCGAACTGAGGCTGATCCCCGGGGTGTTCATCGGCACCATGATCAGCGACTTGTTGATGTGCGGCTTGTCGTCCGAAGTGTTGGCGAGCAGGCAGATGAAATCGGCGCTCGGCGAGTTGGTGATCCACATTTTGCTGCCGTTGATCACGTAGTCGTCGCCGTCCTTGCGCGCGGTGGTTTTCAGCCCGGCGACATCGGAACCGGCGCCGACTTCAGAGACGCCGATGCAGCCGACCTGTTCGCCGGTGATGGCCGGGCGCAGGAATTCTTCGCGCAATTCATCGGAGCCGAAGCGGGCGAGGGCGGGTGTGCACATGTCGGTCTGCACGCCGATCGACATCGGAATCCCGCCGCAATGAATGGTGCCGAACTCTTCGGCGGCGACGATCGAATAGCTGTAGTCGAGGCCCATGCCGCCGAATTTTTCCGGCTTGGAAATGCCCAGCAGGCCCAGCTCACCGGCCTTGCGGAAAATCTCGTGGATCGGAAAGCGCCCGGCCTTTTCCCATTCTTCGACGTGCGGGTTGATCTCGTGCGTGACGAATTGGCGGACGGTGCGGCGCAGGGCTTCGTGTTCCGGGGTGAAGATCATTGTTGTTGTTCTCCGTAGGATCCGTGGCGGTCAGAAGCGGCTGACGCCGAAGCTGTTGGGTTGCAGCGTGCGCATGTCGGCTTCGTGGCAGATATCCAGCAAGTAACCGAGCAGGGTGCGGGTGTCGCGCGGGTCGATCAGGCCGTCGTCCCACAGATTGGCGCTGCCGTACAGTGCGGTGGATTGGCTGTCGAGTTTCTGCGCGGTCATCTGTTCGAGCATGTCGAGCATTTTCGGATCAGGCTCGATGCCGTCCTTGAGCTGTTTGGCCTCAGTGACGATGCGCAGAACCTTGCCGGCCTGAGCGCCACCCATCACTGCCGTTCGGCTGTTGGGCCAGGCGAAGATGAAGCGCGGATCGAGCCCGCGCCCGCACATGGCGTAGTTGCCGGCGCCGTAGGAACCGCCGACGACGATGGTCAGTTTAGGCACCCGTGCGTTGGCCACCGCCTGGATCAGTTTCGAGCCGTGCTTGATCACGCCTTGCTGTTCCGATTCGGTGCCGACCATGAAACCCGTGGTGTTGTGGAAAAACAGCAGCGGCGTCTGGCTCTGGTCGCACAACTGGATGAACTGCGCCGCCTTGCTCGCACCTTGCGGGGTGATCGGTCCGTTGTTGCCAATGAAGCCGCAGGCGCGGCCCTGGATTTTCAATTGGCCGCAAAGGGTTTGCTGATCGAACTCGCCTTTGAATTCGAGAAAGTCCGATTCATCGGCAATCCGCGCGATGATTTCGCGCACGTCGTAGGGCTTTTTTGCATCGTCGGGGATCAGCCCGAGCAGTTCGTCGATGGGGTAAAGCGGTTCTTTGAATTGCGGCTGCGGCAGCCACGGCAGCTGCTCGTTCCATGGCAGCATGCGCATGATCTCGCGGACCTGGCGTATGCCGTCAGCGTCGTTTTCGGCGAGATATTCGGCAGTGCCGGCGACTTGCGCGTGCATTTCGGCGCCACCGAGTTCTTCATCGGTGGCCACTTCGCCGGTCGCCGCTTTAAGCAATGGCGGGCCGGCGAGAAACAGCTTGGCCTTGCCGCGCACCACCACTACGTAATCCGATAACCCCGGTTGATAGGCGCCGCCTGCGGTGGCCGAGCCGTGTACCACGGTGATCTGCGGCAAACCCATCGCTGACATGCGCGCCTGATTGGCGAAACTGCGCGCGCCTTCGACAAAAATCTCCGCCGCGTAGTTGAGATTGGCGCCGCCGCTTTCGGCGAGGGTGATCATCGGCAGTTTGTTTTCCCGCGCGATCTGTTGCAGGCGCAGGGATTTTTTCAGGCCGCTCGGCGAGATCGTGCCGCCCTTGATCGCGCTGTTGTTGGCGACCACCATCGCGCGGATGCCGCAGACATAACCGATGCCGGCAATCAGCCCGCCACCGGCCGAACTGCCGTCCTTGTCGTCGTGCAATTTATAGCCGGCGAGGCTGGCCAGTTCGAGGAACGGCGCGCCGGGGTCGAGCAGCAGGTTCAGGCGTTCGCGGGGCAACAGTTGCCCGCGTTTGCTGAATTTGTCTTTGGCTTCGGCGGCCTTGTTCAGCAGGTTCTGTTCGAGCTGCTGCACCTGCTCGATGGCGGCGAGCATGGCCGCGCGGTTTCGTGCGAAGGCTTCGCTGTGCGGATCGAGTTGCGACTGAATCTGCGCCATGGCTTATTCCTCGTCCTTGAGCACGTCGGGACGCAACACTTCTGGTAAATACGCGCGGTGAAAACCATTGAACGATTCGCTGTGGCTGGCCTTGTGCAGCGGCCAGGCGCGACTGCCGAGGCTGGCGGCGCCGTCGATTTTCACCGTGGTGCCGCTGATGAATGCCGCCGCCGGGCTGAGCAGAAACACGATCGCCGCACTGACTTCCGATTCGGTGCCGATACGCTTGAGCGGCACATGCTCGCGCAGGGTCGGAATCACTGCTTTGAAAGCGCCCTCGTAAGTGTCCATGCCGCTGGAGGCGATCCAGCCCGGCGCCACGGCGTTGACCCGGACCCCGGCGTAACCCCACTCGAACGCGGCAGTCTTGGTGAAATTGTCCATGCCCGAGCGCGCCGCGCCAGAGTGGCCCATGCCGGGCATGCCGCCCCACATGTCGGCGAGCATGTTGACGATGCTGCCGCCGTGTTTGCTCATCGACTGGTTGAACACTTCCCGGGCCATCAGAAACCCGCCGACCAGATTGGTCCGCAGCACGGTTTCAAAGCCCTTCTGATTGATCGAGGCCAAGGGCGACGGGTATTGGCCGCCGGCGTTGTTGACCAGACCGTGGATCGGCCCGTGTTCGGCGATCAGCTCTTTGACCAGTTGCTTGACCGCTTCTTCATCGCGGATATCGCAGGCCTTCCAGTGCGCGCGGCCGCCGTCCTCGGCGATTTCGGCGGCGACCTTTTCGAGTTTTTCCGGCTTGCGCCCGACCAGCAACACATTGGCGCCAAGGGCCGCCAGTTCATGGGCGGTGCAGCGACCGATGCCGCTGCCGCCACCGGTGACAATCATGTTCTGGCCGCTGAACAGATCGGCGCGAAAAATCGACGCGTAAGCCATGCACACCATCCTCTAGTCGAGCTGTTCGGCGATGCTCTGCGGCACCGGGATCTGGATTTCCAATAGTTGCTGGGCGAAGGCTTTGCCTTGCGGGTCGATGCGCAGACTGGCGACACCGCCACCGCCGAGGGCGTTTTCCAAAAGAAAATTAAGGCTGTGGGTGCCGGGCAGATACCAGCGTTCGACACGCCCGAGAAGCGGATCGAGGACGTGGCGCATCCAGTCGACCACCACCGAAGGGGTCAGCGCTTCGGCGATCCATGGCAGGTAATCGGGATGGCGCGGCATCACGCCGATGTTGCTGTGGTTGCCCTTGTCGCCGGAGCGCGCCACCGCCAGTTTCACCAACGGCACACTGGCATCGGCGCGGCCCTGGGGTTTGGGTGGCTGATGGGCGAGCGGCAAATCTGCGCTGTCGAGGGCCACTGGTTCGGGGAGGGCGCACGGATGGCGCTCACCGGCCATGTCGATTTGCAGTGTGCAGGCATTTTTATCGACGAGAAATGAGAACAGGCGGATGACCGGGTACACGGTCGGACGTCCGCCGACGATGCCGGTCAAACCCGGCGCCATACCGGTCGCGGCCTGGGCGATCTCTTTGGAAAACAGCACCAGCGCGCGTTTGTCAGGATGGCGTACGGCGATTTTGATCACCACTTCACGGCTGTCGCGGCGCTGGCCGTGTGGGCCGTAGGTGGCTTCGCTGCCGAGCAGTTCGACATGGGTTTCGCTGTACGGCGCCCAGCCGCGCAGGCTGAACATCTCGGCGGTCTTGTCGATGATCGCCTGACTGACCCGCCGCGCCTTGTCCACCGCGTCGATGCCGGCCATCAGGCAACTGGCGGTGCAGCGAAAACCGTCCGGGTACGTGGCGCTGACCTTGTATTTGTCGCTGGGCGGCAGGCCTTTGGCACCGTGCACCTGCACGACGTTTTTGCCTTGTTGCTGAAGTTTGACCTGAGTGAAATCGCAGATCACATCGGGTAACAGATAGGCCTGCGGATCGCCGATTTCGTAGAGCATCTGCTCGCCGACGGTCAGCGGCGTGACCAGGCCGCCGGAGCCTTCGGGTTTGCTGACGAGGAACTGGCCATCGGCGCTGACCTCGACGATCGGAAAACCGATGTGCTCGTAATCCGGCACCTCGCGCCAGTCGGTGAAATTACCGCCGGTGCACTGCGCGCCGCATTCGATGATGTGCCCGGCCAGCGCGGCCTGGGCGAGTTTGTCGTAGTCATGCCACGACCAGCCGAGTTCGTGAACCAGCGCCGCACTGACCACGGCGCTGTCGACCACCCGGCCGGTGATGACAATGTCGGCGCCCAGGCGCAACGCTTCGACAATTCCCGGCGCGCCGAGGTAGGCGTTGGTCGACACGCACATGCGCGGAAGCGGCGCGCCGCTGAACATTTCGCGGATATCGGCGGGGCTTTTGAGCTGTCCTTGCAGGTCATCGCCGAGCAACACGGCAATCTTCAGCTGGACTCCAGCCTGATCGCAGGCCGCTTGCAGGGCCGCCGCGCAAGCCTGCGGATTGACCCCGCCGGCATTGCTGATCACGCGGATGTTCTGTTCAGCCAGTTGCGTCAGCAGCGGCGCCAGCACTTCAACGAAGTCGCCGGCGAACCCGGCCTGCGGGTCTTTCAGGCGCGCACCGGCCATCAGCGACATGGTGATCTCGGCCAGATAATCGAACACCAGATAATCCAGGTTTCCGCCGGAGACAAGCTGGGCGGCAGCAGTGGAAGTGTCGCCCCAAAAAGCACTGGCGCAGCCGATTCGCACGGTGGTTGGCATTTTTATCTCCGACTCAGGGACCTGCGACAGAAGTGTCTGGAGGCTACCAAGCAAGCGCTTGGTTTGTAAACAGGCGAAACATTCTTCTGCCCAAGCGCTTGCTTGGTGCCCGCGCGCGGCTTAAATTGCGCGCAACCCTGCGGTTACAGGGGGCAACACACTGATCGACTGTAGGAGAGAACGGGTGGACGAGCAAAAAGCCCTGCGGGTCATGCGCGAACTGGTCGACCAGGGCCAGTTGACCGACCCGGACAGCGCCCGCGGCAAATTGCTGCAAGTGGCGGCTCACCTTTTTCGCAACAAAGGCTACGAGCGCACCACGGTGCGTGATCTGGCCAGCGCTGTGGGCATTCAGTCGGGAAGCATTTTTCATCACTTCAAAAGCAAGGATGAAATTCTCCGCGCGGTGATGGAGGAAACCATCCGCTACAACACCGCGCTGATGCGCGCAGCCCTGGCCGAAGCCGGCGACGTGCGCGAGAAAGTGCTGGCGCTGATTCGCTGCGAATTGCAGTCGATCATGGGCGGCAGTGGCGAGGCGATGGCGGTGCTGGTGTACGAATGGCGCTCATTGTCCGAAGACGGCCAGGCTAAAGTGCTCGCTTTGCGTGATGTTTATGAAGACATCTGGTTGCAGGTTCTGGGCGAGGCCAAGGACGCCGGCTACATTCGCGGCGACGTTTTTATTACCCGACGTTTCCTTACCGGCGCACTGTCCTGGACCACCACCTGGTTCCGTGCCGGCGGCAGTTTGAGCCTCGATCAGCTCGCCGATGAAGCGCTGATTCTGGTCCTCGAAGCGCGTTGAACGGTTGTCGGACCGGCCGACAAACTGGCTAAGTCGGCGAAACCGCCTAGCTTGAATGCATTGATCGCTATTTTTTTCGGGGAGTGGGGTGTTTTGAAGTCTTCGCCAATTCGGACAGCCGCCGGGCTGATGCTCGCTGCGCTGGCTGCGTTATGGGTATTGCCCGCTCAGTCAGCGCAATTGGTCCGGGTCGGCGCCGCGCATTTCCCGCCTTATACGATTCGCCCGGAAAACGGCGCCGACACCGGCCTGTTGCCGCAATTGATCGAGGCGCTGAACCGCTCGCAGAGCGACTATCAGTTCGTCCTGGTGCCGACGTCGATCCCGCGCCGTTTCGGTGATTTCAAGCAGGGCCGCATCGATATGGCGATCTTCGAGAACCCCGAGTGGGGCTGGAAGGACATTCCCCATGATGACGTCGACATGGGCCTGGAAGACGCCGAGATTTTCGTCGCGCAACGCGAAGACGGCCGCCAGCAAAACTACTTCTCGAGCCTGTCGGGCAAACGTCTGGCGCTGTTCAGCGGTTATCACTACGAATTTGCCAACTTCAACGCCGACCCGAAATTCCTCGCGCACAACTACAACGCCACGCTGACCTATTCCCACGACAGCAACCTGCTGATGGTCCTGCGCGGGCGCGCCGACATTGCCCTGGTAACCCGCTCCTATCTGTTCGATTACCTGCTGCGCAACGAGAAGGTCCGCGATGAGCTGTTGGCTTCGCAGCGTACCGATCAGATCTATCACCATTACGCGATTCTGCGGCCAAGCGCTCCGATCACCGGCGACGCCTTCGGCAATCTGTTGCAGCGTCTGCGTGACAATGGCGAATTGCTGAAGATTTTCGAGCCTTACAAGATTGCCGTGGTGCCCGTGCCGCATCACTGAAGCGCTGTTTGCATCTCGCGCTTAAATTTCCCCTCCCGGCTCACGTCACTTCGTTGAACTGTCGACGATTACGTGAGCCCGACCCATGTCCAATCTGAATGACCTGACTGCCCTGGCGTTGCCCTCGGGCAGTCGATTGATCGCTGATGCCACCGAGAGCCGACTGAGCCTGAGCCTGGACGGGCAACCGCTGATTCGGCTGCGCCTGGACCGCGAGGCCAATGGCCCGATCCAGCTTGATGAACGTTTTGCCCTGCCGCCCGGGCAAGCCTTGTGGGCCGCCTGTTATTGGCTGTTCGCCCGTGACCCGGCGTGCCAGCAATTGACCTGGCAACTCGATCAGCCGCCGACCGAAGCCTTGCGCAGTGGTCTGCTGATCAATACCGAAGTCGCCGGTGAGTATCGCTGCGAGCGCACGCTGTTCTGGCAACTGCCGCAGCCGTGGCTGGGCACTTCACTGACCGGCAGCTATCCGCAGCAAATGGTCATCAGCCACGGCAAGCGCCATCCGCTGCGACCGGTGAAGCCGCGCGGTGAAGTCTATCGGCGTTTCGATGCGCGGCTCGGCGCGTGGATTTCCTTGCGAACGCTGGAAATCGAGGAAGATCTGTCGCGCTTCAATCGCTGGCAGAACAGCCCGCGTGTGGCGAGTTTCTGGCAGGAGGAGGGCAGCCTTGAGCAGCATCGCGAATACCTCGGCAAGCTCGATGCCGATCCGCACACGCTGACCCTGATCGGCTGTTTCGATGATCAGCCGTTCGCTTATTTCGAAGCCTACTGGGCCAAGGAAGATCGCATCGCGCCGTTCTACGATGCCGGCGATTACGACCGTGGCATTCACATGCTGGTCGGCGAAGAAAGTCATCGCGGCCCGCATAAAGTGGCGAGTTGGTTATCGGCGCTGGTGCATTACCTGTTTCTCGATGATCCACGGACCCAGCGCGTGGTCGCCGAGCCACGTGCCGACAATGCGAAGATGATCGGCCATATGCACGACCAATGCTTTCACTGCGAGAAGGAATTCGATTTTCCGCACAAGCGCGCGGCGCTGATGATTCTGGGGCGGGAGCGGTTTTTTGATCGGTGCAAGCTGGCCTGATGCGTTCGGCCTCGGCTTTCGTTTGAAGCTGAGGCCGCTTTCGCGAGCAGGCTCGCTCCCACACTGGATTTGTGTCGTTCATCAAACCCTGTGGGAGCGAGCCTGCTCGCGAATGGCTTGACGCAAAATCCGGATCCTAACGACGACCCGCAATCACCGCATCCCGCCGACTTCCCGAGACCTTGCGGCAGTGCACCAGCGCATCGCGAATCATGAAGTTGACCAGGGTCGGCGACACGCCCAGCTCTTTGGCGATGTCTTTCTGCGGCACGCCGTGCAGACGGTACATCTCGAAGGCATAGCGGGTGCGGCTGGGCAGCTCGGTCAGCGCATCGGCGATGTGTTCCAGAGTCGAGAAGTTGATGTGCGAAGTTTCCGGCGAAGCGCCCTGAATCACCACGTTCAAGCCTTCCTCTTCCGGGCCTGAGTATTTCTGTTCGAGCGCCTGCTTGCGGTAGTGATCGATGGCGAGGTTGCGCACGATCTGGAACAGGTAGCTCAGTTGAGCCTTGATCGACGACGTGATCGGCGGCGCCGATTGCAGTCGGAAAAACGCATCCTGAACCACGTCTTCGGCACGAGACCTGCACCCGGTAATGCGGGCTGCAATCTTGACCAGAATCAGTCGATTGTCGACGAATGCCTGAAGTAGCGGTGAATCGCACCTGCTTGTGGATACTTGTTCCGTCATGGAAATCACCTTGCTGCCAATAGGTAAGTGGGAGGGCCTCGGGGGACGGCGCCGTCCTACACATCGAGCGACAAATTATGTTGAATGATAATGATTGTCAAATGAGAAAGAGAGGTATTGCTGTAAGGCTATGTGTTTTGCCAACTGCGACACGCCGCCGCACCCCCGCCCCGCTGGACGTCGCGCCTGCCGACTAATTATTTCCCCACTCCATCCGTTCTCATTGGTGAATGGCCCGGGTGCAGATCCCCGGCCTCAGCGCATTCCGATGCCTTGCGCGGTCGGCACAGACCGCGCCCCGCACGCCTCTCGACAGGTGTGACGCAGCCACCCGATTCCACTTGCAAGCCGAATTCAGGCAGGAAACCTCATGACCGACGCGTTCGAACTCCCCAGCACCCTGGTCCATGCCCTCAAGCGTCGCGCGGCCCTGACGCCGGACCGACTGGCCTTGCGTTTTCTCGCCGAAAACCCGGAGCAGGCTGTGGTGCTCAGCTATCGCGAACTGGATCAACGCGCGCGCACCATCGCCGCTGCGTTGCAGGCTCAGGCTGGATTCGGTGAGCGTGCGGTGCTGCTGTTTCCCAGTGGCGCGGATTACGTCGCGGCGTTTTTCGGCTGCCTGTATGCCGGTGTGATTGCGGTGCCGGCCTATCCGCCGGAATCCACCCGTCGTCATCATCAGGAGCGTTTGCTGTCGATCATCGCCGACGCCGAGCCCACGCTGTTGCTGACCAGCGCCGACCTGCGCGATGCCTTGCAACAAATCGACGGCGCGCCGCCGCTGTTGTGTGTCGACACCCTCGACAGCGCACTGGCCGAACGCTGGGTTGAGCCGAGCCTGCCGCCCGAACACATCGCCTTTCTGCAATACACTTCCGGCTCCACCGCGCTGCCCAAGGGCGTGCAGGTCAGCCATGGCAATCTGGTCGCCAACGAACTGCTGATCCGTCACGGTTTCGGCATCAACGTCAACCCGGACGACGTCATCGTCAGCTGGTTGCCGCTGTATCACGACATGGGTTTGATCGGTGGTCTGCTGCAACCGATTTTCAGCGGCGTGCCGTGCATTCTGATGTCGCCGGCATACTTCCTCGGCCGGCCGTTGCGCTGGCTGGAAGCGATTGCCGAATACGGCGGCACCATCAGCGGCGGCCCGGATTTCGCCTACCGTTTGTGCAGTGAGCGGGTCAGCGAGTCGGCCCTTGAGCGCCTCGATCTGAGTCGATGGCGCGTGGCCTATTCCGGTTCCGAGCCGATCCGTCTCGATACCCTCGAACGCTTCGCCGAAAAATTCGCTGCTTGCGGTTTCAGCGACAACAGCTTCATGGCTTCGTACGGTCTGGCCGAGGCGACCCTGTTTGTCGCCGGAACACCGCGTGGCGCCGGCATCCCGGCACTGCGCGTGGATGATCAGGCGCTGGCGCAAAACCGCGCCGAGCCGGGCGACGGCAGCGCGGTCATGAGCTGCGGCATCAGCCAGCCTGAGCACGCGGTGCTGATCGTCGAACCGAATACCCTCGAAGAACTCGCCGATAACGCCGTCGGTGAAGTCTGGGCCACCGGCCCGAGCATCGCCCACGGTTACTGGCGTAACCCCGAAGCCAGCGCCAAGACCTTCGTGCAGCACGCCGGCCGCAGCTGGTTACGCACCGGCGACCTGGGTTTTATCCGTGCGGGCGAGTTGTTCGTCACCGGGCGCCTGAAAGACATGCTCATCGTCCGCGGCCATAACCTGTATCCGCAGGACATCGAGCAGACTGTCGAGCGCGAAGTCGAAGTGGTGCGCAAGGGCCGCGTGGCGGCGTTCGGGGTCACTCACAACGGCGAAGAGGGCATTGGCATCGCTGCGGAAATCAGCCGTAGCGTGCAGAAAATCCTTGCGCCAGATGCGCTGATCAAAGCCATTCGCCAAGCCGTGGCCGAGGCGTATCAGGAGGCGCCAAGCGTGGTGGTGCTGCTCAATCCGGGCGCGTTGCCGAAAACTTCCAGTGGCAAACTGCAGCGCTCGGCGTGCCGCAATCGTCTGGCCGATGGCAGTCTCGACAGTTACGCGTTGTTCCCTTCGATCACAGCGGCAGCGGAAAACGCGACCAGCAGCACTTCAGACCTTGAAGCGTTGCTCGGGCAAATCTGGGCCGAGCAACTCAACGTCAAGCAGGTCAGCGGCGACGACCATTTCTTTCTGCTCGGCGGCAACTCGATCGCCGCCACGCAAGTGGTCGCGCGGGTTCGCGAAGCACTCGGTGTCGAGCTGAGCCTGCGCCTGCTGTTCGAAGCGCCAACCCTCTCCGCTTTCGCCGCCGCCGTGGCGCAGCAGCAACAGACTGGGGGCAGCGCCCAAGATGCAATCAGCAGGTTGTCGCGCAGTGAGCCGATGCCGCAGTCGCTGGCACAAAACCGTCTGTGGATCACTTGGCAACTCGATCCACAGAGCAGCGCCTACAACATTCCCGGTGGCCTGCGCTTGCGTGGCGAACTCGACGAAGACGCCGTGCGCAACAGCTTCCAGCAACTGATCGAGCGCCATGAATCACTGCGCACACGTTTCTTCGAGCGCGACGGCGTGGCATTGCAGCAAGTGCTTGCCGCTGCCGAATTCGACCTGCAACTGATCGACATCAGCGACCTGCCAGCGCCCGAGCGTGAAGCCCGTGCCGAGCAGATTCGCGAAGACGAGGCGCGCACTCGGTTCGATCTGGAAAAAGGCCCGTTGCTGGCGGTGACACTGGTGCGTCTCGATGATGAAGAGCATCAGTTGCTGGTGACCCTGCATCACATCATCGCTGACGGCTGGTCGCTGAATATCCTGCTCGACGAATTCTCGCGTCTCTACGCGGCGGCAACCCAAGGTGCGCCGGCGACACTGGCCGCGCTGCCCACGCAATACGCCGATTATGGCAACTGGCAGCGGCAGTGGCTGGCGCAAGGCGAGGGCGAGCGGCAACTGGCGTACTGGAAAGCGCAGTTGGGCGAAGAGCATCCGCCACTGGAACTGGCCACCGATCACCCGCGCTCGGCCAGACACAACCACAGCGCCGCGCGCCACAGCGTGCGCTTGAGTAGCAAACTCAGCGAGGCGATTCGCCAGACTGCGCAGGCCCACGAAGCCACGCCGTTCATGCTTCTGCTCGCTGCCTTGCAAAGTTTGCTGCACCGCTACAGTGGTCAGCGCGACATTCGCATCGGCGTGCCCAACGCCAACCGTCCGCGCCTGGAAACCCAAAGCCTGATCGGCTTCTTCATCAATACCCAGGTGTTGCGTGCGCAGATCGATTCGCGTCTGACATTTGCCGAGCTGCTGAACCAGACCCGCCAAGCCGCACTCGGCGCCCAGGCCCATCAGGATCTGCCCTTCGAACAACTGCTCGAAGCGTTCCCGCAGGCCCGCGAACAGGGACTGTTCCAGGTCATGTTCAACCATCAGCAGCGCGACCTCAGTGCACTCAAGCGTCTGCCCGGTCTGCTCGCCGAAGAACTGCCGTGGCACAGCCGCGAGGCCAAGTTCGATCTGCAATTGCACAGCGAAGAGGATCGCAACGGGCGCCTGAGCTTGGCGTTCGACTACGCCAGCGAACTGTTCGACGCCACGACCATCGAGCGCCTGGCCGAGCATTTCCATAATCTGCTCAGCGAGGTCTGCGAACAGCCACAGCAGGCCATCAGCGATCTGCGCTTGCTGGCCGCCAGCGAGCAGAATCAGCAGAAAGACTGGAGCGTCGCTCCGTGCACCCCGGCGCAACAATGGCTGCCGGAACTGCTCGAGCAACAATTGCGCAACACCCCGCAACGCACCGCGCTGGTGTGGGACGGCGGTAGTCTGGATTTTGCCGAGCTGCACGCGCAAGCCAACCGGCTCGCCCATTACCTGCGCGACAAAGGCGTTGGCCCGGACGTGTGCGTGGCCATTGCCGCCGAGCGTTCGCCGCAACTGCTGATCGGTCTGCTGGCGATCATCAAGGCCGGCGGCGCCTATGTGCCGCTTGATCCGGATTATCCGGCCGAGCGTCTCGCGTACATGCTCCGCGACAGCGGCGTCGAACTGCTCCTGACCCAGACGCAATTGCTCGAGCGTCTGCCGGCCAGCGATGGCGTCAGCGTGATCGCCATGGATGCGTTGCACCTGGATAAATGGCCGAGCCAGGCACCGGGCCTGCGACTGCACGGCGACAACCTCGCCTACGTGATTTACACCTCGGGTTCCACCGGGCAACCGAAAGGCGTCGGCAACACCCACGCCGCGCTGGCCGAGCGCCTGCAATGGATGCAGGACACTTACCGTATCGACGAAACCGACGTGCTGATGCAAAAAGCGCCGATCAGTTTCGACGTCTCGGTGTGGGAATGCTTCTGGCCGCTGATCACCGGCGCGCGTCTGCTGCTTGCCGCCCCCGGCGAGCACCGCGACCCGCATCGCATCGCGCAACGGGTCCAGCAATACGGCGTGACCACTCTGCACTTCGTCCCGCCATTGCTGGCGCTGTTTGTCGATGAGCCGCTGAGTGCCGAATGCACCAGCCTGCGCCGGGTGTTTTCCGGCGGTGAAGCCTTGCCCGCCGAGTTGCGCAACCGGGTACTGGCGCAATTGCCAGCGGTGCAGTTACACAACCGCTACGGCCCGACTGAAACCGCGATCAACGTCACCCATTGGCACTGCACAACTGCCGATGGTGAGCGCTCGCCGATTGGCCGGCCGCTGGGCAATGTGGTCTGCCGCATTCTCGATGCCGATCTCAATCCAGTACCGGCGGGCGTGCCGGGTGAGCTGTGCATCAGCGGCATCGGTCTGGCGCGCGGTTACCTGGGTCGTCCGGCGTTGACCGCCGAGCGTTTTGTCGTCGATCCACTGGGCGAGCAGGGCGCCCGCTTGTACCGCACCGGCGACCGTGCGCGCTGGTCCTCGGATGGCGTGATCGAATACCTCGGTCGCCTCGATCAGCAGGTCAAGCTGCGTGGCTTTCGCGTTGAGCCGGAAGAAATCCAGGCGCGACTGCTGGCGCAAAATGGCGTGGCCCAGGCCGTGGTGTTGGTGCGCGAAACCGCTGCCGGCGCGCAACTGATCGGCTACTTCACGGCGAGCGATGCGCAGGAAAATGCCGATGAGCAAATTATTCGGCTGAAAGCTGCCCTCGCTGCCGAGCTGCCGGAATACATGGTCCCGGCGCAACTGCTGCGCCTCGACGCGATGCCGCTGAGTCCCAGCGGCAAACTCGATCGCCGCGCCTTGCCCGAGCCGCAATGGCAAGTGCGTGAACACATCGAACCAGACAGCGAACTGGAGCAACAAATCGCCGCGATCTGGCGCGAAGTGCTGGGTCTGAAGCAGATCGGCCTGCGCGACGATTTCTTTGCTCTCGGCGGTCATTCGCTGCTGGCCACGCAGATCATTTCACGCACACGCCAGGCCTGTGACGTCGAACTGCCGCTGCGCACCTTGTTCGAGCACAGCGAACTGGGCGATTACGCCGAACAGATTCGCCTGATCCAGGTCAGCGGCCACACCAATCAACAGTTGCCGATTGCAAAAATCGACCGCCGCCAAGCGGTGCCGCTGTCCTATTCGCAGCAGCGCATGTGGTTCCTCTGGCAGATGGAACCGGACAGCCCGGCGTACAACGTCGGCGGCATGGCGCGCTTGCGCGGCGCGCTGCATGTCGAGCATTTCGAGGCGGCGTTGCAGGCGCTGATCCTGCGCCATGAAACCCTGCGCACTACATTCCCCAGCGTTGACGGTGTTGCCCGCCAACAGGTGCATGCCGAGACCGGCGTGCGCATGGGCTGGAAGGATTTCTCCAGCCTGCCGGCAGAAGTCCGGGAGCTACAAGTCCAGCAACTGGCCGATGCAGAAGCGCACCAGCCGTTCGATCTGGAAGCCGGACCGCTGCTGCGCGCCTGCCTGGTCAAGACTGCCGAGCACGAGCATTACTTCGTTCTGACCCTGCACCACATTGTCACCGAAGGCTGGGCGATGGACATCTTTGCCCGTGAACTCAGTGCGCTGTATGAAGCGTTCGTCGATGAGCGCGCCTCGCCGCTCGCGCCGCTGCCGGTGCAATACCTCGACTACAGCGTCTGGCAGCGTCAGTGGCTGGAGTCCGGCGAGCGCCAGCGCCAGCTCGATTACTGGACCGCGCAACTCGGTCGCGAACATCCGCTGCTGGAACTGCCCGGCGACCGTCCGCGTCCACCGGTACAGAGCCATCAGGGCGAGCTGTTCCGTTTCGATCTGAGCGACGATCTCGCTGCGCGGGTGCGGGCGTTCAATGCGCAAAACGGCCTGACCCTGTTCATGACCATGACCGCCGCGCTCGCCACGTTGCTCTACCGCTACAGCGGCCAGACCGACCTGCGCATCGGCGCGCCGGTGGCCAACCGCATCCGCCCGGAAAGCGAAGGGCTGATCGGGGCGTTCCTCAACACCCAGGTGCTGCGTTGCCAGCTCGACGGGCAGATGTCGGTCGGCGAACTGTTCGAGCAGGTGCGCCACACCGTGATCGAAGGCCAGTCCCATCAGGATCTGCCGTTCGATCATTTGGTCGAAGCTTTGCAGCCGCCACGCAGCGCGGCTTACAACCCGCTGTTCCAGGTGATGTGCAACGTGCAGCGCTGGGAATTCCAGCAGAGCCGCACCCTCGCTGGGATGACTGTCGAGTACCTGGCCAACGATGCGCGGGCGACCAAGTTCGATCTCAATCTGGAAGTCACCGACCTCGACCATCGCCTCGGCTGCTGCCTGACTTACAGCACCGATCTGTTCGACGAGCCGACCATCGAACGCATGGCCAGGCATTGGCGCAACCTGCTTGAAGCGTTGATCGCTGATCCGCAGCAACGCCTCAGCGAACTGCCGTTGCTCGACAACTCCGAGCAACAGCACCTGCTCGACAGCCTTGGCGTCGAGCCGGGCGAGCATCGTCTCGATCAGTGCATCCATCATCTGTTTGCCGAACAGGCGCTGGCGCGCAAAGACGCGCCGGCGCTGACCTTCGCCGGGCAGACCCTGAGCTACGCCGAACTCGATGCCCGGGCCAATCGTCTGGCCTGGGCGCTGCGTGAACGCGGGGTCGGCCCGCAAGTGCGGGTCGGTCTGGCGCTGGAGCGTTCGCTGGAAATGGTCATCGGCCTGCTGGCGATTCTCAAGGCTGGCGGCGCCTATGTGCCGCTGGATCCGGAGTACCCGCTCGACCGTCTGCATTACATGATCGAAGACAGCCACATCGGCTTGCTGCTCAGCGATCGGGCGATGTTTCAGGCCCTGGGTGACTTGCCGTCAGACGTGGCGCGCTGGTGTCTGGAAGATGACAGCCCGGCACTGGCCGACTACCCGGCCAGCGAGTTGCCGTTTATCAGCCTGCCACAACATCAGGCCTACCTGATTTACACCTCGGGCTCGACCGGCAAACCGAAAGGCGTGGTGGTCTCCCACGGTGAAATTGCCATGCACTGCCGGGCCGTGATCGAACGCTTCGGCATGCGCCCGGACGACTGTGAACTGCATTTCTATTCGATCAACTTCGACGCCGCCACCGAACGTCTGCTGGTGCCGCTGCTCAGCGGTGCGCAGGTGGTGCTGCGGGCGCAAGGGCAGTGGGACGCGGAAGAAATCTGCGGCTTGATTCGTGCGCATCGGATCAACGTCCTCGGCTTCACGCCGAGCTACGGCAGCCAATTGGCGCAGTTCCTTGCCACGCAGAATGACGTCCTGCCGGTGCGCATGATCATCACCGGCGGTGAAGCGCTGACCGGCGAGCATCTACAGCGCATCCGCGCGGCATTCCAACCGGCGCAGTTTTTCAATGCTTACGGCCCGACCGAAACCGTGGTCATGCCGCTGGCCAGTCTGGCGCCGCAGGTGCTGGAAGAGGGCGCCGGCAGTGTGCCGATCGGTAGCGTGATCGGGTCGCGAGTCGCCTACATTCTCGACGCCGATCTGGCCTTGGTGCCGCAAGGCGCGACCGGTGAATTGTTTGTCGGCGGCGCCGGTCTGGCCCAGGCCTATCACGACCGTCCGGGCATCAGCGCAGAGCGTTTTGTCGCTGACCCGTTTGCCGCTGATGGCGGGCGCATGTATCGCACCGGCGACCTGGTGCGCCAGCGTGCCGATGGTCTGGTCGAGTATCTGGGCCGGATAGACCATCAAGTAAAAATCCGTGGTTTCCGCATCGAACTGGGCGAAATCGAAACGCGCCTGCTCGATCATCCTTCGGTCCGCGAAGCAGTGGTGCTGGCGCTGGATGCGCCGAGTGGCAAGCAGTTGGTGGGTTACCTCGTTACCGATGTCGCCGGACACGGCGAAGCGCAACAGGCTGAACTGCGCGAAGCGCTCAAGTCGCACCTCAAGGCGCAACTGCCGGACTACATGGTTCCGACCCACCTGATGCTGCTGGCAAGCATGCCGCTGACCGCCAACGGCAAACTCGACCGCCGCGCCTTGCCGGCGCCGGATCCGCAGCTCAATCGTCAGGACCATGTCGCGCCAAGCAATGAGCTGGAGCAGACCCTGGCGCAGATCTGGTGCGATGTGCTCAACGTCAGGCAGGTCGGCCTCAACGATAACTTCTTCGAACTCGGCGGCGATTCGATCCTTTCGATTCAAGTGGTCAGCCGCGCGCGTCAGCAGGGTATTCACTTCAGCCCGCGCGACCTGTTCCAGCATCAGACCGTGCAGACGCTCGCCGCCATTGCCAGCCGCACGCAGCAGGTAACTGCCGAGCAGGGTCTGGTCGACGGTGAGTCGCGCCTGACACCGATTCAGCATTGGTTTTTCGATACGGACATTCCCCAGCGCCAGCACTGGAATCAGGCGCTGTTGCTGGAACCGACTGCGCGCCTCGAGCCGCAACGATTGCAGCAAGCTTTGCTGGCGGTGATCGAGCAGCACGATGCGCTGCGTCTGCGTTTCACTGAAACCGATGATGCATGGCAAGCGACGCATCAAGCGCTGACGAATGAGGATGTGCTCTGGCAAGTCAGCGTCGATTCCCCGGATCGGTGCGAATCTCTGTTCGCCGACGCGCAACGCAGTCTGCATCTGCACAACGGCCCGTTACTGCGCGCGGTGCTGGTCGATGTTGCGGATGTTCAGCAACGCCTGTTCATCGCCATCCACCACTTGGTCGTCGACGGCGTTTCCTGGCGCGTGCTGCTGGATGATCTGCAAACCGCCTATCGCCAGCTCGACGCTGCGCAGCCGCTGAAACTGCCGGCGAAAACCAGCGCCTTCAAGGACTGGGCCGCGCGTTTGCAGGCCTACGCCGGCAGCGAATCCCTGCGTGAAGAACTCGGTTGGTGGCAAACGCAACTGGCCGGGCCGAGCGCTGATCTGCCTTGCGAAAACCCGCAGGGCGGCAGGCAGAGTCGCCATGCGCAGACCGTCAGCGTACGCCTCGATGCCGAGCGCACCCGACAGTTGCTGCAACAGGCACCGAGCGCTTATCGCACCCAGGTCAACGATCTGCTGCTGACCGCGCTGGCCCGAGTGCTGTGCCGCTGGAGCGGCCAGCCCTCGGCGTTGATCCAACTGGAAGGCCACGGTCGCGAAACCCTGTTCGATGAAATCGACCTGACCCGCACCGTCGGCTGGTTCACCAGCGCTTACCCGCTGCGCCTGACCCCCTACAACATCGAAGAGGCTGCCGGGCAGGGCGCTTCGATCAAAGCGATCAAAGAACAATTGCGCGCCGTGCCGCACAAAGGTCTCGGTTATGGCGTGGTGCGTTATCTGGCCGATGACGGCTGCCGCCAGCGCATGACCGCGCTGCCACAGGCGCCGATCACTTTCAATTACCTCGGCCAGTTCGACCAGAGCTTCGGCGCCGATGCGCTGTTCCGTCCGCTGGATGAAGCGGTTGGTGCCGCCCACGATCCGCAGGCGCCGTTGCCCAACGAGCTGAGTGTCGACAGTCAGGTTTACGGCGGTGAACTGCTGCTGCGCTGGACTTTCAGTGCCGAGCGTTACGAAGCGCAAACCATTAACGATCTGGCCGACGCCTACCTCGGTGAGTTGCAAAGCCTGATCGCCCACTGTCTGCAAGACGAGGCCGGCGGCCTGACGCCATCGGACTTCCCACTGGCGAAACTGACTCAGGCGCAACTCGATGCGCTGCCGGTGCCGGCCGCGCACATCGAAGATGTCTACCCGCTGACGCCGATGCAGGAAGGCATGTTGCTGCACACCTTGCTCGAGCCGGGCACCGGTCTGTACTACATGCAGGATCGTTATCGCATCAACAGCGAACTCGACCCCGAGCGTTTCGCCCAGGCCTGGCAAGCGGTGGTCGCTCGTCATGAAGCATTGCGCGCTTCGTTCTGCTGGAACGTTGGCGAAGACATGCTGCAAGTGATCCACACGCCGGGGCGCACGCCGATCGAGTATCTGGACTGGAGCGCCGTTGCCGAAACCGAGCAGGAACCACAGCTGCAAGCGCTGCTGAAAAGCGAGCGCGAGGCCGGGTTCGATCTGCTCAATCAGGCGCCGTTCCACCTGCGCCTGATCAAGGTCGGCGCGGCGCGTTACTGGTTCATGATGAGCAACCACCACATCCTCATCGACGCCTGGTGCCGTTCGTTGTTGATGAACGACTTCTTCGAAATCTACACCGCGCTCGGTGAAGGACGCGAAGCACAGTTGAGCGTGCCGCCGCGTTATCGCGACTACATTGCCTGGCTGCAACGCCAGAGCCTGGCCGAGGCGCGGCAGTGGTGGCGGCAGAATCTGCAAGGCTTCGAGCGCACCACGCCGATCCCGAGCGACCGGCCGTTTTTGCGCGAGCACGCTGGCGAAAGCGGCGGCATGATCGTTGGCGACCGCTACACCCGCCTCAATGTCGAGGACGGTGCACGGCTGCGGGAGCTGGCGCAGGCCCATCAACTGACCGTCAACACTTTTGCCCAGGCTGCGTGGGCTCTGGTTTTGCGGCGCCTGAGCGGCGATCGCGACGTGCTCTTCGGCGTCACCGTGGCCGGGCGGCCGGTGGACATGCCGGAAATGCAACGCACCGTCGGCCTGTTCATCAACAGCATCGCCCTGCGGGTGAAGATGCCTGCGGACGATCAGCGCAGCAGCGTGCGTCAATGGCTCAGCGCTTTGCTCGACAGCAACATGCAACTGCGCGAGTACGAATACCTGCCGCTGGTGAATATTCAGGAACAGAGCGAGTTGCCCAAAGGCCAGCCGTTGTTCGACAGCCTGTTCGTCTTCGAAAACGCCCCGGTGGAAGTCTCGGTGCTTGATCGTGCACAGAGCCTGAATGCGACCTCGGATTCCGGCCGCACCCACACCAACTTCCCGCTGACGGCGGTGTGCTACCCGGGCGATAACCTTGGCTTGCACCTGTCCTATGACCAGCGTTACTTCGACGAGTCGACGGTCGAGCGCATGCTCAGTGAGTTCAAGCGCCTGCTGCTGGCGCTGGTCGACGGCTTCCATGGCGACATGGCCGATTTGCCGCTGCTGGGCGGCGAAGAACGCGACTTCCTGTTGCACGGTTGCAACCAGAGCGGCCATGACTATCCTCTGGAGCAAAGCTACGTGGCGTTGTTCGAAGCGCAGGTCGCGGCGCATCCGCAGCGCGTTGCCGCCAGTTGCCTCGACGAGCAACTTAGCTACGCCGAGCTGAACCAAAATGCTAACCGCCTCGGCCATGCCCTGGTCGCTGCCGGTGTGCGCATGGACCAACCGGTGGCGCTGCTGGCCGAGCGTAATCTCGACCTGCTCGGCATGATCATCGGCAGCTTCAAGGCAGGGGCTGGTTATCTGCCGCTGGATCCGGGCCTGCCGAGCCAGCGCCTGAGCCGCATCATCGAGCTGAGCCGCACGCCGTTGCTGGTGTGCAGCGCAGCCTGCCTTGAGCAGGTGCAGACCTTGCTCGAAGAGTTTGGCTGTTCGAATCGCCCGCGCCTGCTGGTGTGGGAAGAGGTCCAGGCGTCGGCCGCAGCGACGCACAATCTCGGCATTCACAGCGGCCCGGACAATCTCGCCTATGTGATCTACACCTCGGGTTCGACCGGGCTGCCTAAAGGCGTGATGGTCGAGCAGCGCGGCATGCTCAACAACCAGTTGAGCAAACGCCCGTACCTCGACTTGAGCGACGCCGATGTGATCGCGCAGACCGCCTCGCAAAGCTTCGACATTTCCGTCTGGCAGTTCCTTGCCGCGCCGTTGTTCGGCGCGCGGGTCGACATCGTGCCGAATACGATTGCCCACGATCCGCAAGGTTTGCTGAGCCATGTGCAGGCGCAGGGCATCACCGTGCTGGAAAGTGTGCCGTCGCTGATTCAGGGCATGCTCGCCGCTGATCACATGAGCCTTGATGGTTTGCGCTGGATGTTGCCGACCGGTGAAGCGATGCCGCCGGAACTGGCGCATCAGTGGCTGCTGCGTTACCCGGACATTGGTCTGGTCAATGCTTACGGCCCTGCGGAATGCTCGGATGACGTGGCGTTCTTCCGTGTCGACATGGCGTCGACGCGCGGCAGCTATTTGCCGATCGGCACGCCGACCGACAATAACTTGCTGTTCCTGGTCGATGGCGCGCTGGAACTGGTGCCTTTGGGCGCGGTGGGTGAATTGTGTGTCGCCGGGACCGGCGTCGGGCGCGGCTATGTCAGCGATCCGTTGCGCACCGCGCCGGTGTTTGTGCCGAATCCGTTCGGCGCGCCGGGCGAACGCCTGTACCGCACCGGTGACCTGGCACGGCGGCGCACCGACGGCGTGCTGGAATACGTCGGCCGCGTCGATCATCAAGTGAAGATTCGCGGTTACCGTATCGAGCTCGGCGAAATCGAAGCGCGCCTGCATGAACAACCGGAAGTGCGCGACGCGGCGGTGGGTGTCCAGGAAGGCGTCAACGGCAAGCATCTGGTGGGCTACTTGGTCGCGGCCGATGCGGCGCTCAATCCGGGCGAACGCCTGGAGCGGATCAAGCAGCGCCTGCGCGCCGAACTCCCCGAATACATGGTGCCGCTGCACTGGCTGTGGCTGGAGCAAATGCCACTCAATGCCAACGGCAAACTCGACCGCAAAGCCTTGCCGGCACTGGAGATCGGTCAGTTGCAGAGCGAGGATTATCTGGCGCCGCGCAACGAGCTGGAGCAGATCCTGGTTGATATCTGGGCTGAGGTGCTGAAAGTGGAAAAGGTCGGCGTGCGCGACAATTTCTTCGAACTGGGCGGGCATTCGCTGCTGGCTACGCAAATTGCATCGCGGGTACAAAAAGCCCTGCAACGCAACGTGCCGCTGCGCGCGATGTTCGAATGCAGCACGGTGGAGGAACTCGCCGAATACATCGATGGACTGGCGGCCAGTGACATTACCGAGGAGAAGGTTGATCGGTTGAATGATCTGATGGCGGAGCTGGAGGGGTTGTAGTCCTTCGGCGCCTGGGCCGGCCTCTTCGCGAGCAGGCTCGCTCCCACACAGGATCTGTGGTGTTCACAAATCCCCTGTGGGAGCGAGCCTGCTCGCGAATGGCGTCTGTACATTGCCGTACATTTCCATCCTTGACGATCAACAACCGGCAGCTCAGTCTGCCGGTTCTGTTTTTTCTCGAGGAGGTGGTCGATGCCCTTTTTCACGGTTGACGGACAAGCACTGCACTACATTGATCAAGGCACCGGCCCCGCCGTGTTGCTGGCCGGCAGTTACCTTTGGGACCAGGCGATGTGGGCGCCGCAGATCGCCGCGCTGACCCCACACTATCGCGTCATCGCCCTGGATCTTTGGGGGCATGGCGAGTCCGGCAAGTTACCCGAAGGCACAACCTCGCTGGACGACATTGCCCGACAGGCGCAGGCCTTGCTCGATCATCTGGACATTGATCGCGTCACCCTCGTCGGACTATCCGTCGGTGGCATGTGGGGCGCGCGTTTGGCACTGTCCGCACCGCAACGTCTCAACGGTCTGGTGCTGATGGACACCTACGTCGGCGTCGAGCCGGAACCGACCCGGCAGTATTACTTCTCGTTGTTCAAGCAGATCGAAGACAGCGGCACCATCTCCGAACAATTGCTCGACATCGTTGTGCCAATCTTCTTCCGCCCGGGCATCGACCCGCAGTCGGCGCTGTATCAGGGCTTCCGCGCAAAACTGCAGGGCTACTCGCCCGAGCGTTTGCGCGACAGCATCGTGCCGATGGGCCGCATCACGTTTGGCCGCAACGACCTGTTGCCACGTCTGAGCGAGCTGAACCCGGAGACGACACTTGTGCTGTGCGGCGATCAGGACAAACCACGGCCACCGTCGGAAGCCCGGGAAATGGCTGAATTGATCGGTTGCCCGTGCGTGCTGGTACCGGAGGCGGGGCATATCTCCAATCTGGAGAATCCCGAGTTTGTCACTGAGGCACTGCTGGCGTTTCTGGCCGAGCGCAACCGCTAGATCGAGTGAGCTTCATTCGCGAGCAGGCTCACTCCCACAGTTAATCGCATTCTGGCTGAGGGAATGCAGTCAACTGTGGGAGCGAGCCTGCTCGCGAAAGGGCCGGTCCAAGCAATGAAAAACTACTTAGGCCCGAGAATCTTCACCAACTTGTCCGGCGAAGGCGCGCCTTGCTGTTGTTGCAGTTCGCCTTTGTCATCCATGTAGAAAATCGCCGGGGTGGCCTGCAGTTCAAGGTCTTCCATCAACTGCATGTTGGCCGCGAGTTTGGTTTGCACGGCGACCGGGATGTCTTTCATGGCCTTTAGCGCGCTGCCCTTGCCGGCCTTTTCGTGATCTTCCAGGGCCTTGGCCGGGTCTTTCGCCGCCAGCAGCGCGGCTGATTTGCCCGGGCTGTCTTCGCGGATGATGCCGACCATGATGTGGCGCAACTGCACTTTGCCGGCCTTGACCCATGGCCGCGCCTGTTCCCAGAACATGTTGCAGTACGGGCAGTTCGGATCGCTGAACAGGTACACCGTGCGCGGTGCATCCTTGTTGCCGTCCTGAATCCAGTTGCTCGCCTCGAACTTGGCCCAGACTTCCTTGGACATCGGTGCGTAGACCAGTTTCTGCAAAGGCTCGCTGCTCAGGTCCTTGCCGTCGGCGTCGTACAGATTACCCACCACGACGTGTTTGCCGTCCGGGGTCAGGTACAGCGCCATGCCGCGATTCTGGTATTGCGCGGCGTACCCGCGCAGGCCATCGGGGGCGTCGAACTGGCCGACGATTTTCGCGCCCTTGGCTTCGATCTTTTTGATCGCCGCAGGCAGTTCTTCAGCAGCCTGCACCGACGGCAAGTGCAGCAGGGCAGTGCCCAGGATCAGCGTCAGCAGGTGGCGGAGGCGGGGCATGGCAGTTTCCTTGCAGAGTTGGTCGGGGCAACGGCCTGATTAGGGCTTGAAGGCGAAGTGTCGAAGGTTTCCAGGGCGCGGGCGAGGCTGGCGTTCGACAGTTCACCGAGATGACTGGTCAGCAAGCGACCGTCCGGGCTATAGAACAGCGTAGTCGGTAACGCCATGGAACCCACGGCCTGACCGAGACGGCCGCCGCGGTCGAACAGCACGTTGTTCAGGCTCAGGCCCTGGGTTTCCAGGAACGTCGCCACGCTTTGCATGCTTTCGGCCTGATTGACAAACAGGAACGTCAGATCAGGGCGCTGTTGCTGGGCGTTTTCCAGCACCGGCATTTCTCGCCGGCAGGGTGGGCACCAGGTCGCCCACAGGTTGATCACCAGCGGCCCGCCCTGATACTCACTGAGCTTGATGGTGTCGCCAGCGGCATTGCGCAGGGATATATCCGGCAGCCGCGTACCCTGTTCGTAGATATTCAGCGACAGGGTGGCAAGCAGCCAGAACGCCACGCCGCTTACCACGCCGAAGCCCAGCGGACGGCGCAAAGCGGGACGACGCCAGCCGCGATATAACGCCGCCAGCAACAGCACGATGACTCCGGGCCAGGCGAGGAAACCGCCGTCGCGCAGATCGATGATCTGCCACGGATCATTGCGATAGTGCGACCAGTACAGCGCGACAAACGCAACGCGCGCCGCGAGCATGCCCAGCAAAAACAGGCTGAACAGCGCTGACTCGGGGTTATCCCCCCCGCGCTTGGCCACTCGCCAGCCGACAAACGTCGCCAGCGCCAGAGCACTGATCAGCAGCAGGTGGTTGAGCGCGATGGCGAAGGTGCCGAGGGTGAACGTCAGCATCAGTTGGCATCTCGGGTGGCGGACCAGCGTTGCAGGAAGGTGTCGGCATCGACCTCGCCGGTGATGCGCTGGCTGCGGCGTTCTTCGCCGTCAGCGCCGATCCAGATGAACGTCGGCGGCCCCGGAACTTTATAGCGACTGAGCAGCTCACGGCTCGCAGCGTTGTCGGCGGTCACATCCAGGCGCAGCAGGCGCACATCGCTCAGGGCCTGCATGACCTTGGCCTCACCGAACACCTTCTTCTCCATGACCTTGCACGACACGCACCAGTCGGCGTAGTAATCGAGCAACACCCACTGGCCTTGAGCCTTGGCCGCGTCGAGTTCGCGTTGCAGTGCCGCCGGTTCCTTGATTGTGCTGAAGGCATCGTGACCCGTCGGCGCCGCGCTGGCGACAGGGCCGGCGCTGTAGACCTGCAATGGCTGATATGGATCTTCGCTGCCGCCCGCCGCACCAATCACCAACAAGCTGCCCCACAAACCGAGCAGCAGGGACAGGGCGCCAAACACCTGTGCGACGCGACCAAACCCTGCGGATTGTTTCCAGGCGCTGTAAGCGGCGATCAGCAACAGGGCGCCACACAGGCCCAGCCACAACGACGGATCCAGTACCGGTCGCAGCATCAACAATGCAGTGGCAAGAAAGAGGAAGCCGAATATGCCCTTGAGCAGATTCATCCAAGCGCCGGGTTTCGGCAGGAAACGGTTGCCCACGGTGACCAGCAGCAACAGCGGCACACCGATGCCGATGCCCAGTGCAAACAGAATCAGACCGCCGTGCAACGCGTTACCGCTCTGCGCGATGTACAGCAGCGCGCCGGCCAGTGGCGCGGTCATGCACGGCCCGACCAACAGACCGGACAATGCGCCCAGCACGCCGGCGCCGATCAGGCTGCCGCCGCTGCGGCTGCGCGACGCATGTTCAAGACGATCACGCAGGGCCACCGGCAGTTGCAGCTCGAAGAAGCCGAACATCGGCAATGCCAGTACCACGAAAATGGCGGCAAACGCACCGAGCAACCAAGGATTCTGCAACCATGCCTGCAGGTTCGCACCGAGCAGTGCAGCAATGACACCCATTGCGGCATAGACCAACGCCATGCAGATCACATAGCTGCTGGCCAAGGCAAAACCGCGTCGAGGCGTGGCACCACTGCCGACAATCATGCCGGCAAGAATTGGCAGCATCGGCAGCGAACACGGGGTAAACGCCAGCAGCAGGCCGAGTCCGAAGAACACCAGCAGACTCCAGCCCAGCGCCCGTTGTTGCAGACTGCTGGCCAAAGCCTGATCCGGGGCTTCAGCGCTTGGTGTTGCTGCGGCTTTGCCACCCAGGTCAAACACCCGGGTTTGCGGTGGATAACACAGACCGGCATCGGCGCAGCCCTGATAACTGACTTTGATCTGACCGCTGGCCGCTGCCGGGATTTTCACTTCCAGCCCTTGGCGGTAGACCGGCTGCTCGCCGAAGAACTCATCGCTGTGGGATTCGCCTTCAGGCAACACTGGCTGCTGGTCGGCGGCCAGTCCGTCGAATTTCAGGCGTTTCTGATACAGGTAGTAGCCGTCAGCGATCTGCCAGAACAGCTGGGTTTCGCCTGAATCCAGACGCTCGGAGGTGAGTACGAATGCTTTGTCGACGGGTAAAAAGTCCGGCTTGGACTCGAACGGATTGTTTCCGGCCTGAGCCAGACCGGAAACCAGTAGAGCAAACAGAAGAAAAAAATGACGCATGGAGGAGCCTTGTCCCTGTGCAAGTGGGGTGCAGGATGGGCGGCGGCGATTAACCGATAATTAACCCTATCCTACTAGGCTCGCCGGGATTGACCAATCAGCCACGCAGCAGGCCGGGCCAATTACCGTCATCAATGGTTCTGGGGCCGGCAACGAGTCGGTCGGACTGAATGTTGTAAGTGAGGTACTGATTGTTGGTCAGAAAGATATACCAATAACTGTCTGCAAATGTCCGGTCATTCTGCGCCGCTGTGATTATCCGGTCCTTGTAAGGTTTCAGCGCGCCCAGCTGATATTCGCCGAAACGATTGTATTTGATGGTCTTGGCCTTGTAGTCGAAAGACAAGTAGTGGCCGTCATCGAGGATGAATCGAAACAGGAAAGGGTGGCCGGTCAGTTGAAACCAGGTGCCGGCGATGATTTTGTCAAAATATGGAAGAATCGGCTTCCACACCGAGTCGGATACCTTGTAGAAGGCGGCAACTTTATCGCTGTCCTGATCGTATTTGCAGACCATCGGAGTTGTTCCGTCATAGAAGAAAAGCCAGGCAATATCCTCGTCACTTCCGGCGTTCCAGCCGAAGGAAGTGGTCGTCAAGCCAAAGCGCAGATTTTTGGTATACGGGGCGAAGTTGTCCCAGTTGCCTGCCGCGGCGGCTGGATAATTGGACGGGACACTATTGTCGCCAAGATCAAAGCGCGAATAGGTATCGGTGTCCTTGAAGAAAAAATAAATTCGATCAGGACCGGAGCGCCAGTCTATGGCAACAAAGTTATTCAAGTTGGTCATGTTCAAACGTCCATTTAAGTGTGGGGTTGAAGTTGCCAGTCGAAACTAGATGAAGTTGCGTTGACGATAAAGGCTGAAATTGTTTTCGGATGGGTAACGGGGTAATAAGTTTGCTTGGCGTGCTCGCGTCGGTTGCTGGGCTGCGCCAACCTGACTGCATTCCCGTGCAGCTTTGCGAAGTCGACGTGTGCCGCCATAATTGCCCCTTAATCCTTGCCTGCTTCACTCGCCCTTTTATTTCCGGAGCCCCTATGCACGTACTGGTTTGCGAAGACGATGAGCTGATCGCCAGCGGCATCGTCGCCGGGCTCACGGCACAGGGCCTGACCGTCGAGCACGTCAACACCGCGTCGAAGGCGCGGGCGATGCTCAAGGTCGCCGAATTCGACGTGATGGTGCTCGATCTCGGCCTGCCCGACGAAGATGGCCTCAAGTTGCTGCAACAGTTACGGCAAAGCGGCCTGGAAATCCCCGTGTTGATCCTCACCGCGCGCGATTCGGTGACCGATCGTGTCGACGGTCTGCAGGCTGGCGCCGACGACTACCTGCTCAAGCCTTTCGACCTGCGCGAACTGTTCGCTCGCCTGCAAACCCTGTTGCGCCGAGTGGCCGGGCGCAGCGTCAATCTGATCGAGCATGGCGCGCTTACTTACAACCCGAGTAGCCGCGAAACCCGCCTCGCCGGGCAACCGGTGGACCTGTCGCGCCGCGAGCAGTCGCTGTTGCAGGCGCTACTGCACAATCGCGGCCGAGTGCTGTCCACCGAGCAACTGAAGGACAGCGTCTACGGCTTCAACGACGAACTGGAAAGCAACGCACTGAACGTGCATATCCATCACCTACGCAGCAAGCTTGGCAAAGGCATCGTCGAAACCGTGCGTGGTCTGGGCTATCGCCTCGGGCCTGCCGATGGCGGAGAGCAAGGCAAGTGATGAGTCTGCGCCTGCGCCTGAGTCTGACGCTCGGCGCTGCCTTCACCCTGATCTGGGCGCTGGCGGCGGCGTGGATGCTCAGCGATCTGCGCAATCAGATGATGTTCTCCCTCGACCAGCGTCTGGTCGCTTCGGCGCGCATGGTCGCCGGTTTGCTTGAGCAATTGCCGACGCTGCCGAGCAAAGGCGAGGGCACCCACTTCAGTGCTGAACAGCTGAACATTCCCGGCGGCATGGCCTGTCAGGTCAGCTCATTGCGCGGCGAGATTCTCGCGCGAAGCCACAACAACCCCGAGCAAGCGCTGGAAGCCGAGAAAATGGGCTTCCACGATCAAATGATCGACGGCGCCCCGTGGCGCAGTTTCACCCTGGCCCGGGGCGATGTGCGCATCACTACGGCGGATCGACAGATCGAGCGCGAAGCCTTGAACATGTCGATTCTGCTCGCGGCTTCGGTGCCGGTTGGTGTGGCGTTGCTGGGCTGCTTGTGTTTGTTGTGGCTGGGCATCGGTCAGGGTCTGGCGCCACTCAATCGACTGCGCGAGGCGCTGATGCGGCGCAATGCCGATTCTCTTGAGCCGTTGCAGTTGCAGGCATTTCCCAGCGAATTGAAGCCGTTGCTGGAAACTCAGAATCAGTTGTTTCAACGCATCGGCAAGACCATCGAGCGTGAACGTCGCTTGACCGGTGACGCCGCGCATGAACTGCGCAGTCCGCTGACGGCGATCAAGACCCACCTGCAAGTCGCGCGCATGACCGATGGAAGTGCCCGCGATCAATCGCTGGCCCGCGCCGAGGAGGGCGCCGATCGCTTGCACCGCACCCTTGAACAGTTGCTGCTGCTGGCGCGGGTCGAAGGCAGCCTGTCGTTCGATGACGGCTCGCAATGCAGCGCCGAGCAAGTGGCCAGACTGGCGATTCAGGACGCCACTGGCGGCGAGCGGCTGCGGATCAAACTGCACGTGCCGGACGACCTGTCCGCCGCGCCGCTGCAAATGCCCGCCGTGCTGGCGATTGCTGCACTGCGTAACCTGCTCGACAACGCCCTGCGCCATACGCCTGAAGATTGCGCGGTCGAGGTCCATTTGGAAAACATCGGCAATCGCGTGCGTTTTGTCGTGCGTGACCATGGTCCTGGCATTGCGCCAGATGATTTGCAGCATCTGACCCAACGCTTCTGGCGCAACGGGCAGAGCACCGGCTGCGGGCTGGGTCTGGCGATTGTCCAGGCGATTGTTCAGCGCTGTGACTGCGCCCTGCATTTCGACAGCCGCCCCGATGGCTTGCGGGTCGAACTGACCATGCCGTTGCAAGCCCTCTGACCGTCCCATGTGGGAGCGAGCCTGCTCGCGAATGCGGTAAGTCATCCAATATCGACGTTGACTGGTCCGACGCTTTCGCGAGCAGGCTCGCTCCCACAAAAGAACATGTTCTGGCACATCAAATGTAACTTCTCGGCGTTCGCTATCCGCCAGGGTTGGGGCTAAGGTCAACCCAGCTTTGACTCAATGGATTGAGGGAACTGCGCCATGGAAGCACCCGTCTGCATTCGTCCGGCCCGATTGGCCGACGCTGGCATCATCAGCCGCATCATCGAGCGTTCCATCCGCATCGGTTGCGCGCTCGACCACCGCAACGATCCGCCACGGGTCGGCACCTGGATCGCTCAGCAATCCGCTGACTTCATCAGCGCCCGGCTCGCTCATCCCCACTTCCATTTATGCTTGGCTTTACTGGCGGACAAACCCGTCGGTGTCGGCATGGCCCAGGCCAGCGGCGAGATTTCCCTGTGTTACGTGCAACCGGAATCCTTCCGCCGCGGTGTCGGACGGGCGCTGATGCAGAATCTTGAAGGCTGGTTGCGCATTCGCGGTGCGCAGCATGTTCACCTCAACAGCACGCGCACCGCCGAGCCGTTCTATCGGCATCTGGGTTATCAACAAGCGGCGCCATCTGGCATCTGCGACGGCTTGCAAACCGTGCCGTTGCACAAACCTTTGTCCTTATCGGACTGACAACTCGATCAAGGGTGTAAATCCGCACCGCGCTGAAGCGTTTCCAGAACAGGAAAACCTGCAAGTGCGCCCCGCGACCGGAGCGCGCACCTGTCGGTGTGCTGTTCTGGTCACTATCCATAGCGAATCGAGGGGTCGAGAGATGTCAGTCGCCACCAGTCTTATCGAAGCGTCGTCGGCCCGGGTCGCCTCGGCGCCGGCGGAAACGTTGTTCGAATTCAACGAATCACCGTTGTTGGCGCGGCAGAGCCGGCAGGAGTCCAACGCGCGCAGTTACCCTCGGCGTATTCCCTTGGCGCTCAAGCGTGCCAAGGGCCTGTATGTCGAGGATGTTGAAGGACGTACATTCATCGACTGCCTGGCTGGAGCCGGCACGCTGGCGCTGGGGCATAACCACCCGGTGGTGATCGAGGCGATCCAGCAAGTGCTGGCCGACGAGTTGCCGCTGCACACCCTCGATCTGACCACGCCGGTCAAGGATCAATTCGTCCAGGACCTGTTCGGACTGCTGCCGACAGAACTGGCGGCGCAAGCGAAGATCCAGTTCTGTGGCCCGACCGGCACCGACGCCGTGGAAGCAGCGCTGAAACTGGTGCGCACCGCAACCGGGCGCAGCACCGTGCTGTCATTTTCCGGCGGTTATCACGGCATGAGCCAAGGTGCGTTGAGCCTGATGGGCAGCCTGGGGCCGAAAAAACCATTGGGTGCGTTGCTCAGCAACGGCGTGCAGTTCATGCCTTTTCCCTACGATTACCGTTGCCCGTTCGGTCTCGGTGGCGCGGCGGGCGTCAACGCCAATCTGAGCTACCTGGAAAATCTGCTCAACGATCCTGAGGCAGGTGTGCAATTGCCGGCGGCGGTGATTGTCGAGGCGGTGCAGGGCGAGGGCGGCGTGATACCAGCGGATGTCGAGTGGTTGCGCGGCTTGCGCCGGATCACCGAAAAGGCCGGTGTGGCGTTGATCGTTGATGAGATCCAGAGCGGTTTCGCCCGTACCGGCAAGATGTTTGCCTTTGAACACGCGGGCATCGTTCCGGATGTGGTTGTACTGTCCAAAGCCATCGGCGGCAGCCTGCCGTTGGCGGTGGTGGTTTACCGCGACTGGCTCGACACCTGGCAACCCGGCGCCCATGCCGGCACGTTCCGCGGCAATCAGATGGCCATGGCCGCCGGTTCAGCGGTGATGCGCTATCTGGTGGAGCACAAGGTTTGCGAGCACGCCGCCGCCATGGGTGATCGACTCAGCGAGCATCTGCACATCCTGCAACGCGACTTTCCGCAGCTGGGCGATATTCGTGGTCGCGGCCTGATGCTCGGCGTTGAACTGGTCGACCCGAACGGCGCGCCCGACGCGCTCGGTCATCCGCCAGCGTTTGCGCGTCTGGCGCCTCTGGTCCAGCGTGAATGCCTCAAGCGTGGCCTGATTCTGGAGCTGGGCGGCCGCCATGGCGCGGTGGTGCGCTTCCTGCCGCCGCTGGTGATCACTGCCGCGGAAATCGATCGGGTGGCCGAGATCTTCGGTCGCGCATTGGCCGCTGCCACCACCGCGCTGTAAATTTTTCCGCGCGGCGAACGTTCTTTCTACATACCCGGCTGCATTCTTTGTGCAGCCGACCTTACAACGATGGAGAACCAGCATGACGTCAGTATTCGACCGCGAGGACATCCTCTTTCAGGTCGTGGTCAACCACGAAGAGCAATACTCGATCTGGCCCGATTACAAAGCCGTGCCCCAAGGCTGGCGCACCGTGGGCAAGAGCGGCCTGAAAAAGGAATGCCTGGCCTATATCGAAGAAGTCTGGACCGACATGCGCCCATTGAGCCTGCGCCAGAAGATGGATGCACAAGTCGCGGCGCAATAAGCGACCGGGCATAAAAAACCCGCTGGGCCAGTGATGGTCAGCGGGTTTTTTCATGTCTGGAGAGTGACGTTGTGGGCGCGGGCCTTTTCGCGAGCAGGCTCGCTCCCACAGGGGATCGCATTTCAACTGTGGGAGCGAGCCTGCTCGCGAAGAACGATTACGCGGACTTATTCAAACTACGCTCCGCTCAACCCCTTGAGCAACAAATCCACATTCCCCTCCAGCTCCGCCAGCGGATCCGCCGCATCGGTACTCAACACCACCAAACGGCTGCCGGATTCGGCAATCGCTGCTTTCACCGGCTCCGCGGGCTGGCGATGGTGCAGCACCACCGCCACGTCATTGTCCTTGAGCGTCGCTGTCAGCTTCTTCAACTCCTCTGGGGTCCAATCGGCATCGGGACGCGCATCCTGTCCGGCCAGTTCAAGGTTGAGGCTGCCAATCAGATAGCCGAAGTGATCGCTCAGGCTCATCACGCTCAGGTTGTCCGCTTCGGCCAGACGCGCTTCGGTGTCCGCGCTGAGTTTGAGCAAACGCTGTTTCAACGCCGCCAGGTTGGCCTCGATCGCAGGCTTGGCGCTCGGCGCCAGGCGCACCAGGTCTGCTGCCATCACATCGGCCATGCGCCCCATGTTGTTGCTCGCCAGCCATGGCTGACTGTTCAGACCATCAACCTGCAGGCCCGGTTGCACGGCGATGCCGGGCAGGGCGCCGTCGACCGGGCGCGCAGCGTCGACTTCGACGATACGGATATTGCTGCGCCGCGCGATCGGGTACAGCGGATCATCGGCCCACAGCGAACGCAGACCGATTACCGCGTCCGCGTCGGTGGCCAGTTTGCTCAGCGCCGGAGCGCCACGGCCGGTGAAATACGCGGTCTGGCGGCTGCCGGGCAGGTTGGCCGGCGCCGCGCGTTCGAGGTTGACGTTCGTGCCCTTGAGCAATGCCTCGCCCAATCCATAGGTGATCGGTAACGAGGCCAGAATGCGCAACGGTTTCGCAGTTTCAGCCGCCATCAACGGAGTGCAGACCACGCCACACAGGGCCATGGCCAGAGTCAGGTTACGCAATGAAAAAGCCATTTATCCAAGGTTCCCTTTCAGGCTGGGGACGACGCCGCGCGCAATGGCGGCGAGGGCGAAAGCGATGCCGGCGACCAGAATGATCGCGGCGCCGGACGGGATCGGCAGATCGAAGACGATCGGCGCAAGAATCCCGCACAGGGTGCTGACGGTAGCGATCAGCACCGAGCACCAGAAAAACCCTTTCAGCGACTGACTGAGCAAGCGTGCCGCTGCCGCCGGAATCACCAGCAAGGCACCGACCAGAATTGCGCCAATCACCTTCACTGCCGCGACGGTGATCAAGGTCACCAGGATCACGAACAGGTAATCCAGGGTCTTCACCGCTACGCCACGCACCGCCGCCAGTTGCGGATTGAAACTGGCGAGCATGATGCGGTTGTACAGCGGCAGGGCGAGGGCCATGACCAGCGAACCGACGATGGCCAGCACCGCCAGATCATTGCCGTTGACGGTCAATACCGAACCGAACAGCACGTTTTCCAGAATGTGCACGTTGATCTTGCCGGCGAGAATCAGCAGCAGGCTCGCGCCCAGTGCCAGTGACACCGAGAGAAACACGCCGATCAGCGTATCCGGTGCCAGTCCGGTGCGGTTGCGCAGGTAATTGAGCAGGATGCCGAACAGCAGGCAGTAGCCGAACAGACTGCCGTACGGGCCGGTGTAGGGTTCGCCGAGCAGGATGCCGATGGCGACACCGGTCAACGCGGCATGGCCGACTGCTTCGGAAAAGAACGCGAAGCGCTTGACCACCACCAGCGTGCCGAGCCCGCCCAGCACCGGGCCGATCAGCAGGCCGGCGAGCAGGGCGTTGACGACAAAGCCGTAGGCCAGCGCCTCGGGCAGATAACCTGACGATGCCCAACCCTGGACCATCAAACGAAAGGCTTCGTAGCTCATCAGACCGCGCTCCGTGGATGGGTGGAAAACAGCGTCAGCAGACGTTCCGGAGTCAGCGCCTGTTGCGGTGTGGCATCGAACAGCACGCGGCGGTTGAGACCGGTAACCCGATCGGCCAGCCGACCTACCGCTTCCAGGTCATGTTCGATCCACAGCACGGTGATGCCCGCCGCGCGCCAGTCAGTCAGCAGGCGTTCGAACACCTGGATCCCGGCCTCATCGAGGGCCGACATCGGCTCGTCGAGCACCAGCAGTTGCGGCGCCGGAATCAAACCCTGCGCGAGCAGCACCCGCTGCCGCTCGCCGCCGGACAGCGCGCCCATGCGCCGCTTGCGCTTGTCCTGCATGCCGACGCGCTCCAGTGCTTCGCCGATGGCGCCGGCGTAGTGTTTGCTCAAACCGAGAAAGGCCGGACGGCGTTGACACATGGCGGCCATGAAATCGTCGACGGTCATCGGCAGGCCACGATCGAACTCCAGCGCCTGCGGAACGTAACCAATGGTGCCGGGCTCGCCGGGCCAGTGCAGGCTGAGTTGGCCCTGATGCGGCATCTGCCCGAGCAGGGTCTTGATCAGCGAACTCTTGCCACCGCCGTTGGGGCCGACCAGCGCATGCACGCTGCCGGGCTGCACCTGAAAGCTGACCTTGTCGAGAATCGTCGTGCGCCCCAAGGTCAGGCTGATATCCGCAAACTCCAGCGCCGGCCCGGTTTTCCCCTGTGGGAGCGAGCCTGCTCGCGGATGCGGTGTGTCATTCAGCGAAGATGTTGCCTGATCCGGCGCATTCGCGAGCAGGCTCGCTCCCACCGGGTTATCGGTGTTGTCAGGGATCAGGGTTTCTTTCGACGTCATGCCCCCGACTCCTGAATCGCCCGAACCACGGTGTTGAGGTTGCCGGTCATTTCCTTTTCGTACTTGTCGGCGGTGTATTCGCCGTAGGAAATGTGCGACAGCGGGTACAGCTTCACCCCGGATTCGCGCTGGATGGTGTCGACGTAGCTGGAGGGGAAATCCATCTCGGAGAAGATCACTTTCACGTCGAGTTCGCGTAATTGATCGATGGTTTTTTTCAGCTGGCTCGGGCTTGGCTCGATGCCGTGGGCCGGCTCGACCACGGCCGTCACTTCCAGACCGAATTCACGCAAAAGATAGTCGTAAGCCGCATGCACTGTGGCCACGCGCAGCTCGGCGTTGGGTGCCTGGGTCAGTTTGGCCAACGCGTCGGCGCGCATCTGCCGCAGGCGTTTGCCGTAAGCGCGGGCGTTTTGCGTGTAGGTCTTGGCATTGTCCGGATCGATCTTGCCCAGCTCGCGGGCGATGTTGTTGACCTGGGCGATGGAGGCGCTGATCGACAGGAACGTGTGCGGATTGACCACTTTGCCAGCGCCGCGCGCAGCGACACCGGTGGCCGCCAGCAATGGCACGTTCTCGTTGGCTTCGATGGTTTTGACGTTGGGTGTTTCGCTGGCGGCGATCATCCGGTCGGCGAAGTCATCATGACCGACGCCGTTGAGTACGATCACGTCCAGTCCGCTGATGCGCTTGATGTCTTCGGCGCGCGGTTCGTAGGCGTGCGGATTGAAGCCCGCAGGAATCAGCGGCACCACCTCGGCCTTGTCGCCAACGATGTTGGCGACGTAGCTGTAATACGGATGCAGAGTGATGCCGATACGCAGGCGTTTGCCTTGCTCGGCGCTGGCCAACGGGCTCAGCAGGCAGGCGCACAGGCCAAGCAGAAACAGGCGTAACAATGGACGGCGAGGAAATGAAATGGACATGGGCAAGCAGTCTTCTCTCGGATAAAGGCGAGGAATCAATGGCGATGTTCGCGGGTAACCCCGGCATCGAATTGCGCGACGATCTGTTTCCAGCCAGCGGCGGACAGCGCGGCGTCAGACAGATCTTCAGCAGGCGCGGAATCGGCGCTGCGGTTCAGCCAGATGTCCGGCGCCGCGTTGGCGTCAGTGCCGACACGCATCAGAAATGAACCGGCGACATCAGGCGTTGCACTGCGTCCGAAATAGGCGCGATCGGCGAACATCTGCCATGCGTGACCGCCACGACTGACCGAACTGGCGTCCTGCGCGAACGGCGCGAAGCCTTCGTCGGCGAGCATTTGTGGCGTCGGCAGGGCTTGTTGCTCTTCGCGCAACAAGCGGATTTCGTCGAGGGTCACGCGCAGGTCGGCATAGATGCCTTGCTCGGCGGCGCTGAGATCGCGGCGGGCGTCGTACTGGTTGCTGGCGACCGGCTCCGGTTCATGGGAAACCCCGCGCCACGCCACCACCGAGCCGGCGACCGCGAGGATCAGCAGGCACAACAGCAGCACATTGAGGGTTTCATGACCGGCGCCGGCCGGGCGTACCACTTGCGTCGTCCGGCTACTCATGGGGCTTCGATATCCGCCTGGTCGATTTCCACAACGTGGCCGGGGCCGGCGTCGAACAGCACATAGAACTCGCTGCCGGGTTTCTTGAACGTCAGCGTCGAGTCATCACCCAATTTGCCCGGCACCAGAATGGTTTCGTCGTAGCCGATCACGTCGAGGGTCACACCCGGCGCGCCGCTGCCGTCGGAAAAACCGCCGGTGCATTTGATCTGTTCGGCATCGATGGCTTTGCATTCGCACATCGGGTTGTGCGCCAGGGCGCTGGCACTAAAACCGGCGCTCAGCAGCAGCGCGGCGCTGGCGAGCAAACGGGTCTGAAGGGGCGAGCGAGTCATGGTTTGGCTCCTTGTTTGTTCAGCCACGCAACCGTGGCGGGGGAGGCTTGGCTCAGGGGAATCGCGGCTTGGTGCATGCTGCCGTCCCAGCCTTCCATGGTGATCCACAGCTCGGCGTCAGGTTTGGTCTTCGCCGGGATCGGCATTTGCGTGCCCATGCGATACGGCGCACCGAAGAAGATCGTGCCAGCGGCGCGCAGACTGCGCGGCTTGCCGATGCGCAGGTAAGTAGCCTTGACCTGTTCGACGCAGGTATCACAAACGGCGGCAGTGAAATCCTTCATATAGCCGGCCGGACCGCTCAGGTGCGGCGCCTCGTCACGCAGTTCGGCCAGGCGCAGGCTCCACGGGCCGACCTGGACGGTGCCTATTTCACGCTGGCCCAGTCCACTGTCGCCGCGAAACAGCGAGGCATCGGCAAAGTATTTCGGCATGAAGCCCAGCGGGATCAGCAACAGCAGGACATTGATGTGGAAACGCCACTTGTGCCAGAAACGCGACAGGCGCGAGGGCGGTGTGACCGAGATGGCTTTGTTCACAGGCTGGCCTCCGAAGGTTCACGGCGCAGCGCCGGTTGAGCGGTGACGCGGTTTTTCTTGTCCTCGCGTTTCAGCGCATTGGCGGTGGCCAAGGCGGTGCGCTTGGTCCAGATCAGCAGGCCGCTGAGAATCATCATGCTCAGCAACAGACCGAAGAAGAACCAGATCAATTTGATCCAGATGCCGCCGAAGTCGCCGGTGTGCAGCGGGCGCATGGATTCGGTGACGAATTCCAGCGAGGACCGATCGGACAGCAACCGTGAGGAAGCCATTTCGCCGTTGTACGGGTTGAGTGTCGCGGTCTGGTACATCAGCGGATACCAGCCACGGCCGCTGACGCTCATGTGCGAGTAGGCATTGCCCGGCAGGTTGACGTAGCTGGCTTCCAGCCCCGGAATCTTCTGCTGGGCGATTTCGATGGCGCGATCCAGGCTGATACGCGGCGGCGGGGTGCCGGCGGCCGAGATCGGCACACTTTCGCGGGACATCGCCGGAATGATCGGTTCGCTGGAAATGGAAATCTGGTTATCGAACAGGATCGCCTTGATCAGGAACCAGATGCCGGTGATGGAAATCACCGCGATGAACCAGATTGACCAGATGCCGCACAGGCGATGAAAGTCGCCCCAGAAAATCCGCGCTCCGTGGCGCACGCGCAGGGTCGGGCGCAGAAAACCTTTCCAGAAGCGCTTGTACACCACCAGCCCGGTGATCAGCGACACCAGCATCGGCACGCCGAGCAGCGACACCAGATACCAGCCCCAGCTGTAGCCATTGGTGAACGGCACCAGCCACCAGCCATGCAGGGCGCGGGTAAAGGCCTTGAAATCGAAGGCCGGCGCGGTGCCCTGAATGACCCCCGTGTACGGATTGACATAGACCGTCAACGAGCGCCCGTCGGGGTAGCTGACTTCGACATCGAGGGCAAAGTGCGACTCGTCCGGACGATTGATGCTCTGCACCAGGGTTTGCGGCTCGGCCTGTTTGATCGCGGCGAGAATCTGGTCGTAGCTAAGTCGCGGCGCATCGTCCGACGGCTGACTGGCGCGCATTTGCGGGTTGGCCAGCCAGACAATCTCCTGGCTGACCACCGCCAGCGTGCCGGTGACACAGACGATCAGCACAAAGAACCAGATCGGCAACGCCAGCCAGCTATGCACCAGGAACCACAGTTTGGAACGGGATTTCTTCGACATGATTGCGCGTCTTGATTGCGGTGGAAGGGGCCGGGCTACGGGCTTCGCAGCACGGAACTCCCCGGGAGGCCGTTCGTGGCTTTTGCCTACGCGAACGGCCTGCATTCCTATAAGACGGATGAGCGAAGAAAATCCCGAAAGCGGATATGAAAGTAAATGTTTCGCAATTACATCGGCAGTGCATTTTTGCCGGTCGATCCGAGGCAAAAAGCCCTCAGCCTTGGCTGAACATCTCCATCGCACGCTGGCGAATCTGCTCTTCGCTCAGATCCTCCTTGTGTGTGGCGAGAAACCACAGATGGCCGAACGGATCTCTCAAGGTACCGCTGCGGTCACCGTAAAACTGGTCTTTGACCTCGGAGACGCTTTGCGCGCCGGCATCCAGCGCTTGTTGAAAGGACTGGTCGACATCGGTGACATACAGGTGCAAGCCGAGCGACACCGCCTGCTGTGGATTGCTCAACGGCCCTTGGTCGCAAGGCGTGCCGAGCATGATCGCGCTGTCGCCGATGCGCAGCTCGGCGTGGCCGATGTTGCCGTCGGGCATGGTCAGGCGCATGACTTCGCTGGCATTGAAGGCTTTCTTGTAGAACTCGATGGCCTCGGCGGCCTGTTGGACGCCGAGATACGGGGTAATGCTGTGATACCCCTCGGGAATGGGTTTGACGCTCATGACGTTCTCCCTGTTTTTGTTTTCAACAGATGTGGTTACACCGGATTTACCCGGAGCAATCACTATAGAACCGTCCTTGCTGCGCAAATTGTTCGCCGACGAGCAGCGTCATCACTCATCGCGAAAGTGCGGGCCTGGCCCTCGGTCACCGAGCATGTCGCCTTTATTGCGTAACGGACACGCCTCCATGGACAGACAGCCGCAGCCGATGCACCCGGTGAGCTGATCGCGCATCAGTGTCAGTTGCCTGATCCGTTCATCGAGCTCGCGCTGCCATTGTTCAGACAGCATTTTCCAGTCCGCCGCCGACGGCGCGCGATCCTGCGGCAGGATCTTCAGCGCTTCGCCGATTTCCGCCAGCGGTATCCCCAGCCGTTGCGCGACTTTGATCAACGCCACCCGGCGCAAGACGGCGCGCGGATAGCGGCGCTGATTGCCGGCATTGCGCTCACTCTTGATCAAACCTTTGGCTTCATAAAAATGCAGCGCCGTGACTGCGACGCCACTGCGCGCCGCAACCTCACCCACGGTGAGAGGCTTGTGCACCTGCTCCTTGCTGATCATGCGGAAAATACTCTTGACCTTGACTTAACTAGAGGTTTTACCCTGCAGCTCTTCGGGTCGCAAGGCTCGCTTCAAGATAAGTGGGGGCTTTCCATGAGTAATCGCAGCTTTACCCAATTGATCGAATTCGAAATCGAACCCCGCCAGCAAGTGGCGCTGGTCTCGGCACTGGCAACGCAGACCGAGGGGCTGGCCCAGCGTTACGACGGGTTTCTCAGCGCCAGCGTGCAGGCCAGCGACGACGGCCGCCGCGTGCTGAGCTTTTTGCAGTGGCAAAGTCGCGAAGCGGGGGAGGCGGCCTTTCGCAGTTTCGAAAGCGGCGAGGAGGATTTCTGGCAATTGATCCGCACCCATCGGGCGAAAACCGTGACCTTCAATTCGTTCCAGGTGCACAGCAGCATTGCCCGCAGCCACGACGACGCGCTGCACTGCCGTTTGCCGGTCAGCCAGTATTAGCGCAAAGCTGATAGCCACTATTGAGAGCGTTGATTTCTGCGCGAGCGTGCCCGGGCGTAGCCTTTCTCCATCGACCCCACATTGCTCGCCAGGACGCTCCCATGAACCGTTTACTGACTGTTTCGCTGATGCTCGCTGTTTCCGTACTCGCCGGTTGTGCCGGCCATGTTTCGCCCGAGCTGCGCCCTTACACCGCTGAAGAATCCCGCGAACTGGCGCTGGAAGCGCTGAACCGCAGCGGCTTGTCGTTCGACGAATACCACGCGAAAAAAGCCCAATTGCTCGGCCAGCCGCAGAAGGCTTTCGACTTCGATCAACAGGGTGAGATGAGCGCCGAACGTGCCATACAGCTGCACGGTCGTCCGAGCTGAAAGTAAACTGTACTGCTTGAAGTTTTCCCTAACTGTCCGTGGGTTTGCCGGGCCGTGTGGGATAGGGTCAAAAGCTGAATGACCCTGGATGGACTGCCTCGATGAACCTCTCGCTTGATCTGCTGTTGGGCTTCGCCCTGTTTGCCCTTGTCACCTCGATCACACCGGGGCCGAACAACACCATGTTGCTGGCGTCCGGAGTGAATTTCGGTTTCAACCGCACCATTCCGCACATGCTCGGCATCAGCTGCGGCTTCTTTTTATTGGTGGTAGCGGTGGGCTTCGGCCTTGGCGCGGTGTTTCAGGCCTATCCGATTCTATATACGGTGCTGCGATATGTCGGCGCGGCGTATTTGTTGTATCTGGCGTGGAAGATCGCCCACTCCGGCCCGGTCGGCGACAGTGCCCACGGCGAGGCGAAACCGATCAGCTATCTGGGCGCCGCGGCGTTCCAGTGGGTCAATCCCAAGGCGTGGATCATGGCCATCGGCGCCATCAGCACGTACACGCCGATGCAGGGTTATTTCTATAACGTCGTAATCATCGCGGCGGTGTTCGCCATCATCAACCTGCCCAGTGTCGGCCTGTGGGCGGCGTGCGGCACGCTGTTGCGCAATGTGCTGAAAGATCCGCGCTGGTTGCGCGTGTTCAATTGGGGCATGGCGGCGCTGTTGGTGATCTCGCTGTATCCGTTACTTCTCGAAAGCTTTCACTGACGCATTGCTTCAATCGCCGGCCCGATGCCTGTTAAGCTCGGTTTCAGGAGCGTTCCTACGCACTTTTAATGAAGCCCTACTTCTTTAACGGCATCCGATCAGGTATTGATGACGCTCTCGAACCCATGCACAGCTCACGAGGCTGTGCATCGTCGTTTGCAGACACGAGCCTCCTGATCCCGGAACACGCTCTGCGAGTCCTTTATGAACACACGTCCGTTGTATTTCGATTACGCCGCCACCACCCCGGTGGACGAGCGGGTCATCCAGGTGATGATCGAATGTCTGGGTTTTCACGGTAACTTCGGTAACCCGGCGTCCAGCTCCCACGCTTTCGGCCAGCAGGCCCGGCAGACGGTCGAGCAGGCACGTCGGCAAGTCGCCGATCTGGTCGGCGCGCAGCCTGAGCAGATTGTCTGGACCTCCGGAGCCACCGAATCCAACAACCTCGCCCTCAAAGGCGTCGCCCAGGCCCGTGGCATTTCCGGCGGCCATATCATTACCAGTCAGATCGAACACAAGGCCATTCTCGACACCGCTCGGCAATTGCAGGACTCGGGCATTGCCGTGACCTATCTGGTGCCGGACGCCCAAGGCTTGATCACGCCGCAAGCGGTCAGCGAAGCGATGCGTGACGACACCTTTCTGGTGTCGCTGATGCTGGTCAACAACGAGCTGGGCACGGTCAACGATGTCGAGGCGATTGGCGAAGTGGTGCGCAGTCGGCAGGCGTTGTTTCATGTTGATGCGGCGCAAGGCGCGGGCAAAGTCGCGATCGATCTGAGCCGCTGGCCGGTGGATCTGATGTCGTTTTCCGCACACAAACTTTACGGTCCCAAAGGCATCGGCGCCTTGTATGTCGGCCCGCAGGCGCAGCAACGCTTGCAGGCACAGATCCACGGCGGCGGTCATGAAGGTGGCCTGCGCTCCGGAACCCTGGCGACTCATCAGATTGCCGGGATGGGCGCTGCTTTCGCTTTGGCCGCCGACGCATTCGATGAAGAGAAAAAATCCATCATCGCTTTACGCGAACGCTTGCTCGAACAGCTTTTGAAGTTGCCCGGCGTGCGCCTCAATGGCAGTGCCTCGCAACGTATTCCGCACACCCTGAGCCTGACCTTCAGCGAGGGCGAGTTCAACAGCGCCGCATTGAGCCATTCGATCGCGTTTTCCGCGACCTCGGCGTGTAATTCCGCAAGTAATGCGCCGTCCCACGTGCTGCTCGCGCTCGGGCACGATGCGCGGCTGGCGGGGCGCACCATTCGCTTGAGCCTCGGGCGGTTTACCACCGTTGAGGATGTCGACAAGGCCGTTGACCTGATCACAACCGCCTGCGCCAATGCTCCGGCATTCTGGGCGACAGGGCTTTAAACAGCTGAAAACTATCGGCTACAAACAATAACGATGACGCGATTAGCAGGAGACATGATGAGTTCCCACACCTTGACCGAAGGATCGGTGCTTCAGCGCCTGGCGCATACCCGTGAACTGATGCGCCGCGAAGGTATCCATGCGCTGCTGGTGCCGTCCGCCGACCCGCATCTTTCGGAATACCTGCCGGGTTACTGGCAGGGCCGGCAATGGCTGTCGGGTTTTCACGGTTCGGTCGGTACGCTGATCGTCACTGCGGATTTCGCCGGTGTGTGGGCCGACAGTCGTTACTGGGAACAGGCGACGAAAGAGCTTAACGGCAGCGGCATCGAACTGGTCAAGCTGCAACCGGGGCAGCCGAGCCCGCTGGACTGGCTGGCGGAGCAAACCCTCGAGGGCGGCGTGGTTGCCGTGGATGGTGCGGTAATGGCGGTGGCTTCGGCGCGCACACTGAGCAGCAAGCTTGAGGCACGCGGTGCTCGCCTGCGCACCGATATCGACCTGTTGCAGGAAGTCTGGCGTGATCGCCCGAGCCTGCCGAACGCGCCGATCTATCAGCATCTGCCGCCACAAGCGACCGTCAGCCGTGGCGAGAAACTCGCGAAATTGCGCGAAACCTTGCAAGAGCGTGGTGCCGACTGGCATTTCATCGCCACCCTCGACGACATCGCTTGGCTGTTCAACCTGCGTGGCGGTGATGTTTCGTTCAATCCGGTGTTTGTTTCGTTCGCCTTGATCAATCAGCAACAGGCCACGCTGTTTGTGGCGCTGAGCAAGGTCGATGCCGATCTGCGCGCGGTACTCGAGCAGGATGGCGTGACGCTGCGTGACTACAGCGAAGTGGCCGATGCGTTGCGTGCTGTGCCGAGCGGCGCGAGCCTGCTGGTCGATCCGGCGCGAGTGACCACGGGGTTGCTGGATAACCTGGACAGTGGCGTGAAACTGGTCGAGGGTCTCAACCCGACTACGTTGGCCAAATCGCAGAAAAGCGAAGCCGACGCTCAACACATCCGTAAAACCATGGAGCAGGATGGCGCGGCGTTGTGCGAATTCTTTGCCTGGCTGGAATCGGCATGGGGGCGCGAGCGCATCACCGAACTGACCATCGACGAGAAACTTACCGCTGCCCGTGAGCGTCGTCCCGATTACGTTTCGCTGAGCTTCAACACGATTGCCGCGTTCAACGCCAATGGCGCGATGCCGCACTATCACGCTACCGAAGAGGAGCATGCGCTGATCGAGGGTGATGGTCTGTTGCTCATCGATTCCGGTGGTCAATACCTCGGCGGTACCACAGACATCACGCGCATGGTCCCGGTGGGTACGCCGACCCAGGAGCAGAAACAGGATTGCACGCGCGTGTTGAAAGGCGTGATTGCGCTGTCGCGGGCACGATTCCCGAAAGGCATTCTGTCGCCGCTGCTCGACGCCATCGCTCGTGCGCCGATCTGGGCTGACAACGTCGACTACGGTCACGGCACCGGTCATGGCGTGGGCTATTTCCTCAACGTTCACGAAGGTCCGCAAGTGATTGCTTATCAAGCGGCACCGGCACCGCAGACGGCGATGCAGCCGGGGATGATTACCTCGATCGAACCCGGCACTTATCGCCCGGGCCGCTGGGGCGTGCGCATCGAGAACCTGGCGATGAACCGCGAGGCCGGCAGCAGCGAATTCGGCGACTTCCTCAAGTTCGAAACCCTGACGCTGTGCCCGATCGATACCCGCTGCCTGATTGCTGACCTGTTGACCCACGAAGAAAAGCAGTGGCTGAACGACTACCACTGCGAAGTGCGTGAGCGACTGAGTCCATTGCTGGATGGCGCGGCGTTGAGCTGGTTGAACGAGCGCACTGTGGCCATTTGATCGATTTACCCAAGGCGCCGCTCGCGGTGCCTTGGGTCTCGGCTTCAATCCTGGCGCAATGCCTCTTCTACGAAGTCGAGTCGATCCTGACCGAAGAACAACTGATCGCCAATGAACATGCTGGGGGCACCGAAAACGCCGCGCTTGATGGCGGCTTCGGTGTTTTCCTTGAGTGCGGCTTTTACTGATTCATCGTTGGTCAGCGCCATTATCTCTTGGGGGTCGAAGCCGTTTTCAGTCAGCACGGCGGCAACGGTTTGCGGATCGTCGAGGTTACGGCCTTCTACCCAAAGCGCCTTGAACAGGCAATCGACGAACTCGGCGAAACGCTGCGGCTGGCGCATCTGCATGCCAGTGACGGCACGCATCAGTATCAGCGTGTTGATTGGAAAGTGCGGATTGAATCTGAGCTGTACGCCGTAGCGTTTGGCGAAGCGATCGAGGTCCTGAAACATGTAGCGGCCCTTGGCCGGAATCATTGCCGGCGAAGCGTTGCCGGTGGCTTTGAACACGCCACCCAACAGCATCGGGATGTAGATCAGTTCGCTCCGGGTATCGGCGCAGATTTTCGCTAGCTGGGTGTGCGCCAGATAGGTGGTGGGGCTGCCGAGGTCGAAATAGAATTCCACGGTTTTCGTCATGATCAAATCGCTCTCTTATTGTTGTAATGAGGGGGGAGGGCTTACCAGCGTTCGTTCCATGGGCGCAGGTCCAGCTCGAAGGTCCAGGCATCCCGTGGCTGACTGTGCAGATACCAATAGTTTTCAGCGATGTGCCCTGGATCGAGAATGCCGTCCTGATCCTTGGTCGCGTATTTCTCGGGAAAGCTGTTGCGGATGAAGTCGGTATCGATCGCACCATCAACTACGACGTGGGCGACATGGATGTTCATCGGCCCCAACTCTCTCGCCATGCTTTGCGCCAGTGCGCGGATGCCGTGTTTGGCTCCGGCGAAAGCGGCAAATCCAGAAGCACCGCGCAGCCCGGCCGTGGCACCAGTGAACAGAATCGTGCCGCGCTGCCGAGTGACCATGCGCTTGGCCACTTCACGGGCATTGAGAAAACCGGAGAAGCAGGCCATCTCCCAGATCTTGAAATATTTGCGCGCGGTTTCTTCGAGAATGCTGCAAGGCACGTTGGCGCCGATGTTGAAGACAAAGGCCTCAATCGGGCCGACGCGGGTTTCGATGTCTTCGATCAAGGCGATGACGTCTTCTTCCTTGCGCGCATCGCAGGCAAAACCATGGGCCTCACCGCCATCAGCGATGATTGCGTCAACCAGAGGCTGCAATTTGTCGGCGCTGCGCCGGGTCACACAGGCTATAAATCCCTCACTGGCAAAGCGCTTGGCAATGGCCCCGCCGGTGGCATCACCGGCCCCGACAACCAACACGACCTTCTTGTTATTCATGGGTGAATCCCTTTGGGTTAACGATCGTTTAGTTAACGAACGTTATGCTAGGATTCGGGCAGCGTCAAGGCGATCTACTTCAGGAGATGACATGCGTTATTCGGCCGGACACAAATCGGAAACCCGCGAACGATTGCTGCAAAGCAGCGCGCTGTCGGCAAAGAAATCGGGGTTTTCCACGGTGGGCGTGGATGGCCTGATGAAAGCCATCGGTTTGAGTGGCGCCGCGTTCTACAGCCACTTTTCATCCAAGGATGCGTTGTTCGCTGCCATCGTCGAGCGAGAGTTGAGTGAAAGTCTTGAGCGCCTTGGTGGCCAGGGCGGTGCAGATCGGCAGCGGCTGGAGCGTTGTCTGAAGCAGTACCTGAGCATGGCCCATGTCGAGCAACCCGAGGCCGGTTGCGCGCTGCCGACATTGGGCGCGGAGATTGCCCGTGCCGATGTACAGGTGCGTGAGCAGGCTGAAGAATGGATCTGCCGCCTTCAGCAGGGCTGGGCCGAGATACTGGAAAGCGAGAGTCTGGCCTGGTCGGTGCTGTCACAATGCGTGGGTGCATTGGTGGTCGCGCGGATGCTGGCAACACCGGACGTGCAGCGTACGGTGTTGCGCTCGAGTCACGAGGAAATTACGCGTCAGCTCGCTTTGCCACGAGCCGAGTAGTTATTTGCAGATGACGATCATGCTGCGGCTGGTATAACCGGCGGGGTTCAGGCCGAACGGATAATCGCCAGGTTCTTCGACGGTGTCCCCGGATTTGGCGATCACCTTGTAACCCTTGGGCGCGCAGGAATTGGCGGCGCTGGTGTAGCACTTGTCCCATGAGGATGAAAGTCCGGAACAGTTGATATGCAGCCCCTTCTTGCCGCGTTTGACCTGGGTTTCCGAGGTCGCTGCGCAACTCGCGATCGCCAGCAGGGCGATCAATAGCAAAATTCGTTTCATTACCATCCTTAATAGCGGCCACGAGTCTGGTGCTCGGGTCTGCCTGTATTCGCTCGCGTTTGCAGCGTTGTGCCGTCCTTTGCGAAAAAATCCATGCATGGCGATGGGTTACGAAGCTAAACATGGCCTAAATGAGCGCCAATTACCAGACCCCACTTTCTATAACGCTTCAGTCGGCCGCGACAGCAGGCTTTGCTCCGCTGCCCATGGTCATGGTTGCGCCCACTGACGCCAGAATAATGCACAGGATGGCCAGCCATTGTGAC